>JAITMJ010000134.1 GCA_031277475.1 Flavobacteriaceae bacterium
CTTCCCATTGCTTTTGTTAAAAAAATACCCGAATCTGAGAAGCACGTTTTTTTAATCCGGATATTTCATTGCATTTAGTTATTTTGCACTTCAAGCGTTGCAGACTGTTGTTTTAAAAAAGTTTTCTTTTCTTGCATTGCGCACTGCAAAATCCGAGAACTTTTTTTTGAACTTATTGTTCGGTGTAAAAGTAAAATGCTATTTTCTATTTATCACTACCAAAACCGATAAAAGATTGGTGAATTTTGACAAATTTTTGGTCGTTTTTGAAAGAATCTATACTCACGGGTTTGGAAAATTTTAGATAACTTTGTTTAAATTCAACAGAACAAATGAAACACTCATGACAAAATATTGACACACAAACGAATGATTGTACAAAGTGTTCCATCTGACCGCTGAAAAAAATAAAATATAAACAGATGAAATCCCCAATAATTAACACACAACAAACGATTATGTAATTTGACCATTGAAAAAAATAAAATATAAACAAATGAAACTTGGTAACAAACTAAAAGGATTAAGAGTAGAAAAAGGACTTTCTACTATTCAAGTAGCTGATATGTTAGACGTTTCGGAATCTACTTATAGAAGATACGAAGCGGATAAAAGTTTTCCGGATGTGTTTATTTTGGATAAAATCGCCAAAATTTATGATAAAAATCTCATCGATTTGCTACCGGAAGGAATGACCATCATTAACAACAACAATGGCGAATATTCCAACAATGCGGGATATATTGTAAATCAATATCTTTCGGAAAAACTCACCGAACAATACGAAGTTCGGCTCGCGGAAAAGGACAAACAAATAGAAGAACTTCGGGAAATGATAAACCGGTTGATGGCAAAAAAGTGAGTTTTCAAAAAAAGATTTTCAACTTTGAAAAGTGTTAAAACTCGAATCTCGAAACTCGCACCTCATTCGCTTAAAATAAAGACGGCAAAACGTTTGTTTCCTTCTGAAACTATGGGATATTTCCCTTGTTTTATGACGGCAGATTTCGGATTGATGTTCAGCAATTTCAAAATATTTTCATCCAAAATAAAATCTGCGTCTTGCACGAAATATTGATCAGTATTACTTAAAGACGAAAAATTTTTCTGCATGCGAAAGCATTTCATTTTTCTTGTTTTCAATTTCATTTACTCGTCTGAAAAGCGAAATTTAAAATATTTTTCAAACGTTTTTCCAAAAATTCTTTATCTCGTCTTTCAGATGCTAAAATTTAAATTATACTAATATAACTCGTAATTATTGAATATAATTAATTTAAATGTTATATGGCATTTTAAATTTTAATATATTTGATATAGAATATTACTTTTATCTTGTCTCTTTTCACGAAATTCACTAATTTTGCAGCAGTCGGGGCTTGAGATTCTTTAAGCCTAATCACACAGTAATCATTAATCTAAAAAAAAATAATAAAATAAAAATGAGTTTCAAACAAAAACCTTGGGCAGAACCTTTCAAAGTGAAAGTGGTAGAGCCTTTAAAAATGACCACACAAAACGACCGCGAAAACGCCATTAAAGAAGCCGGATACAACACATTTCTGCTGAAATCCGAAGACGTGTACATCGATCTTTTGACGGACAGCGGAACCAATGCGATGAGCGATTATCAGTGGGCAGGAATGATGATGGGCGACGAAGCCTACGCCGGAAGTAAAAATTATTATTATTTGGAATCCAACGTCCGTAAATACTACGGTTACAAATATTTGGTTCCCACGCATCAAGGTCGAGGCGCAGAAAATTTGCTCTCGCAATGTCTCATTAAAAAAGGACAATACGTTCCCGGAAATATGTATTTCACCACAACCCGACTTCATCAGGAATTGGCGGGCGGAACATTTGTAGATGTCATCATAGACGAAGCCCACGATCCACAATCCGAACATCCGTTTAAAGGAAATATTTGCCTGAACAAATTTGAAGATTTAATTAAAAAAGTCGGCGGAGGAAACATTGCTTACGTTACGATTGGAGCCACCGTAAATATGGCTGGCGGTCAGCCGGTTTCTATGAAAAACATTAAAGAAGTCCACGAACTCGCACACAAACATGGCATAAAAGTGGTTTTAGACGCTACCCGCGCCATGGAAAACGCTTATTATATTCAACAGCGTGAAGAAGGATATTCGCAGAAAACCGTAGCGGAAATTTTGAAAGAATTCGCTTCCTATTCCGATGCGGCGACTATGAGCGGTAAAAAAGATTTGCTCGTAAACATCGGCGGTTTCGTGGCGGTGAACGATGAAGATTTGTTTGAAGAATTGCGAAATATGGTTGTGGTTTATGAAGGACTTCACACTTACGGCGGATTAGCCGGCAGAGATATGGAAGCGATGGCTCGCGGAATGGAAGAAGCGGTTTTGGACGAACATATTTCTTCCAGAATCAGACAAGTGGCGTATTTGGGAAATCTGTTGGACGACTACAATATTCCGATGGTAAAACCTTTTGGCGGACACGCGATTTTCCTTGATGCGAGAAAATTTTATGAACACATTCCTCAAAATCAATATCCGGCGCAAGCACTCGCTGCGAATATTTACATTAATTCCGGTGTTCGCGGAATGGAACGCGGCATTGTTTCCGCCGGACGAAACAAGGAAACCGGCGAAGAATATTTCCCGAAATTAGAACTCGTTCGCCTCACGATTCCCAGACGCGTTTACACACAGGCGCATTTGGATGTGGTTGCCTATTCCGTGGCAGAAGTTTATGAAAATCGGAAAAATGCCAAAGGTTTGAAAATGGTGTACGAACCGAAATATTTGCGATTTTTCCAAGCATTGTTTGAGGAGATGTGATTTGATTTTTTGGATGATTCCAATCCTTGTTTTCTATAACAGAATGCAATCTTAAAAGTAAACTTTTTTTGTTAAGGAATGTGTGAATAACGAAAAACGGCTATTTCCCGTAAAAAAAATCGTAACTTCGCACCCGACTTTAAGGATGAACACACCGGTGATGTTCTATTGTAAAAAATTAATGATAAACTTATAGGATGAAACACGCATGACAAAAATTTGTCACACAAACAAAACCGAAGGTTTCGCCGACACCATTAAAAAAATAAAAATACAGGAGGCAAATCCAAAGATTGGCTACGCCGAACCACTTCGTTAGGTTTCGCCGATTCCATTGAAAAAAAATAAAAATGTAGGAGGTAAAGCCGCTAAAAAAATAAATACGAACTCAAAGAAAAAAACAAAACTATAGCCATTTTTGCCCCCTTCGGGGGACAGGGGGCTTATAAAATATAAACAGATGAAACATTTCACAATAATATTCATTTCCCTTTTGTTTTTGAACGCTTGTAAACCGAAACAAAATATGGTTTATTTGTCTAACGGCAATTTTGAAACCGAAATTTCTCAAGCCAGATACAGCGAACTCCACATTCAGGAAGGCGATGTTTTGGAAATCACGATTTCGGCTCTGGATGAACTCGCCGTGAAACCGTTCAACAAAATTACGATGTCCCAAACCGCAAACAATTCCGGAAATTCCAATGTAAATAACCGAATGGGCGACAATGAATACATCGTGAATGCAGAAGGTTTTATCAATTTTCCGGTGATTGGCGATATTTTTTGCAAAGGATTCACGAAACAGCAACTGCGCACGGATTTGGAAAATAAATTGAAAAGATACCTCACGGATCCAATGGTTTCCATAAAACTCAACAATTTTAGCATCAATATTTTGGGCGATGTGAAAAATCCCGGACAAAAAACAAGCGCCACCGAAAAAATCAATATTTTTCAAGCCTTGGCATTAGCCGGAGATATGAACGATTCCGGAAACAGAACCAACGTGAAATTGGTGCGCTATTCCGAGGAAACTAAAAAAGACGAAATCGTTTCGCTGGATTTATCCGATGCTTCCATCGTAAATTCGCCTTATTATTATCTCCAACAGAACGATATTTTGTATGTAGAGCCGGATAAAAACAGACAAATCGCAGCGAATGCCACCAATCCGAATCGGGGATTATTATTGCAAATCGGTGCCGCATTATTAGGTTTGGGAACATTCATCCTTGCCGTATCCAAATAAAAAAAACCAATATGGAATTGCTCGAAAGTTTACCACAAAAACATAAAAATTTGGATTTAAAAAAAGAAATCCTGAAATATCTGAAAAATTGGTATTGGATTTTGGGATGCATGATATTGTGCTACGCTACGGCAAAAATTTATTTGCGATATACAAACGTTCAATATCTTTCCAAAGCCACATTGAAATTTCCCGTATCGAGAACCGGTGGAAACGCAGCGATGCTAAGCGATTTAAAAACTTTGGGCGCCGGAATTTACGACGGCTGGGAACTTCAGGGCGAAACCGCCGTCATCACAGCAAAACCTTTGCTCGAAAAAGTGGTGGAAAATCTCGATTTGAATGTGGGTTTCTACGGCATCGGAAACATAAAAAGTCCTGAAATCTATGATAAATCTCCATTAACCGCGAAAATTTTAAAAGTAGATTCCGCCACGTTTTCTCAAATTTCTTATGAAATTTCGCCGTCCGAAAGCCATTCATACAAACTGTCTGACGGCGAATTGAAAAACGGCAAAAATGTTTTTAAATTCGGTGTTCCGGTTCAACTTCCTTTCGGAACCGTGATTATTAATAAAAAGCCGGATTCAAAATTTTCAAAACCTCTAAAAATTGTTTTTCGAGATATGAAAACCTCGATTTCTTCTTTGGAAAATTCTATTACCGTTACTTTGCCCGAAGGCAAAGGTTCTATGATGGAACTTTCGATGACGGGCGCGATTCCGAAAAAATCCGAAGATATTTTGAATGAACTTGTAAATCAATACAATGCAGGAAGTGTGAAAGATAGAAATCGGGAATCGCAAAATTCTCAAGATTTTATTGATGAAAGATTGGCAATTATTTCCAAAGATCTTTCCGGAATTGAAAATCAAAAAGAAGGATTCAAGAAAGAAAATAAAATCACGGATTTGGATTCGGAGGCATCGCTGGCTTTGGACAACAGCAACTCCAATATGAAACAACTCGTGGATCTTTCGATACAATTGGATTTGGTAAATTCTATTTTTGCCGCAAGTTCCGGCGATAAACTTTTACCCACGAATATGGGACTTTCTCCTGCTACGGAATCTTACATCTCGGAATACAACAAATTTCTGCTCAGCAAAAGCATTCTTTTAAAACAAGCGACTGTGGAAAACCCGTCGGTCGTGAATCTCAACAAACAAATAGATGAGGCAAAAAGTTTGGTTCGCCAAAATTTGATAGAATCCAAAGAAGCGCTTCAACTGAAAATAGCGCAAATCCAAGGCAGTTTGAACGCAGACAGAGACAGAATCAACAAATATCCTACGCAAGAAAAAATATTTCGAGGCATTGAAAGACAGCAAACTTTGAAAGAGCAACTTTACCTTTATCTTTTGCAAAAACGCGAGGAAAATGCCATCGCTTTGGCGGTTACCACTCCGAAAGCGCAAGTTGTAAATCCGGCATATACTTCGGAAATCGTGAAACCAAAACGTCAACAAATTATTTTGGTGGCTTTGCTCGCAGGTCTTTTGTTGCCGATTTTATTTTTCTACACCAAATTTTCTTTAGACACCAAAGTTCATTCCAAAGGCAGCATCACATCGCGGATTCCGAACTCGTCTGTGATTGCGGAAATACCGCTTTCCAAAAATAAAAACGCTTGGGTTGAAGCCAATGATTTCTCGGTGTTTGCAGAATCTTTCAGGATTTTAACGTCTAATTTGAAATTCATACTGAAAACCAAAAAAGAATCCGGAACTTCGGGCGGCGTAATTCTCATCACTTCATCCGTGAAAGGCGAAGGCAAAACCACAATTTCTATGAATACGGCACTCACTTTGGCGGGAACTTCAAAAGTTTTAATCATCGGCGCAGATATGAGAAAT
Source organism: Flavobacteriaceae bacterium (assembly GCA_031277475.1). Classification (GTDB taxonomy): domain Bacteria; phylum Bacteroidota; class Bacteroidia; order Flavobacteriales; family Weeksellaceae; genus JAITMJ01. The sequence goes on from JAITMJ010000134.1 coordinate 5,934, forward strand.
CCGCAGTTGCAAAGATTTTTAGACCGCCAAAACACAGGACTCACAGACTATTTGATCTCCGATGAAACTTCGCCGGAAGCCTATATTTTTCCTTCGGAAATCCATAAAAATTTAGATGTCATGTTCAGCGGAACCTCCGCTCCGAACCCGAACGATTTGCTGGATATGCAAAAATTCGACGATATGATTACGGATTTAAAATCCAAATACCGATACCTCATCATTGATTCCGCACCTGTAATGTTGGTGAGCGATACGCTTCATCTCACCGAAATTTCCGATGTGGTTTTGTATGTGGCGAAAGCCAATTTCACGGAAAAAAATATGCTGGATTTTGCGGAAGAATTCCGAAAAAGCAACGAAATCAAAAATATGTTTTTCGTGCTGAACAACGTAGAGCCGGAAAATTCCAGATACGGAAGAAAACACGGATACTACGGATATCATTAACTAATATTTTTAAAAAAAACTAATATTTAAAGTCTAAAGACTAAAAAGCATCAACCTTAAACTTTAAACAAAAACTAATCGCTAACCACTAAAATATGGTATTATTTGCATAAAATTTTAATGCATTTGACCTAAAAATTTCGCATTTTGCGAAAAAAGTTCGCCACACAAATTAAAAAATCCGAGCAGCATCAGCCGAGCATTGAATAAATTAATAGACAACGAACTGATTTACAAATCGGAAAAAGGCTATATGATTTACGACCGATTTTTGGGATTATGGCTGAGAAATAATTAAAAAAAAATTTAAATGATTAAAGATTAAAAACAAACACGCCCAATATTTTAACCACATAAAAACATTGACAAATTTTATAGATTTAAACACGCTCGCTATCGCAACGTTTATAAACGGCGGGCGATGATGGAAGTGTTGGGGAAAGTTTAAAAAGATAAATGAATTGTAAAATTATTAGTGATATAACTAAATTATTTATTTAATGAAAATAACTCTTATAGCCGGTGCGCGCCCGAATTTCATGAAAATTGCACCCATTATTCACGCTGTTCAAAATGCGCAAAATACCGGAAAAAATATACAATATTGTTTAGTTCATACGGGTCAGCACTACGACCACACTATGAGTGAAACTTTTTTTAAGGAACTAAATATTCCACAGCCCGATGCTAATTTAGGTTGTGGCGGCGGAACACAGGCAGAGCAAACGGCAGCAATTATGATTGCTTTTGAAAAAGAATTGCTGGAAAATCCCGTTGATTTGGTAGTTGTGGTTGGCGATGTAACTTCCACGATGGCGTGCAGCATCGTTGCAAAAAAATTAAATACCAAAGTAGCCCACGTTGAAGCGGGAATTCGCAGTGGAGATATTACAATGCCCGAAGAAATCAATCGCATCGTTACGGATTCATTGACGGATTATTTTTTTACAACTTCGGAAGTTGCCAATCAAAACCTGCGCGATAATGGCGTGAACGAAGAACAAATTTTCTTTGTGGGAAATGTAATGATAGACACTTTGCTTGCCAACAAATCCAAGTTTTTGAAACCCGCTGTGTTTGAGCAACTTGAACTTCAAACAAAAGAATATATTGTTTTAACCATGCACCGTCCGGCTAATGTAGATGTGGCTGAAAAGTTAAAAGAAACGATATCCGAAATTGTAAATAATGTAAAAAAATTACCGGTAATATTTCCCATACATCCGCGTACAGCAAAGATTTTCTCTGAATTGGGAATAGCAGCCGATAATCTCCATATCATAAATCCGACAGGATATTTGGAATTTAATTATTTGGTACAAAATGCAAAGGCTGTAATCACCGATTCGGGTGGAATTACGGAAGAAACCACCGTAATGGGAATTCCTTGCATCACTTTGCGCGATAATACCGAACGTCCCGAAACAATTACAATAGGCACAAACGAATTGATAGGAACCGACCCCAAAGCGATAAAACCTGCATTGGAAAAACTTTTTTCGGGACAATGGAAAAAAGGAGGAATACCGGAACTTTGGGACGGAAAAGCGGCGGAAAGAATTGTAGATATATTAGTTTCTATGTAACCACACTTTAAATGAGCATAGCAGCACTGTATAAAAAATATTCAAAAACTACTGTTTATCAGAGTTTTTTACTTGCTTTAACACAAAGCATCGTTGCATTATTTTTCATAGGAATTGATTTTTTCTTTTCAAAAGGGTTAAGCATAGAAGATTTTGGAATTTGGAAACGGCTGATATTTGTGGTAAATCTTGCAATACCCATTCTTTCATTTGGAATTGCAGAAGGATATAAATATTATTTAGCAAAAGAAGGAAAAAGAAATCAGATGTTTGCAAACACTTTTTCTTTTTATCTCTTAATTGCGGGAATATATTTCGCTGTTGTTTTGGCAGCAAACCTTATTGGTTATTTTGGCTGGGTCGATTTAAAGGAATATTATCTTTTAAGTTTTCTATTACCCGTTGCCTATTTTGCATTCGTAATAAACAAAACTTTACGATATGCTTATATCAATGATTCTAAAGTAGAAACACATACGAAGATTACCCTAATCGCTTTTGCTATTACAAGTGCAATACTTCTATTATTCTATTTTAATTTTAAATCATTGATATCGTATTATTTGTATATCGGTATTATATTATACATTTTAATTTATTTGCTTCCCATTTTCTCTCTTATTAAAAAAGAAAAATTTATCCTCACAAATCGGTGGATTAACAAAGACTTTTTTGTTAAAGTTTTAAAGCAAGGACTGCCACTTTATCTTGCTACTTTTATAGGTGCTTTAACCTTAAATACGGGAATGTTAATTGTAAATACCTTTGAAGATACCCAAACGTTTGCTATTTTTTCGGTAGGAGCATTGGAAATTCCTGTTTTTGCGATGTTAAGCACCGCTTTTTCTCAGAAAATATATCCCGATCTTGTAAAATGGATGTCCGGCGGAGAGAAAGAAAAGGCAAAAAAACTTTGGATGAAAACCACAATACAGATTTCGTATATCACTTATCCATTAATCATTTTATTGATGTTTTTTGCAAAAGATATCATTTATCTGATTTACAGTCCGAAATACGAAGAATCTGTATTTTTATTTAAAACTTATCTGTTAATCGGGATTTTTAGAAACAATTATTACGGAGCGTTGATTACGGCAGCGGGGCAAACCAAATATATTACTTATTATGCTTTAATGATGTTGGGTCTAAATGCCGTATTATCTTTGGGATTATATTACTTTTGGGAAATTTCCGGTGTGGTTTTTGGAACTTTATTTGCAACCATTACGATGCAATTATTACAACTGAATCATGAAAAACTGCTTAAAGCGTATTTATATAATTTTTTATTGAATTTTAAAATATTCGTTTTAATAGTATTAATATTACTGATTTATTTCACCAAATAAATATTGTTTATTTTGCCAAAACTAATATTAAAATCTATATCAAAACTTAAATCCATGAAAAAAAACGTTCTGATAATAAGTTACGCCTATCCTCCGAACAATGCTGCCGGAGCGCAACGTCCGTATGCTTTAGAAAAATATTTGGATAAAACAAAATATTACCTAACTAATGATGCTAATTAACACACAACAATCCTATTTTTTGGATAGAATTTGTGGTAATTTTTTTAATCTTTATCCTAATAAATTCAGGATAATTTTAAATTTGCCAATCTATTAATCTCTGAATTTTTAAATACAAAAGTGAACAAAAAACAAAGCACTTGGAACATCATAAAACGGCTTTTCGTCATCGGGATGAAATTCCGAAAATGGTTCATTTTTACACTCGTGATTTCCGTAGTTTTGGCGGCAGTTTCCACTTATCGTCCGTATCTTTCGATGGAAATCGTGGATAATGACATCATCAAACTGAAAGACAAATCCCTGATGATGAAGCACATCTACATTTTTGTAGCATTGGTTTTTTCCGAAACTATCCTGAATTTTTTCCTCGTTTATTTTTCAAATTTCATCTCGCAAAACGCCATCAGGAATATTCGGGAAAAATTGTACCGCAAACTGATTTATTTCCGAACATCATTTTTTGATAAAACCCCGATTGGGCAACTCGTAACCCGCGCTGTCGGCGATGTAGAAACTATTGCAACCGTTTATACAGACGGATTTTTAATGATTTTCGGCGATGTTTTAAAAATTATTTTCGCATTGTTTGCGATGTATCAAGTGAACGCCAATTTAACCTACATTTCATTCGCAATTTTACCGCTAATGGCGATTATCACAAGACTTTTTCAGAAAAAATTAAAAAAAGCATTCGGAGATGAAAGAACGTGGACTGCCAATCAAAATTCTTTCGTGCAAGAAAGATTGTCCGGAATGCCGATTATTCAAGTCTTTAACAGACAAAAATCCGAATACGACAAATTTGATAAAATCAATATCACCCTAAAATCCGCACTTTTACGGACGGTTTTTGTTTTCTCGCTTTTCTTTCCGGTAGTCGATTTGATTTCATCTTTGCTGATGGGTTTTATTTTATTTTACGGCGGCTACGTTACAATATCGGCAGGAGCGGTCATCGCTTTCGTTCAATATATTCCGATGTTGGTGCGTCCGCTTCGTCAAATTGCCGACAGATTCAACAATATTCAGCGCGGAATTGTAGGCGCAGAAAGAGTTTTCGGCGTGATGGACGAGGATTTTGCGATGCCGAACAACGGAAACATTATTAAAAATAATTTTGAAGGTAAAATTGAATTTCGGGATGTTCATTTTGCTTATGACGAAAAACAAAAAGTTTTGCAAGGCATTGATTTTAAGGTAAATCCGGGAGAAAAAATTGCGATTGTGGGAGCAACCGGTGCCGGAAAAACCACGATTATCAGTTTGATTACGCGGTTGTACGACATCAATTCCGGAAAAATTTTAATTGACGATGTGGAACTGAAAAACTACGAACTTTACAATCTGAGAAGTCATATCGGTGTGGTTTTGCAAGATGTTTTTCTGTTTCACGGCAGCATTTACGAAAATCTTTCTTTCGGCGATGAAAACATTACATTAGACGAAATAAAACGCGCCGCCAAAGAAATCGGTGTGGACGATTTTATTGAAAAACTTCCGGGCGAATATGATTTTGTCGTCAGCGAAAGAGGATCGTCTATTTCATTGGGACAGAGACAATTACTGTCTTTTTTGCGTGCCTATCTTTCCGATCCGAAAATTCTGATTTTAGACGAAGCCACTTCATCCGTAGATTACGAAAGCGAAAAATTGATTCAGCGCGCCACCGAAAAAATCACGCAAAACCGAACTTCCATCATCATTGCGCATCGGCTTTCCACGATAGAAACCGCCGATAAAATCATTGTGATGGATCACGGAAAAATTGTGGAAACCGGAAAACATCTCGAACTTCTGAACCGAAACGGCTACTATTCAACGCTTTACAAAGCGCAGTTGAAACACGAAACAGAGGGAAGTAAAAATTAGACAAAAAAAATCAATATTTATAAACTTTCCTCTTGCATTCGGGATTTTTCAAATTTAAACATTCTTAGTTTTTTATACTCAAAACCCAACCAAAGGTTCCTGCTGGCTCAAACAATGAAAACTTCCGAGTCCCCAAATAATTTCGGTGGAATCTATGCCGATTGCTTTTCTTTCCGGAAAACATTTTTGAATGATTTCCAACGCCAAAGAATCCTTTGAACATCGGTAAGTCGGGACGATAACGTGGTGATTGGAAATATAAAAATTGGCGTAAGAAGCCGGCAATCTTTGGTTTTCCCAAAACACGGGATCGGGCATCGGAAGTTCGATGATGTTTAGTGCCGAGCCGTCTAAAAGCCGCATTTCTTTTAATTGTTTCAAATTGTTTTTTAGGATTTCAAAATTTTCATCTTCGGGATTTTCTTCAACTGCCGTCAAAACTGTATTTTCGTTCACGAATCTCGCGGTATCGTCTATGTGTCCGTCTGTATCGTCTCCCGCAATTCCGTCTTCAATCCAAAGAATTTGCTCTTGTCCGTAAAAATTTTTCAAATATTCTTCGATTTCTTTTTGCGAAAGATGTGGATTTCTGTTTTTATTTAAAAGGCAAGATTTGGAAGTGAGAATCGTTCCTTTTCCGTTAAATTCCACAGAACCGCCTTCCATCACAATTCCGGGATGAAAAACCGGAAGTCCGAATTTTTCCGCAATTTTTGTAGGAACCACATCGTCCAAATCAAACGGCGGATATTTGTTTCCCCAAGCGTTGTAGCCCCAATCTACAATCGCTTTCGGGATTTCGGAATTTGGATTTATCAAAAAAGCAGGACCGTGATCTCTGCACCACGCATCGTTGGTAGGATTAAAATAAAACTCGATTTTTCCTAAATCTGCATCGGTTTTGCGAATGCAATTCACAGCAAATTGCTTCATTTTTTCGTCGTTTACATTAATTCTCACCAATTCGTCTTGTGAAAGAATTTTTATAAACTCGCAGTAATACGGAAACATTTTCTCGATTTTTCGGGGCCATGAATCTTTGTTGTGAGGCCAACTCAACCAAGTGGCTTCGTGTGGTTCCCATTCTGCGGGAAATCTGTAGCCGAGTGATTTGGGAGTCCGAGTATTCAAAGTACAAAATTTAAGGTTCAAGACGCGAAATGTGAGTTCTGGGGTTTCAATTATCGCAAATTACGATTTTTTTTCATCTCAAAACATCGTTTCCGTTCAAAAAAACATCACTCGAAAATATTTTTGGAAATTCGGGTTTCATTTCCCCAACCATTGATCTCTCATTATCAGCATTTTATCCAAGTCCTCGTAGGGTTTTTCGGTTTGAACTTCGGAAACTTCTTGCACGGTTTCTATCGACATTGATGAGGTGTCTGCGCCCAAAGATTGATACACCAATACCTGTTTTTTGTAAACTTCCTCCTCGTAACCTTTCACGAGATCTTTCACACCGAAAGAATCCATATGTTTTTCGATGGGAAGATAAAACACAAAACCGGTGAAAATATCTTGATAATTATACGGATTTTGGTTTACCCATTTATCAAAATCATCTTTTCCGAAAGGCGAATTTTGGAAATCGAATCCCAAGTTTTCTTTTCCGGCAACTTTAAATGCCGCATCCCATTTTCCGCCTTGCGCAAGACTTTCCTGCATTCCTTGAAAAGCTTTGGGTTTGTTTTCCTCGTTTTTTAAAACTTCGGGAAGAAGCACGGAAGAATTGATTAAAACGTTGGCAAATCGTTCGCCGTAATATTGGGAGAGATAATCGCCGACATTCAGAATTTTGTCGCCGCCCAAAGTTTTTGAAAAAGCGTGTCTGTAATTCATAATTACCAATGCTTTTTTGCGGTCGGAACTGTGTTTCAAACTGTCGAAAGTTTTGATGACATTTTGCGCTATAATACTGTCTCTTTTTGCGGCAACTTCTATAAAATATTTATTAAGATTTTTCGCGGAACTCCACTCGTTTTCGTCGGGTTTCCGAATGTCCGTAACAAAAAGATTGATTTTTTTGCTTTTATTGAGTTTTGAATTTAATGTGTTTAATTTCCCAAAAAAATCATAGAAATTTGTTTTTTCCCAAATTCCGTACGGAAAAATATTTCTGTACATATCCGTTTGTTGCCGCGTTTTTTCCTCGCCATTATTAAATTTGGTATGAATAAAATTCTGAACATTTTCGCGACTGCTGATGCTTCCAACTTCCGTAAAAATATTTCCGACATTTTTTTCAAAGTACGGCGAACTTGTGATGTCGTAAATCAAATCGTATTGCGTCATTTCGCCGTGATGTCTCTCGCACAAAACCACGATGTCGTATTTTTGAAACAAACCCAAAACATAATCTTTCGCCGAAACGTTTTGCCGATCGAGAAAATCCACATATTTCGTCAGTTCGGGACTATGATTTTGCGCAAAAAACAAACCCGACAAAAACACCGATAACGCTAAAATTGTATTTTTCATTGTTTCATCAAATTTTATTTTGCAAATTTACGAAATGCGGTTTGCGGGATGTTTAATTCTAAACTGACATTTCTCAGAAAAAGGGATTGTGCGGTTTAAAAAAATAAAAATTCGCAAAAAATCGAAATATTATAAACCGATGATTGAATGAGATTTTTTATCCGAAAAGTTCTTTCAAAGTTTTTTATGGTAATAAACATTTTTCCGCTGTTCGGAAGTTTTATAAATCGGAAAAACTGCTCAGCGGAATACTGCTGCTCGAAAGCATGTAATAGCCTTGAATATTTTCGCCTTCGGAATTTAAAGTTTTGATTCCGGATTTTTGTGTATAAAAAATTGTATCTTTACATAGATTATTAGCAAAATATTTTACGTATGAAAACCTCAAAAAAAATTATTTGTTTGATGCTATGTTGCGTTTCTATGGGTCTGGTTCGGGCTCAACGAAGTGCAGGTGAGATTATTGACCAAAATATTTCACCAATGAACAATAAAAACATTGAAGAATTACCGGCAACATTGCCTGTATTGACCGGAAAAATGGTTTATCACCATTACACAAGTTATGACGCGCTTGATTCCGAAATGTATCTCTATGATTTTGCAAGCAATCAACAGACTTGGCTTAGCGAAAATTGGAACATAAAACATCCGATGAATGCCCATTTTTCGCCGGACGGAACGCAGATTACTTTTATGGGAATCAATGAACCGACCGATAGTTGGAGCATTTATCTTTATGAATTTGGAAGTTTACAGCCCATCAGACTGTCAGTCGGCAATGCCCGAGATGAAGACCCGAAATTTTCGCCGGACGGAACAAAAATTGTCTTTAAACGCAACGAACGAATCGGTGAAATGGATCTTAGCGGAAATATAATAGACTGGCTAACGCCGGAAAATTTAAGTTATTCAATGCCTTATTATAATTCTGACGGCACAAAATTAGTTTGCTCAAAAGACGGTCATGATATTTCATCCATTTGTTTGATTGACATTCAGACGAAAGTGATTAGTAAACTATATGACAAACCCAATGTTCAAGATTATTATCCAATCGGATTGGACGAAAATTCATTTTATTACACTGCCGGTTTTTTAGTTCCTGAAAACAATAATGCTATATATGATCAGGTTCACAGAGGTTTTTGGGACGGACAAACAAGTATCAGTTTACCGTTTAATCGTATAGATGGCGATTATTCGGACGCTTATCCGATTGACGACCACTTGTTGATTTTGTCAAGTACTCGTCCCGGTTCGAAAGGAGGGTATGATTTATATATTGCTGATACAAAAACGGGAGCAATTTATTCGTTATCAAATTATTCCAATGAGATTAACACCAATCTGGAAGATTTAGGAGCGGCTTATCACGAATAAGGATGACAACATCTTTTTACTCATTAAAACAGAAGAGAAAGCGGGAAATATTAGCCCGCTCTTTTTAATTTTCTTCCCCCAAAATTTCGGCTTTTTCCTTTTCGTATCTAAAGAAAAAATTTAATTTTACCCAAATATTACGTGTTTTATGCCTCAATTTATTGAAAGTATTAAATTGGAAAATCAAGAAATTTTTCTCCTCGATTTGCACCAAAAACGGGTAAATGAAACTTTTTTGAATTTTGGAAAAAATGATTCCATTGACCTTAAAATGATTTTTAAAAATCTGAATATAAATGAAAACGGATTGTTTAAACTGAGAATTGTTTATGACCTCAATAGAAATTTTCAAACGCAACTCATTCCTTATACGGCTTCAAAAATCACTGATTTTCAGTTGATTGAAAATGACAATTTTAATTATATGTTTAAATTTTCAGACCGAAAAGAATTTGAAAATATGAAAGCCAAATCTAATGCTGAGGAAATTATTATTGTAAAAAACAATCACATTACCGATACATCTTTTTCCAATCTCTTGTTTTTAAAAGGGAAAGAATGGTTTACACCTACAACCTGCCTTCTGAACGGCGTTCAAAGGCAACATCTTTTGATGTGCAAAAAAATAAAAACAACAGAAATTACACTGAATAATTTGAATGAATTCACGCATTTTCAAATCATTAACGCGATGAATGATTTTGATGAAATGTTTATTTATCCGATAGAAAAAATTGTAAATCTGCCGGAAAATAAGGTTTTTTTTTAATTTTGTAAAGCACAAAAAATAAACGGAAAAGTATAGAATATGAATCAGGAAAAACAGATTTCAGGGCTTTGTAAATTAAGCGTTTACATTAAAACTTTTTTAGAAAAAAATCCTCGCAACTACGATGAAAACGACGAAGAATTTAGGACTATTCTGAAAAAATCCGAAATCGAAAATCCATGGTTTACGCAGGAATATCAAAAATCGGCATTAAAAAACTGGTCAAATTTGTTGAATGAAAATAATTTAAAAAATTGGCTCGAAAATTATGAAATTTCAAAAATCCCGAAAAATATCGGATTGGTTCTCGCCGGAAATATTCCGATGGTCGGTTTTCACGACGTGGTTTCCGTGATTTTAAGCGGCAATTTTCCCGTCATTAAACTCTCTTCAAAAGATCGTTTTTTGATCCCTTATCTTTTAAAAAAATGGCGAGAATTTTCAAACAATTCCATTGATTATCAAATGGTTGATAAATTAGAAAATTTTGAAGCCGTCATCGCAACCGGAAGCAACAACACCGCGCGGTATTTGGAATTTTATTTTAAGGATTATTTAAGCATCATTCGCAAAAACAGAACTTCCGCTGCCGTTCTAAAAGGCGATGAAACCGATGCCGAACTCCAATTTTTGGCAGAAGATATTTTCCAGTATTTCGGATTGGGATGCAGAAATGTAACCCGACTTTTCATTCCGGAAAATTTTAAATTAGATCGACTTTTTGAGAATTTCGTAAATTTTAAAAACATCATCCATCATCATAAATATGCCAATAATTACGATTACAACCGCGCAATTTATCTTTTGAATCAAGAGCAATTTTGGGACAACAATTTTGTGATGTTGAAAGAAGATGATAAACTCTTTTCGCCTTTGGCAGTGGTGAATTTCAGCCGATACAAAAACTTGGACGATGTGAAAAATTTCCTTTCCGAACACGAAAAAAATATTCAAGCCGTCGTTTCAAAACCCGAATTGGAAATTGAAAATTCCATATATTTTGGCGAAACACAACGCCCAAATCTCGATACTTACGCGGATAATGTGGACACAATGAAATTTTTGGAAGTGATATAGATTTTACAGATTTTTTCCATGACAAACATAACTTATAATATTTGAGGTCATGTCATAAATTATATGACCTGATATCCTAATATATTCATTATCAATAATTAACCCGTTCGCATCAGTTCATTTGAGACTCTGCCATTTTTTTTGAATTATAAAATTATTTTTTGATTTATTGAATTTTAGTTGGCGTGATTTGTTCGTAATCCGAGTAACCTTTTTTGTTTCGTATCTTTTTTGCACATTAACAATAATTTTCCGAAATTTGAAAGGAACTAATTTTAATTGAAATGACGAACGATCCTTTACAAACGCTCGGAGAATTTATCATCAAAAAACAAGACGATTTTCGCTATTCTTCCGGTGAACTTTCCAGACTTTTAAGCGCGATTCGGCTGGCTTCCAAAGTGGTAAATCGCGAAGTGAACAAAGCCGGAATTGCAGACATTGTCGGGCAAGCCGGGAATACGAATATTCAAGGTGAAGACCAGCAAAAATTGGATGTTCTCGCCAACGAAATTTTTATAGCCGCACTTTCGCAGCGTGAAGTGGTTTGCGGAATTGCTTCCGAAGAAAACGACGATTTCATCGAAATAAAACCCACCGAAAACGGACATCTCAGCAAATATGTGGTACTGATCGATCCTTTGGACGGCTCTTCAAATATTGACGTGAACGTTTCCGTAGGAACTATTTTTTCTATTTATCGCCGAATTACGGAACCCGGAACTCCGGTAGAATTGAAAGATTTTTTGCAAAAAGGAATCCATCAAATTGCCGCCGGTTATGTGGTTTACGGTTCTTCTACGATGATTGTTTACACCACCGGAAACGGCGTGAACGGTTTTACGCTCGACCCGAGTTTGGGAACGTATTATCTTTCTCATCCGAATATGAAATTTCCGAAAAACGGAAAAATTTATTCCATAAATGAAGGCAATTACATCAAATTTCCGCAAGGCGTGAAAGATTATCTTAAATATTGCCAAATGGAAGAAGGCGACCGCCCGTACACTTCGCGATATATCGGAAGTTTGGTTTCGGATTTTCACAGAAATATGATCAAAGGCGGAATTTATATTTATCCGTCCACATCGCAATCGCCGAACGGAAAATTGCGTTTGCTCTACGAATGCAATCCGATGGCGCTTTTGGCGGAACAAGCCGGTGGAAAATGCAGTGACGGATTCCACAGAATCTTGGAAATAGAACCCGAAAAACTTCATCAGCGCGTACCGTTTTTCTGCGGAAGCATGGAAATGGTGGAAAAAGCGGAGGAGTTTATGAATTCTAAATTAAATTCAAGGTAGGGATTCGTAATTTAATCGGAAATTTTATAAGAATCCTTCAGCGTTACGGTTCGGTTGAACACCGGTTTTTCAGAAACGGAATCTATATCTTTTGTAAAATATCCAATCCTTTGAAACTGAAGCGGTTCGCCGATTTCAACCTCACGAATCGCAGGCTCGGCAAAAGCGGTAACGGTTTTCAGCGAATCCGGATTGATGAAATCCAAGAAATCGGTTTCTTTTTCTGCGTCCGGCTGTTCCGTCGTGAAAAGTCTTTCGTAGATTCTCGCTTCCACAGCAACGGCGTGTTTGGCGGAAACCCAATGCAAAGTTCCTTTCACTTTTCTTAAAGATTCTTCGGTTCCGCTTCCGGATTTTGATTTTTCGTCGTAGGTTGCAAAAATAGTCGTGATATTTCCGTTTTCATCCTTTTCCACACGTTCCGCTTTGATGATGTAGCCGGATTTCAAACGCACTTCACCGCCCAATTTCAATCGGAAAAATTTTTTGTCGGCTTCTTCTTTAAAATCCTCTCTTTCAATGTAAAGTTCCCGCGAAAACGGAATGTTTCTGGTTCCGGCGTTTTCATCTTCGGGATTGTTTTCGGTTTCCAAAAATTCTTCTTTATTTTCGGGATAATTTTCGATAATGAGTTTCACGGGATCCATCACCACCATCATTCGTTTGGCGATTTTGTTTAAATCTTCGCGCACGAAAAATTCCAACAACTGAATGTCAATCAAGTTTTCGCGTTTCGCAACGCCCACTCTTTCTATAAAATTTCGGATGGACGCGGGCGTAAAACCTTTTCTCCGAAGTCCGGAAATGGTTGGCATTCGCGGGTCGTCCCAACCTGTTACTACGTTTTCGGCAACCAATCTTTGCAATTTTCTTTTAGAAGTAATCATATACGTTACGTTCATTCTTGCAAATTCGCGTTGTTTCGGTTTCACTTTATTTTCGTCGTAAACTTGCTCCAAATACCAATTGTAAAGCGGTCGGTGATTTTCAAATTCCAAAGAACACAGCGAATGTGAAATTTGTTCGATATAATCGCTTTCGCCGTGCGCCCAATCGTACATCGGATAGATTTTCCAATCGGTTCCGGTTCTGTGATGCGGTCGGTTTAAAATTCTGTACATCACCGGATCTCGCATATTCATATTCGGAGAATTCATATCAATTTTTGCTCGGAGCGACATTGTTCCTTCTTCAAATTCGCCGTTTTTCATCCGTTCAAACAGATTCAAAGATTCTTCAATCGGGCGATTTCTGTAAGGCGATTCTATTCCGGGTTCGGTCGGATTTTTGCGTTGTTCGGTGATGATTTCCGAGGATTGTTCGTCTATATAAGCCGTTCCGTTTTTTATCATTTGCACCGCCCATTCGTAAAGTTGCCCGAAATAATCAGACGCATACAATTCTTTATCCCATTTAAAACCGAGCCAAAGCACATCTTTTTTTATGGAATCCACAAATTCTTGTTCTTCTTTTTCGGGGTTGGTATCGTCAAACCGGAGATTTACGGGCGCGCCGTATTTTTCGCCCAAACCAAAATTGATGCAAATCGCTTTTGTGTGTCCGATGTGGAGATATCCGTTTGGTTCCGGCGGAAAACGAAAGCGAATTTGGTTGCGTTTCAGTCCGTTTTTTAAATCATCTTCAATGATTTGTTCGATGAAATTCAGGGATTTTTTTTCTTCTTCCATGTAGAGGTTCTAAAAATTCAAAGTTCAAAGTTCAAAGTTCAAAAATGTCTATCCAAAAAGTTTATCAAAAGGAATGGCGTAGAAAAACAGCACCAAAGCGAGGATTGCCAAAAAACGTATTCCTCCGGAAATGGTTTCGGCGGTTTTTACTTTTTTGTTGATAATCGTCATTAAAATTGCGGTTATCAGCATTGAAAACGGATGTTCGATGTAGGAAAATCGAGATTCCGGATTGCTCATCAGTCCGACCATTCCGATTTGATTAACGGCACTCATAAAACTCGAAGTGAAAAACAGCATCGTAAGTCCGACGAGCAACTGAATGTGAAAAAAAATCATCACAAAAAATGTGGATTTTCTTAAAAGTTTGGAAATTTTTCCCGCTTGTGCCATCATCGAAACGAACAAAGCAACGATGAAAACCGCTACCAATAAAAGTTCGAGATACGCAAAACCGCGATGAGCCTGAATAAAAATGTTGTGTAAATCCATAATATAAAAATTTTAAGGACAAAGATAGAAAAAACTAAAATCTAAAGATTGAAAAACTAAAGGCTAAAAAAATTAGAAACCAAAAAAAAATAAAATCGTCTAATAATCTTTTACATCGTATTTTTTTTCATCTGTCAACACGCCGTTTTTATAAAAATATTCGGCTGTTACTTCATTTTTGCGCCAATGATATCTTCTTGACAAAACACAATATGAACCTTCAAAAAAATCTTCTTGAAACACGCTGTCATTGTTAGAGAATTGTGGAAATTCTTGTTTTTTGGATAATTTACCTTTGGTATAGAAAAAAACATTTTGTCCTTCGTAAATGATGGGTTTGTTTGGAATACCTATGAATTGTCCTTTTATTTTAACTTGAATCGTGTCGTGAGAATTGTAATTAAAGATTAAATTCCGCTCAAATGCTCCCGTGTTGCCATAAATATTTTTGATTAATAATGTAACCAAAACCGTTTCATCAGGGTAATAATATGCGTCATACTTGTATTTTTCTTTGTATTCTTTTCCAATGCTGTCTTTCGACTGAATTGTAACTCTCAACAAATCACTTTCGGGATAATGATAATCATTAAACCGAATGTATAATTTTTCATTTCCTGTGTTTTTTATCGTAAATTGAACCGTATCGACATCGCCAAAATTTAATCGCCCGATATCTTTTTCCGCATTGTCAATTTCTATCGTTGTTTTGCGCCGAACAATTTCTCCTTTTACATGCAATGTTTGAGGCGAAGATTTTGCGTTTGAATAAACCATAATAGTTTTCGCAATTCGCCCGATTTGATGAGTATCATATATGAAAGTAATGCTACCTGTTTTGCCGGGAAGAACGGGATCTTTGGAAAATCTTGCGATAAGCGGTCCACCTGAAGTTTGTGCTCGATTAATAATCAATGGTTCTGTTCCTGTATTTGTAAAATAAAATATTCCTTCTCTATTTGTGCCTTCAACTTTTTCTCCATAATCATAAATGGTTTCATCAAATTTTATCTCGGGCTGTGCGAAAAGAAAAGTGATTCCAAACAGAAAAGCGGTTGTGATTGTTTTTTTCATTTCAAAAGTTTTAATAAATCATTCAAATTATACATTCGATTCATAAATCCAAATCCGTTTACAAAAATTCATCAGTCGGAACCACGATTTGCTCGCCGGTTTCTTGATTTTTTATGGTTACGGTATCGTTTTTAATTTCTTCTTCGCCGATGAAAACCAAATTTTTCACGCCTCGTTTTTCGGAGTAGGTAAAGAATTTTTTCATTTTTCCGGCTTCGGGATAAAGTTCCGCAGAAATGCCTTTCGCCCGCAATTTCGCGATGATTTCCAAAGATTTCAACGCTTCTTTTTCACCATAATTTGCAAACAAATATTCTATGGGATTTTCGGTGTTTTCGGGAAAAAGATTCAGTTCTTGCATCACGAGATAAATCCTGTCTAACCCAAAAGAAATCCCGATTCCGGGAACATTTTTCACGCCGAAAACTTCCGTCAAATTGTCGTATCTTCCGCCGCCGCCCACGCTTCCCATTTCCACATTTTCCGCCGTAACTTCAAAAATGGCTCCGGTGTAATAATCCAAACCTCTCGCTAATGTGATATTAAAAACGATATTTTTTTCATTAATTCCCTGTGTTTGAGTTAATTTTTTACAGTTTTCCAAAACAAATTCCAATTCTTCCACGCCGGTTTTCCCGATTTCGATGTTTTGAAATTTTTGTTTTAATGCAGACAAAACTTCTTCCCAAGGTTTGTTTTCAAAGAGAAAATCGAGTTTGGCAATGGCTTCGCTCGGAATGTTTTTTTCTTGCAATTCTCGGACTACACCGTCTTTCCCGATTTTGTCCAATTTGTCCAAAGCCACCGTAAAATCTGTGATTTGTTCGGAAATTCCTGCAAATTCCGCCAATCCGGAAAGTATTTTTCTGTTGTTGATTTGAATTTTCACCGGAATTTTTAAATCCGAAAAAGATTTTAAATAAAGCAGCACGAGTTCCACTTCTTGCCAAAGACTTTCGCTGCCGACCACATCTGCATCGCATTGATAAAACTCTCGGAAACGCCCTTTTTGCGGTCGGTCTGCTCTCCAAACCGGCTGAATTTGGTAGCGTTTGAAAGGGAAAGCGAGCAATCCGCTGTTCATTGCCACGAATCTTGCAAAAGGAACGGTAAGGTCGTAGCGAAGGGCTTTATCTGCAATTCTCGGGGTTAAAGATTTATAATTTTTCAAACCGAGTTCTTCGTCGGGAATTTTATCCAAATAATCTCCGGAGTTTAAAATCTTGAAAATCAGTCTGTCGCCTTCCTCGCCGTATTTTCCGGTGAGTGTGGAAAGGTTTTCAAAACTCGGTGTTTCCAAAGGTTGAAATCCGAAAACTTCAAAATTTTTCTGCAAAATTTGAATGATGTATTTTCGTTTTGCCACTTCTGCTGCGGCAAAATCGCGGGTTCCTTTTGGTAGAGACGGCTTCATTTTTTATAATTGATAATTGATTTTACAAAAATAGGAAAATGATTTTTTGGGGCAGGTGAAAGAAAAAAACCTCCGATTTTTCAGAGGTTTAAAAACGTATTTTATTCTTTTGCCTTGAAGCAAAAGAACCAAAAGTTCAAGGCTTGGAAACTCGGCTAAAAATTAAAATTTAATCCTAAAATTTCCGAAACTCGGGCGGAAAGATAGATTTGATATCATAAGTTAAAGTTTTGCCGCCACTCGAACAGTGGAAATTTTTTAACGGATTAAACTTTAATTTTGCCTCATTCATTTTTATTTTTTTTAAAGGAATCGGCGAATCTTCGATTTTTTAACGCCTCCGTTTCCGAAGCCGTTTTGGGGCAGATATTTTAATGCATTTAGCTTGCTACAATCGTAGATTCCACAATCATAGCAATTTTTTAACATTAATTATAACAAAAAAACCTCCGAATTTTCAGAGGTTTGAGATTTTTTTGGAAACTTTTTAGTTTACGCCGTGCATCTTCTTTTGCAAGAGTTTTGACAATCCGAACAAAATAAGAGAGGCAATACCGCTCATCACGATAAATACTACAAAAAACTCGTAAAGATTTGTAATTTGATAACCTAAAATAGATTTGTATTCGGGTGCTTTTGCTAAGGCTTCTGTTTTTTCGCCGGCTCCGGGTGGAATCAAACTGCTCAAAGTTCCCGCAAATTTGTTTGCCAAAGCGTTTGCTAAAAACCAAGTTCCCATTAATAAAGATGAAAATCTTATCGGAGAAAGTTTGGAAACCATTGAAAGTCCGATTGGCGACAAACACAATTCACCGATGGTATGAATGAAATAAAGACCAACCAGCCACATCATTCCGATTTTAATGCTTGCGTCCACACCTTTTACGCCAACTGCAATCAGAACGTAACCCAAACAAACCAACAACAATCCGAAAGCCATTTTGGTTGGAGATGAAGGTTGCTTTGAACCCAATTTTGTCCACAGCCAAGACATTATTGGCGCGAATAATACGATTACCATTGGATTTACGGATTGAAACCAACTCGCCGGAATTTGGTCGTAATGCAAAGACGGAATTTTTCCAATCAACACTAAAATTAGCAATACGGCTATTCCCGCGGCTGAAATTATTCTGTGGGTATTCTGTTTCCACTCAAAAAACCATTCTAAAAATTTGGATAGGTAAAAAAGCAAAACAGCAATAACCGCAAATATTATCCATTTATTGACTCCGAAAGGAACATCTCTATTAACATTTTCTGCGGCAAATAAAGTTAATGAAGCGCCTGCTTGTTCAAATGCACTCCAAAAGAAAATCACAAAAAATGCTAAAATGAAGATAATGATAATGCGGTCTCGTTCGATTTTCGTAATAGATTTATTTGTAAGAATAATAATGGGCATTGCGCAAAATGCAAGAATGATTAACCATAAAATAATATCAAAATCTGTATTGAATATGTTTTTAAAATTCATAAGAAAGAAAATCAATCCTACGGTTCCGAGAACAAGCAACAGAACTTTCAAATCATCTTTTTTTACGACGGTTCCTACAGCGTTGTTATCGGGTCCTTTCAAATGTTTTTTCTTTAATAATTCAAACGAAACAATGCTGATAATCATACCGATACACGCCGCGAGAAATCCCCATTTGAACGCTTCGGGAACAATGTTTCCATTGGCGTCGTACACCTCTCCCAAAGTTCCGCAAATAAAAGGAGAAAAAAATGCTCCGAGATTGATACCCATATAAAAAATAGTAAATGCGGAATCTACGCGCGTGTCTTCTTTTGTATAAAGTTGCCCAACCATCGTGGAAATATTCGGTTTGAAAAATCCGTTTCCTACAATTAGAAAAGTAAGTCCTGCCCACATCAATGTTATGGCGAAAGATTTGTCGTCTATAAAACTTCCGCTCAAAAACATTAAAAACTGACCGACAGCCATCAAAACACCGCCCAGAAAAATACTTTTTCTGTTTCCCCAATATCGGTCTGCCAAATATCCGCCCAAAAGCGGAGTGAGATAAACCAAACCGGTGTAACTTCCATAGATTAGAGAGGCTTCGTCTGCCGC
This sequence comes from Flavobacteriaceae bacterium, assembly GCA_031277475.1. Classification (GTDB taxonomy): domain Bacteria; phylum Bacteroidota; class Bacteroidia; order Flavobacteriales; family Weeksellaceae; genus JAITMJ01. The sequence goes on from JAITMJ010000134.1 coordinate 25,136, forward strand.
CATCAATAAGGCTTTTGTTAAAAACAAAATAAAAATCGCCCGCATTCCGTAATACGAAAATCGTTCCCACATTTCCGTAAAAAATAGAAGGTAAAGCCCTCTCGGATGTCCTTTTTGTTGTACTGTATCCATATATAATTTGTTAAATTTTTGTTAAAGGCAAATATAGTTTTTTTTTGATTAGGTTGCTCTATGTTATTTTGTGCTTGATGCTGAATCTTTGATACTCTTTTCATGGGATTGCTGGTCGCTGCCCGCAATGACGATTACCAAATTTCAATGTCCTGTTTCCCGCATAATTTTATTGATTCTTTTCAGCATGGAAAGCCCGAGCAAAGTGGCAAAAATCAGCAAGGCAAAATTCACGAAAAAATAGTTTGTTTTGTTTTCATAATCGTACCAAGTGCTCGCCAAAATTCCGGAAAGTTTGTTGCCCACGGAATTGGCAAGAAAAAATCCACCCATCATCAGTGCCGTAATTCTCGCCGGAGAAAGTTTAGAAACGAAAGACAATCCCATCGGCGAAAGACAAAGTTCGCCGACCGTAATCACGCCGTAGCCGGCAACCAACCAAAGCGGCGAAACTTTTACGCTTCCGTTTTCGCCGGACATTACCGCCAAAACCATTACCAAACAAGACAATGCGGAAATGAACAAACCCAAAACTATTTTTGTGGGCGTGAGTGGTTCTTTTCCTCTTTTTCTCAACATCGCCCAAAATCCTACGACTATCGGCGTGAGAACAATGACCCAAAACGGATTGATGGATTGGAAAAGTTCGGTGTTGTACAGATAAACCTTTTTCGCGGGATTTTTCTCTAATTTTTCGCGCTGCTGCAAAGAAATATTTTTGAAATAAACATCCTTCCCGACTGCCAAAACGGTGGCTCCGGATTCATCTTTTTGAGATTGAAACTGATCGTCGTAAACCGGAACTTCCGCGTCTGCATAGTTTTTCACATCTACCATATAAATTTTATCCAAAGGTTTTTCCGCAACGGCAGGCACGCTTCTATCGGTGTAATAATTTGCCCATCGCGTCAGTGCTGTTGCATTTTGTTTAAAAATCGCCCAGAAAAACATACTCACCAAAAATATGGAAAGCAAAGCACCGATGGCGGGTTTTTCTTTCGGATTCGATTTAAAATAAAGCGAAACATAAAAATAAATCACCGGAATACAAGCGAAAATAAATGCATCCGTATTCTTACTTCCGAAAATTGTTGTATCAACGTCTTTTCCAATAAATGCACCTTCTGAACCACTTCCGAAAAGCAAATCGGGAGCGAACCAACCGATGGTTCCGGCAGCGATGGCGGGCAAGAAAACTTTAACCAAAATTTCCGAGAGTTTCGTATCGCCGTCTTGTTTTGTTTTCATTTGTGCGGCGTGGGCGTAATGTTTTCTGCCGATGCTGAAAATCAGCAAACCGAGCAACATCCCGACTCCGGCTGTGATGAAGGCTTCGCCCCAACCGAAACGATTTCGCATAAAAGCAGCGATGATGTTGCAAATAAACGCACCGATATTGATGCCCATATAAAAAATGTTGTATCCCGCATCTTTATTGGTTTTGTAGGGTTCTTCGGAATAGAGATTTCCCAAAAGCGTGGAAATGGTGGGTTTAAAAAATCCGTTTCCGATGATGATGAGTGCCAAAGAAGTGTAGAACAAAGGGAGTTCCGTGAAAATTCCCATTCCGATGTAGCCGGCAGCCATCAAAATTCCGCCGAGATAAATGGATTTGATGTAGCCCAAAACGCGGTCTGCCAAAAATCCGCCGATGAACGGCGTGAGATACGTCAGCGCGATATAAGTTCCGAGAATGTCGTCTGCTCTTTTGTCGGGAATTCCCAAACCGCCTTTTGCGCCGGAAGGTTCAATCATATAAAGCACAAAAATTCCCAGAATTAAATAGTAGCCGAAACGTTCCCACATTTCAGTGAAAAAGAGAAAGGGCAGACCTTTAGGATGTTTATTTTTCATAAAAATAGACTCAATTAGAATAAAGACAATAGACAAAAGACTAATTTTTGCCTTAAAAATCAGTTTCTAAAAGTAGATAATTTTTTTGATTTGGGGGAGAATTTTTTTTGAGGCCCAACATTCGGTTTGTGTTACGAGTTTCGGGGGGCGTAATTGACTCCGTAGTTTCGTTAAGGACAATAAATTTTCGAAGCCTAAAATATCATATCTTAAAACTCGAAAGAAAAAAGTAAATTTGTTCCGTTATTTATAACAAGATGAATATACCATCCCATATTCTTGATTTTTTAAAAAAGAACGAAAGTGTTTTCATTTCTGAGTTCGGAGAGTTTTTCGTACAAAATACGGCGGCAATTTTAAACCGAGAAGACAAAACTATCCTTCCGCCCGGAAAAAGAATTTTCTTTCGTATAAACTATGAAATCCATGATTTTGAATTTGTTCGCTATGTTTCCGCAAAGGAAAATATTTCCGAATATGAAGCCAAATTGGAAATAAAAAAACTCATTTATTTCTGGAAATACAAGTTGGAAAAAGAAGGCGAAGTTTCCGTTCCGGAATTGGGACACTTTACGGTGAATGAAGAGAGTGTCAACTTTTCGGGAAATAGGATTACTACGCTTTCTTCGGATTTTTACGGCTTGGAAAAAATTAATTTTTCCCAAATCAAGAATAAAACTTCAATTAAAAAAACATCGAAAAACAAAACCGGAAAATTCATCTTATGGTTTTTTCTGCTGATAATTCTTGCCGCTCTGCTGTATTTCGGCATCACAAAAAAAGACCGGATTTTCACTAAAGAATTTTGGGAAAATATTTCTACGGAAATTTCCGGTGTAATTAAATAAGGAGAAATTCGGCAGATTCATTGAAGTAAATCCGTTGAAAGAGCAGTATTCCATATTCAAATAATAATGAAAACAAAAACCGCAAAAGATTCTTTAACGATAATGACGAATATCGTCCTTCCGAATGAAACCAATTCTCTCAGAAATTTATTCGGCGGTGAACTCTTGGCAAAAATGGACAGATGCGCCTCCATTTCCGCAGTGCGACACAGCGAAAGACGGGCGGTAACTGCTTCCGTAAATCACGTTTCGTTCAATCACCCGATTCCCGAAGCCGGAATTGTGGTTTTGGAATCCAAAGTTTCGCGGGTATTTTCTACGTCAATGGAAATTTATGTGGACGTTTGGTTGGACGATCCGATTGCAGGGACAAAAATTCATACCAACGAAGGAATTTACACTTTTGTAGCGGTGGACGAATTTAATAAACCCGTTCCCATTCCACAAATGATTCCCGAAACCGATTTGGAAAAAGAACGTTATGCAGCTGCATTCCGCAGAAAAGAACTTTCTCTGATTCTTTCCGGAAGAATGAAACCTCAAGATTCTGTAGAACTGAAAAAACTGTTTGTGCAGACAGATTTATAGAAGTGAGATATGATGAAAAACAGAAAAGATGGCAGTAGTTTTATTTAATGATTATTTAATATTTATTTTAGAACAAACCGTAAAAAAATATTTTTACATTTACAAAAATTAAAAAATGAGAAAAATTTTTCTTCTTCTTTTATTTGTTTCGAGCAGGTATTTACTTTCGCAATCCGGTGATAAAGAGCATCTTTCCGGTTTCGGCGTAACTTCTATCACTTATAAACATGACAAAAAATGGTCGGCTTATCTCGAACTTCAAATGCGCTCCATAGAAAATTTTTCGCTTCCGGATTATTACGAAATGAAAGGTGGAATCGGCTATAATGTTGCACAGGGAAATCAAGTTTTTGTGGGAATTGGGAAATACGGAACTTACCGCAACAGCGATTTTTACCAGCGTGAATTTCGGCTTTGGCTTCAATACACGCTTTCGCACAATATTCATCGCTTAAAAATCGATCACCGCATTCGTGCTGAAAAACGTTTTTATTATTTTCCGCAAACCGACACGAAATCTAACACCGAAAGATTTCGCTATCGCTTGTCTTTAACATTGCCGATAAATAAAGAAAAAGTAGAGTCCAACACATTTTTTGTCAATGGTTATGAAGAAATTTTCGTGGGTCCGGAAGATCCGTTTTTCAAAAGAAATCGCTTTTTTGCCGGCGGCGGATATCAATTTAATGATAATATTTCCGGAAGTTTGGGCTATATGTGGCAAAGAGATTTTTCCATAGACAGCGCAATAAACCTTCATTTTCTGTATTTCGGAATCAGTTTTACATTTAACAGATTGACAGATTGAAATAATGTATAGTTGATAAACTTCAAAACCCAAACCTCGAATATTAAATTTTTGTAAACAATACGTTTAGCGTTGTTAAAATCGGTAAGATTTAATTAATTTTGGAAAATAACTCTGAAATGAATTCAAAAAAAATCCTGCTGATAGACGATGAACACGATATTCTCGAAATACTTTCCTACAATTTGGAAAAAGAAGGATACAAAGTTTATACGGCAGACAACGGAACAAGCGGCATCGCAAAAGCAAAAGAAATAATCCCGGATTTAATTCTGCTGGACGTGATGATGCCCGAAAAAGACGGCATCGAAACTTGCCAAGACCTGAGAAAAATCAAAGAACTTCAGCGAACACTCATCGTTTTTCTTTCCGCAAGAGGCGAAGAATTTTCGCAACTCGCAGGTTTTCAAGCCGGTGCAAATGATTATGCGGTGAAAATCATCAAACCGAAAATTCTGATTTCAAAAATCAATGCGCTGTTGCAATTGGCATCTTTAAGCGTTGAAAGCGCAAAAAGTTTGACGGTCGGAGATTTAATCATCGACAAAGACAATTTTCGAGTTTCCAAAAACGGACAACTTTTTCTGCTCCCGAAAAAAGAATTTGATTTGCTGTATCTTTTGGCTTCGCGCACCGACAAAGTTTTTCAGCGCGAGGAAATTCTCGAAAAAGTTTGGGGAAATGATGTGGTGGTCGGCGAAAGAACCATTGATGTTCACATCCGAAGATTGCGGGAAAAATTCGGAAATCATACCATACAAACTTTGAAAGGCATTGGTTATAAATTGGTTGTGTGAAAAAAGTTTGGTTAAAAATCGCGGCACGTCAAAAAGAAAACCTGATGTTTGAATCATTGAAAAAATGTAATTTTGTTTCTCGGTATAAAATAAAAAACCAATGGAAAAAAAAGCAATCAGCAAAGCAACAAGCGATAAAATAAGTTTTATAACTTATATCGTTCCCGAATTTGCGGCAGCATACAAAATGAAAGTTCAAGACGCTTTTTTTTATCTGAAAAAATATGGTGCTTGGAGTTTTCTCAATCAGCACTGGAAAGCGTTGCACACAGCCAACCCATTTCATACGGTGGATTATCTGTATCGAATTTGTTATCAAAACGGAGGTTTACGCTAATGCAAATTTTTCTCTTCCGATACTTTTGCAAAACTTTCAGATACAAAAAGTAAATTTTACCAAAAAGATTGGACGGAAATTTATAAATTATTGTTAACCGAACTGAAATTATCCGTATAAGGAACCGCTTGCTAAAATGCTCAACTTTCAATCGCTTTCAATCGTGCTTTTTAAATTCGGCAATTTGCTGCTCGTATGTTGTGTTTTATTAATATTCATCGGTGTTTTCATCGGTGTTAAAATTTATTTAAAAAATAAAATCCAAAAAACTACGGACAATCTCCTCGACGAAATTCAGCGAAATAATCTGGAAGCGATGGAAGTTCAGAAAAAAAACGTCTCCGAACTCGATACGATGAAAGAAATGGAAATCTACCGAAAAGAATACATCGGAAATATTTCCCACGAACTGAAAACGCCGCTTTTTTTGATTCAAGGTTATCTGGAAACCCTCATAGACGGCGGCATCGAAAATCTGAATATCCGCGACAAATATTTGGAAAGAATCGGAAAATCCGTAGAGCGTTTGCTGGACATTGTGAAAGATTTGGATATGATTAATCAATACGAATCCGGAAAAATTACGCTTCAACTTTCGCGGTTTGACCTCAATCTTCTGATAAAAGAAATCTTTGATTTGCTGGAAATGGAAGCCCAAAAAACAGAAGCCGTTCTCAGTTTGCAAACCGGAAATTCTCAACTTTTTGTTTTGGCAGACAAGCAAAAAATTTCGCAAGTGATCATCAATCTCGTTTCCAACGCCATTCATTACGCCAACCGCGAAAAACCGAAAATTCTCGTGAAAACCAATCCGTTGAAAAACAAAATATTAGTTCAAGTGGAAGACAACGGAATGGGCATAAAACCCGATATTCTTCCGCGAATTTTTGAAAGATTTTACCGCGTGGAAAGCAGCAGAAACCGAAAAGACGGCGGTTCCGGTTTGGGATTGGCAATCGTGAAACACATTTTGGAAGCGCACAACGAAACCATTTCCGTAGAAAGCGTATATTTGGAAGGCACAAAATTCAGTTTTTTGTTGGATAGAGCGTAAACAGAATCAAACTTTGATAATTTTTATTAATAAAAAAAACAATACATTGATTATCAATGAATTAAATATAATCTATTTTGATTGAAATTTAAAAAAAACGTATCTTTCGGATTATTTTAAATTTTGAATTAAAATTTTCAAATGCTTGACACTCACAACATCCGTAGCCAATTTCCGATTTTAATGCAAGAAATCAACGGCAAACCTTTGGTTTATTTGGATAATGCCGCAACTTCTCAAAAACCGAAATCCGTTTTGGAAGTTTACGAAAAATATTATACGGAAATCAATGCGAATGTTCATCGCGGCGTTCATACTTTGAGCCGATTGGCAACCGAAGCGATGGAAATCTCGCGAAAAAAAATTCAAAAATTCATCAACGCCGAAAAAGATTTTGAAATCATTTTCACCAAAGGAACTACGGAAAGCATTAATTTAATCGCTTACGCCGTTACCCGCGAAATCAAAGAAAACGATGAAATCATCATTTCATATTTGGAACACCATTCCAATATTGTCCCTTGGCAAATGCTTTGCGAAAGAACCGGCGCGAAATTGAAAGTGATTCCGATGGACGAAAACGGAATTTTACAACTCGATTTTCTCGATAAAAATTTAAGCGAAAAAACCAAAATTGTTTCCGTCAATCAAGTTTCCAACGCGCTGGGAATCATCAATCCGATTGAAGAAATCATCTCGAAAACGCGGAAAAATTCGGCGGCGATGATTGTGATTGACGGTGCGCAATCTGCTCCGCATTTTAAAATTGACGTTCAAAAAACGGACTGCGATTTTTTCGTTTTTTCCGGACACAAAATGTATGCACCGATGGGAACGGGAATTTTGTACGGCAAAGAAAAAATGTTGCGAAAACTGAATCCGTTTCACGGTGGCGGCGAAATGATTGCCGCTTGCAGTTTTGAAAAAACCACTTACGCCGATTTGCCTTTTAAATTCGAGGCGGGAACACCGAATGTCGGCGGAAATATTGCGCTCGGTTCGGCGGTGGATTTCATTGAAAACATTGGGCACGAGAATATTGCGCATCACGAAAATCAACTTTTGAATTACGCACAGGAAAAACTTTTGGAAATCGAAAATTTAAAAATTTACGGAGAAAAAGCAAAAAAAGCAGGATCGATTTCTTTCAATCTCGAAAATGCGGGAATTGCGTCCGATGTCGGAATGATTTTGGATAAACTCGGAATTGCTGTGAGAACGGGGCATCATTGCACACATCCGATTATGGATTTTTTTAATGTTGCCGGAACCGTTCGCGCGAGTTTTGCGATTTACAACACCTTTGAAGAAATTGATATTTTGGCGGAAGGCGTGAAAAAAGCACAGAAAATGCTGAGATGAACATTATCAAAAGGTTTTTTTTTCTGTTATTTTTATCTTTACTCAACAATGCACGCAAAATATTTTAAACATATTCTCGAATTTAAGCAGGCAAGCGGAACTTCTCGCGGGATTCTTCATACCAAAGAAACCTATATTTTGGAAATTTTCGACGGCGATAAAAAAGGAATCGGCGAATGTGCCGTTTTTCGCGGATTGAGTTTTGACGACGTTCCCGAATATGAAGAAAAACTGAATTGGCTTTGCGAAAACATCAATGCGGATTTTGAGTTTTTAAAGGAAAAATTAAAACCATTTCCTTCGATTTGGTTTGGTTGCGAACAGGCTTTTTTGAATTTAAAACACGGCTCCAATCTCTATTTCCCAAGCCGATTTACCGAAGGAAAAGATTCGATAAAAATCAACGGATTGATTTGGATGGGAAATTCGGATTTTATGGAAAAACAAATTTCGGAAAAATTGGATGCGGGTTTTGATTGCATTAAACTGAAAATCGGCGTAGATTGGGATTCCGAAAGAGAAATTTTGAAAAAACTACGTCAAAAATTTCCGAAAGAAAAATTGGAACTGCGCGTGGATGCCAACGGCGGTTTTGGTTTTGAAAAAGCGAAATCGGTTTTGCGGGAATTGGCAGATTTGCAGATACATTCCATCGAACAGCCGATAAAAGCGAGAAGTTTCGATGAAAATCATCAATCCGAAATGGCGAAACTTTGCGCAGAAACTCCCGTTCCGATTGCGTTGGACGAAGAATTAATCGGTGTTTTGAATTTCAATGAAAAACAAAAACTTTTGGAAAATATCAAACCCCAATACATTATTTTGAAACCCGCATTAATTGGCGGTTTTTCAGGTTCGGACGAATGGATTTCGATTGCCGAAAAATTGAAAATCGGTTGGTGGATTACTTCCGCTTTGGAAAGCAACATCGGGCTGAATGCACTTGCACAATACACATTTCAAAAAAATCCGAAAATTCCGCAAGGTTTGGGTACCGGCGCACTTTTTACAAATAATTTTGAAACCAATTTGTTTTTGAAAAACGACAAATTGTACTACAAAAGATAATTTGAAATTTGAAATTTGTCTGAAAATCGGCACGAGCATTTTCCAATAACAAAATACACCATCAATCCAACAGCAAAATAATTTCGTAATTTTGGAAAATGGAATCCACGATTACTTTTATTCTCGGCGGAATTTTGGGGGCGGCGATTTTGTATTTTGCCCTAAAATCCGGCAGTGTTTCTCGGAAAAAATTTGAGGAAATCAATACCGATTTTATTAAAACCAATGCGGAAAAAGATTTGCTCGATAAACAGATTGAAAATCAACTCGAAATTCAGGAAAAACAAAATGCGGAAATCAAAGATTTGCAAACCGATAAACAAAACCTGATTGCTACAAGATCCGAACTCGCCGCACAAAATGAAAACTTGAAGCAACTGCTTGATAATCAGAAAGAAGAAATCGCGAAAATGCAAGAATTGGCAAAAAACGAATTTCAAAATCTCGCCAATAAAATTCTGGAAGAAAAAACCGAAAAGTTTACCAACCTCAACAAAGAAAACCTCGACAATATTTTGAAACCTTTTCAGGAAAAAATCGTTGAACTGAAAAACCGCGTAAACGAAGCCTACGAAAAGGAAAACAAGGAACGCTTTTCCCTTGCCGAAAAAGTGAAAGAACTGGCGGAACTGAACCAACAAATTTCCGAAGATGCTAAAAAATTGACCCGCGCTTTGAAAGGCGAAACCAAAACGCAGGGAAATTGGGGCGAAATGATTTTGGAAAGTATTTTGGAAAAATCCGGATTGGTGAAAGGCAGAGAATATTTTTTGGAATATGAACTCCGAGATGAAAATAATAAATCGCTGTTTTCGGAATTTTCGGGCAAAAAAATGCGTCCGGATGCGGTGATAAAATATCCCGACGAAAGAAATGTAATCGTAGATTCCAAAGTTTCGCTCACCGCTTTTACGGAATTGGTGGACGAAACCGACCTCGATGTTTATCAGGTAAAACTCAACCAACATTTAAGTTCTGTGAAAAAACACATCGTGGAACTTTCCCAAAAAGCGTACGACGACTACGGAAAATCTTTGGATTTTGTGATGATGTTCATCCCGAGCGAACCCGCTTATATTGCGGCAATGCAAGCCGACCAAAACCTGTGGAATTTTGCGTACGAAAGACGAATTTTATTGCTGAATCCGAGCAATCTCATCACCTCTCTGAAACTCGTTGCCGATCTTTGGAAACGCGATAAACAAAGCAAAAATGTGAGGGAAATCGCCGAAAAAGGCGGAAAACTATATGATAAATTTGTGTTGTTTTTGGAAAATTTAGAAAAAGTAGGCGAAAAAATAGAACAGGCGAAAACCACGTATCAAGAGGCGCACAAACAACTTTACACCGGAAAAGACAATCTGATTTCGCAAACTCAAAAATTAAAAAAACTCGGTGCTTCTGCCAAGAAAAATATTACACAAAATTTGATTGATATTGCGAATGATGAAGAACAATAAGCAATAAGAAAACCACCGGCAACAAAATGATTGAAAGCCCAAACAACGAAAAAATAAAACACTTGTCTCGCTTGATTTCCGATAATCGTTTTCGGAAAAAATCGGGAATTTTTGCTGTGGAAGGCAAACAGGAAAACGAAAGAGCGGCAAAATTCGGATATGAAAACACGGAATATTTCATCTGCGAATCTGTTTTTAATGAAGATTTGCCGAAGGGAAAAATCAATTTTGTTTCGGAAAAGGTTTATGAAAAAATCGCTTATCGAGGGACTTCCGAAGGCATAATCGGGATTTTTAAAATTAAATATTTTGATTTAAAAAACTTCTGTCCGGCAAAAAATTCGGCAGTTGTGGTGGTTGAAAGCGTGGAAAAACCCGGAAATCTGGGTGCGATTTTAAGAAGTTGCGAAGCTTTTGGCATTGACGCTCTGATTGTTACCGATGCAAAAACCGATTTTTACAATCCGAATGTTATTCGTTCGAGCGTGGGTTGTTTGTTCGGGATGAATATTTTTCAATCTTCCAATGAAGACGTTTTTAAGTTTTTAGAACAAAACAATTACCAAATTTTCACCACGTTTATGGATGAATCCGCAGTTTCCATCGCCGAAACAGATTTAAAAGGAAAATCGGCGTTGTTGTTCGGAACGGAACATTCCGGCTTGAGCGATTTCTGGAAAACAAAAGGAAAAAACATTCTGATTTCCACTTCCGGAACCATTGATTCCCTGAATTTAAGCAATGCCGTCGCGATTTGTTGCTACGAAATTTCGCGACAGAAGTTGCAATAATCAACAAAATCACAATAATTTAAAGTCTTGATAATCCCAATATTTTGGTATAATTCTGTCGGTTCTCTCAATTTTTATCGGCGGAATCTCACTAAAAAACACCACTTTTCGCCGATAAAAAATATTTTACTTGGCGGAATCTCACTAAAAAATACCACTTTCCGCCGAGTAAAGAAAACAAAAAAAACCGCTTCTCTTGGAGAAACGGTTTTTAGTTTTTACTGTTTCGCTAAAATTATTTAGCTTCAGTAGCAGGAGCTTCAGCAGCCGGAGCAGCAGCGTCAGCAGCAGGAGCAGCAGTTGTGTCTGCAGGAGCAGGAGTAGTTGTGTCAACCGGAGTTTCAACAACAGTTGTGTCTACAGTTGCAGTGTCTTCACCTTGAACGGCGTCTCCTCCTTTACCTGTACAAGCTACCAATGAAATTGCAGCGATAGCAGCTACGAACAATGATTTTTTCATGTTAATAAAAATTTTAAATTTGTTAAACTTATTTTCTGTTCTTTTATTTTGAACGGGACAAAGGTAATGCGATAAGAAAAATTTGTCTATGAAAAATAATTGTAATATTTTTGTAAAATCGATTTTACAAAAATTGATATGTGAAAATCAATAATTTATGCTTTTTTAAGTTGTGTCGAATTTAGAAATTTTACATTTTGAGCAGTTAAAAAACAAGGTTCAGGCTCAATATTTGGAAAACCACGCTCCATCTTTCGAGGATATTTCGAAATGGAAAGGCATTGATATTATCTATTTTCAAGAAGATTTAAGACAAAAAGCAAAAGGAAATATCTCCGAAAAATCGTTTTACACCTATTTTAGAACTTCGCCCGTTACCAAAGTTCCGAGAATTGATATGCTCAATATTCTCTCTGTTTATGTGGGTTATCAGTCTTGGTACGATTTTAAAAAACAAAATTTATTCAAAAATGAAGTCCTAAACGAGAGCGAAATTTTAAACGAAAATGAAGATGTTAATCCAACTTCGGAAACTTTAACGGAAACTTTAGAAACAAAACCTCAGGAAGAAATCCAAAACGAAATTCCGGAAGCAAAAAAAGACGTTTTACAAATTAGTGCTACTGAAAATCAAAAAGATAGCGTTTCGGAAGCCTTAAATAAAAATTTGGAAAAACCCAAATCCGAAAAGAAAAAAAGCGGGAGAAAAAATTATTTTTGGATTGCCGCTTCTGCCGTTTTGCTGATTGCCGCCGGATTTTTTGGCTTTAAAGACAATATTTTTCAAAAGCAATATACTTACTGTTTTCGGGATGCCGACCGAAATTCGCCGATAAAATACGATTTGCTGATCACCGTGAAAAAAGAAAATGAATCTCCGCTGACGTACAGAATAAAATCCGGAGAATGTTTTTCCTATTCCACGAAAGATAAAACGCTGAATATGAAGATTTCATCGCCGGTTTATCAAGATTTGGAAATGAGCAGAAACCTCGAAAATGCGCCGGAAGAAGAAACTATTTTGCTGAAACCGGACGATTATAAAATGGCGGTAGACTATTTTTCCAAAAAAAATAGTGCCGAAAATCCGGACGAACTCAACCAAAAAAGACAGCAATTAGAAAACAGAATTAGCAATAAAGCCACTATTTATCAGGTTTTTGAAAGCGATATCTACGGTATCGAAACGATGGACAAACAAAAATACATCACCCTCGTAACCACGCCGACAACTTCCCTGAAAAATCTGAACGTGATCGAAATGAAAACCGACGGCAACGGGAAAATTGTACTCATTAAATTTAAAATTACAGACGATGAAACCAATCATTAATCTCATATTTATCGCGCAAATATTGATATTCGCGATGATTTCCTGCAAAAAAAATCCGGAAATGCCCGTCAGCGATATTGAAAAATTGAGAAACAACAACAACAAAAACGGTTATCCCGAAAAACAGATGGACAGCGTGGAAGCAATCAATTTTATCACGAAACAAAAAGTTCAGGAAGTTCTGGATCTTTCGGCACTTTATCTTTCCGGAAACCGCGATACGAAGATAGATTCCGTGATTTTCAACCAAATGAAAAGTTATTTCTACGAGCCGGATTCCACCACTTTTCAACCGCTTTTTGAAGAAATGCAAAAACTGAACGTGAAAAATGCAAAGGTAAATCACCTCGAAGTTTACAAGGAAATTGTGGGAAAAGATACTTTGGATCGCGCAAAATTCAATGTGGAATATTTTGATTCAAAAAATAAATCTTTAGGAAATTTCGACAAAAATGCGGGATATATTTTGGTTTCGATGCCGATTCAATTTAAAAAAGAGTTTAAATTCTACTTTCTGGAATTTTATTCTAAACCTGTGAAAGACAGCGTTTCGGCGGGCGTAACGAGGTAATCCAAACGAACGTCGAAATCCGAAATGTCGTCTATTTTTTCCGAAGGATTAAAAAAATTGACCCCGATTTTTTTGGCGTTTGAATTTATTTCCGCGAAAAATCTGTCGTAAAAACCTTTGCCGTAGCCGATTCTGTTTCCGAAATCATCACAATACAAAAGCGGCGCAATCACAAAATCAAAATTTTTCACGCCCGAATCCTCATCGGTTTCCGGCTCGGAAATTCCCCACGAATTGACTATGAATTTCGTTTCCGGCGTTAATTCTATGGAAATCAAAGTATTGCCGACTATTTTCGGGACGAAAACTTTTATTTTATTTTCAAAAAAATAATCCATGAAAATTGGCGTATGGATTTCACGGCGTTTTTTGATGCTCAAAAAAATGTGAACATTCTGATTTTCGGTTGGTTGAAATTTAGAAATAAAATTCTCGAAAATTTTTTCGGACAGCCGCAAAATTTCGCTTTCCGACAAGTTTTTTCTTTTTTCCAAGTATATTTTTCGGAGTTCGGATTTCGTCATTTTTTTAAATTTTTCACCGAAATAATTTTTACGGGGCAGGCTTTTGCGGCTTTTTCACACGGTTCGAAAGCGTCCGGCTGCGGCGTTTTCAAGGTGAAAAACCCTTTTTTTTCCACAGATTTCAAAAGTACGGATTTTCCGTCTTTTTTCGAGATGCGAAAAAATTCCGGCGCAAATTCGGCGCAATAATTACAGCCGATGCATTTGTCTCTTTGAAGGGTGATGATGGTCATTTTGTTATGAACAGAATTAAAAAACCGCAAATTATCAATTTTTATTTCAAACTTTTGTCAGGCTGAGCGAAGTCGAAGCCTCAAATTCCCAAATTTTCCACAATTTGATTTACCAAAAATTCCACTTGCGCGGGTCGTCCTTTAGAATCTTTCGGTTGGTTTTTAAAAGAGCCGGTTCGCACGATAACTAATTGCTTTTCAGGAACAATGATGATGTATTGCCCCAGAAATCCCCAAAAAAAATAGTGTTTGTATTTGGCATCATTGTTTATCCAAATTCCCAAACCGTAAACGCCGCCGGAATTTTTTGTGGGAGTCGTCATTTCCCGCACAAAATCGGGGTTTAGAATTTGTTGATTTTCAAATTTTCCGTCATTTAACATCAGTTGCCCGAGTTTCGCAAAATCCCGCGCATCGGAATGTATGCAGCAAAATGTTTTTTCCATTTCGAAATCGTCTGTGCTCCAAAATGCGTTTTGTTCCATCCCGAGCGGAATCCAGATTTTTTGGGAAAGATATTCGGACAAAGGCATATTTACGGATTTCCGAATTGCAAAACCCAAAAGTTGATTTGCGCCGCTTTGATATTCGTATTTCGTTCCGGGATTTGATGAAAAATTTATTCTGAAAACCGCATCGTAAAGCGAATTTCCGTAGTAGGCTTTCGCTGCCGGAAGAAACGGATTGCTGTAATGTTCGTCCCAATCCAAACCGGCTTCCATTGAAGCGAGATTTTTCAGCGTGAGATTTTTTCCAAACTTGTCCGAATAAAAATCATCGAAAAAATCTGAAAATTTTTGGTTGATATTTTTAATTTTTCCGTCATCCATCGCTGTTCCCAAAAGCATTACGGTAACTGTTTTTGCCATTGAAAATGAATTGGTTCGGGAATTTTGATTAAATCCGTCCCAATATTCTTCGTGCAAAAGTTTTCCGTTTTTAATGATGAGAAACGATGCGGTTTCGGATTTTTCCAAATCTTCGATTAAAGTTTTCGGCAAAGGATTTTTGTTATAAAGCGAATCTTTTTGCCAAGGTTTCGGTGCGGTTGCGAGAATTTCGTGTTTTGGAAAAAGTTTGCCGTCGTCTATCGTTGCGGATTTTTCGCCGCGCAAATAAGTTGTTGCAATTCCTTTAAAAAGATAATCGTAGCCGAAAGCATACGTCAAAGCGATGATAACAGCAAGAGCAACAGCGAAATATTTAAAAAATGTTTTAAATCGTTTCATTTTTTTGATGTTCAAAATTAAAACACAAATAATCAATTTATTTCAAAACCCAAACTTCAACGGTGGAATTATTAAAAATTTTCAAAATGGAAGTGAAAAGTTTCACGCCGTCTCTCATCGGAATGTAAATTTCTTTTTTGGTATAGTTTTTTTCGACTTCATTTTCTTGGGAAAACACCGTCAGGAAAACAAAAACCGACAGCAGCGACAGGTATTTTTCATTGTTTAAAATTTTTATAAAAGTAGGGATTTATAAATTAAAAAGATTGAAAGATTGAAAGATTGAAAAAATTAAAAAAATTAAAATCGAAATATTATGAAAAATGTAAGTATTAAAAATGATTATCTTTGTTGTTTAATAAACGAAAATATGACTACCGTTTTAATTAATGAAAAATCAGAAGAAGGGAGCCGATTTTTAGAATATATTAAACAAAATCCGCAGATTGCACAAGTGATGAACGAAATTGACAACACGCCATTGCCGTTACCTGAAAACGAGTTAGTTACACTCGAAGAATTTAAAACACAGATGGAAGAACTTGCGTACAAACGGCTCGGATTAAAATTGGTATTGTAAAATTATTGATGATGTTTTACCGTGTTACATTGTCAAAACAGGCAAAATTTGACATTGAAAAAGTATATGATTATATCGAACAAATGTTGTTTGCACCGCTTGCCGCCGAAAATTTCTTACGCGACATTTATCATTGTATAGCCAATCTTGAAACCCACGCTTCTATTTATGCTATTTCTATGTATCAAGATGTTCTTCGTTACGGTATAAATGCGCGAACCGTCAACTACAATGGTTTTACGATTATTTACACGATTCATCGTCGTTACGTTCTTGTTCATCGCATTATACATGGATCACTTATAAAAAAATAACCGTAAAAACATTACAAAATTCAGATTTAAAATCCCAAATATTCTAACCTCAAAAACATATTTTCAAAAAATTTTCCAAAGGTTTCGGGAAAGATTTCCGGTGAGACTCTTCAAAAGTGAGGGCTGAAAATCCGTGTTCTCGGGTAAATTTTTCAAATTCCGCCGATGAATTTATTTCTACTTTGTCGATTTGAATCGTGAGGTTTTTATGCGTGAGTTTGTGTTTCAATGTTTTGGAAGCGATGATGTTTTCCCTAAATTTTTCGGGAATTTCGGTGGGAAATTCATAGAGTTTTTTCCAAATGAAATCATCTTTTCTTTGCCGAACGAGAAACTTTTTTCCACAGATTACAAAGTAATATTGCAGAAATAAATCCGTGGGTTTCGTTTTTTTAATTTTAACGGGAAAACGGGTTGGCGTGCCGGTTTCAAAAGCGATGCAATCTTTATTTATCGGGCAATTTCCGCAATCCGGATTTTTCGGTTTGCAAATTTGTGAACCCAAATCCATCATCGCCTGATTGAAATTTCCGGGCTGTTTTTCGGGCATAATTTTCAAAGCCGATTCAGAAAAATATTGAAACGCCGAAGATTGAGAAATATCAAAATCATCTGCAAAAATTCGGGAGAGAACGCGGTAAAAATTGCCGTCGATTGCCGGAAGTTTTTCATCGAAACAAATGCTGCAAATCGCTGCTGCCGTATATTTTCCTACGCCTTTTAATTTTAATACATCCTCATATTTTCTTGGAAATTTTCCACGAAAATCATCGGTGATTTGTCGGCTCGCTTTGTGCAAATTCAGTGCCCGCGAATAGTATCCCAAACCTTTCCAATACAGAAGAACGTCATCGGTTTCTGCTCGGCTCAAAGATTCTGCGTTTGGAAAGCGTTTTATAAAATTTTGGTAATGCTCCAGACCTTGTTTCACTTGCGTTTGCTGTAAAATAATTTCGCAAATCCATATTTTGTAGGGATTTTTGGTTTTTCGCCAAGGCAATTCGCGCGAATTATTTTCATACCATTTCAAAATTTTTTCGCCAATATGAAGAAAATCAGCGTTTTGTTTTTTTGTTTTCAAAAAATAAATATTATATTTGCAGTCCAAAAATATAAAGAAAAATGACAAAAGCAGAACTTGTACACACGATTGCGAACAAATTGGGTACGGAAAAAAACGTAACTCAAAAGATTATCGAGGCTTTTATGCAGGAAATTAAAACCACAATGTACGGCGGAGACAATGTATATCTGAGGAGTTTCGGCTCGTTTATCATCAAAACAAGAGCGGCGAAAACGGGTAGAAACATCACTAAAAACGTTGCTATTAAAATTCCGGCTCACAACATTCCGGCTTTCAAACCTTCCAAAACATTTGCGGACAAAGTGAAAGCAAAAGTGAAAGTGAAATAGTATAACACGTTAATTTTTAAATAGATATAAATTATGCCAAGCGGAAAGAAAAGAAAAAGACATAAAGTAGCAACGCACAAAAGAAAGAAAAGAAGACGGGCAAACAGACACAAGAAAAAATAATTTTTTTTGAAAATATATTACAGAATATAGTTGATGATGTTTCATATTCGTTGGCTATATTTTTTATTTAGATGCGGAATAAAATTCAAGGTTTAAGGCTTTAGGTTTTAAAAAGTACAAAGAAATGAACCGGAAGAAAATTCACTTGTTCGGAATTTCTGAACAACTGCCGCAGACGGAAAAACCATGAAACAATCCTCTATAATCTTGATTTAATCATTTCGATCGGAATAAATCAAATCATATTTATTGTTAAATTCTAAAATTTAATCGGCTTTTTCAACTTCAAGAAAAAAGTGTATCTTTGCCGCTTGAAATTTTAAATATTTTATAATGAAATCTATTACAATTCAAGGTACAAAAAGAGAAAGCGTGGGTAAAAAATCTACAAAGGCTCTACGTGATGCTGAATTAGTTCCTTGTGTTGTTTATGGAGAAAAAACTTCTTTGAGTTTTTCCGCGCAGGAAAAATCTTTCAAAAATTTGGTTTATACTCCGGACGCACACACAGTAGAACTTGTAATCGGCGGCGAAACGATTCCGGCTGTTCTTCAAGACATCCAATTTCACCCGATTACCGACAGAATTCTTCACGCAGATTTTTATCGACTTTCCGCAGATAAAGCGGTAATCATGGAAGTTCCGGTGAAAATTATCGGTCGAGCAAAAGGCGTAGTTGCGGGCGGTGTTCTTCGTCAATCTTACAGAAAATTGAAAATCAAAGCGATTCCTGCAAATTTACCGGACGAAATCGAAATTGATGTTACTCCGCTGATTGTCGGGAACAAACTTTATGTCGGTGACATCAAAACTTCTACTTACACATTTATGCACCCCGACAATACGGTAATTGTTGCCGTGAAGACATCCAGAACAGCAATGAAAGGTGGTAGCGAAATTGAAGAAGAAGAAACGGGAACCACTGAAACTCCGGAGCAAACTACTGAAACTCCGACTGAATCATCAGTAGAATAAAATTAATTTAGCAACAAAAAAAATCGGAAATAGTTTTTATTTTCGATTTTTTTATTTTTTGAAGTATGGAAAAGTTAACCGTTAAAAATATTTAGAATACACCAATCCACCGATAGTAACGGCACAAACTACGCTCAAAACCACGGCTGCTGCGGAAATATCTTTAATGATTTTTATTCTTTCGTCATAATTCGGTTGAACAACATCGCAGATTTTTTCGATGGCAGTATTGATAATTTCTGTAATTAAAACACCGAAACAAACCACAAAAATCAACATAGAATCTACAATCGAAAGTTTCAAAAAAACGATTAAAAAAAGATTGATGATAAACGCAAAAACTTCAATCTGAAAATTACGCTCGTTTTTCAAAATCCAAATTAATCCTTTTATAGCATTGAAAACACTTTTATGAAACGGCATTTTTTTCATTTGTCTATAAGAGTTTATCGAAAATTTATTAAATCTAATAAACAGCAAAGTTATAATAAATTTCGTACTATCGCCATCCGAAATCTTATCGCAAAATGCAGAATATAGAATTTTAAAGGGTTATTTAACCTTTCAAAGTTTCGAAAAATTGAGGTTTTTAAACGTCGCATCCTCAATAAAGTCTGCAAAAAAAACTATATTTGAAAGCGAAACGAAAAATTTATGAAAGGCAAAAACAAACTTTTTATCGCGATTCTTATCGCGTTGGTTTTGGGCGCAGTTTTGGGGCTGATTATCTACACCCAATACGATAAAGAATCTGCGGAAAATTTTTCCAAAAAGATAGAACTTCTCGGAACGGTTTTTATCCGTTTGGTTCAAATGATTATCGCACCTTTGGTTTTTTCTACTTTGGTGGTCGGAATTGCGAAAATGAGCGACATCAAAATGATTGGCAGAGTCGGGACAAAAGCCATGCTTTGGTTCATCACCGCATCTTTGGTTTCGCTGATGATTGGTCTTGTTTTTGTGAATTGGCTTGAGCCGGGGCGCGTTGTAAACTTTCCGATTCCTGCCGCCGATTCTGCTTCGGAACTTGTAAAATCTTCCGACGGATTTTCGTTAAAAGATTTTGTAGAACATGTGATTCCGAAAAGTTTGTTTGAAGCATTTGCCAAGAACGAAATCCTGCAAATCGTAGTATTTTCCATAATGTTCGGAATTGCGCTGGCAAATATGGGCGAAAACTACACCAAACCGATTCTTAAAATTTTCGATATTGTGGCACATGCCGTTTTGAAAATGGTCGGCTACATTATGTGGCTGGCGCCGATTGGCGTTTTTGGAGCGATTGCGGCTGTGGTTGCGCGTTACGGACTTGATCCTTTCAGAATGTATTGGTATTATTTCCTGTCTTTTCTCATTGCTCTGGGCGTTCTTTGGCTGGTGTTGTGCATTGTCGGATATTTGATATTGGGAAATCGACTTTTTGAATTGCTCAGAAGAATAAAAGAACCGCTTTTAATCGCATTTTCCACCACGAGTTCCGAAGCCGTTTTCCCGAAATTAATCGAAGAATTGGAACGTTTCGGGTGCAACAACAAAATTGTTTCTTTCATTTTGCCGCTCGGATATTCTTTCAATTTAGACGGAAGTATGATGTATATGACGTTTGCCTCGATTTTCATCGCACAGATTTACGGCGTTGAAATGTCAGTCGGGCAGCAAATCATTATGCTTTTGGTTTTAATGCTCACTTCCAAAGGAATTGCCGGAGTTCCGAGAGCGAGTTTGGTCATCATCGTTGCCACTTGTTCCATGTTCGGGATTCCGGCAATAGGCATCGCTTTGATTTTACCGATTGACCATTTTTGCGATATGGGAAGAAGTATGACGAACGTTTTGGGCAATGCACTCGCCACTTCCGCCGTTTCCAAATGGGAAGGAGAGTTAGACAAACACGGCGGGGAATTGTGAAATGAATTGATTTAAAACTTTTCAAAACACGAAATCCAAACCCAAATAATACGTTCCGGACATTGTGGGCGCGTAAATCATTCCGGCATCAAAATAATTTCCGAAAGGATTTTTTGCATCAAGAATCGGGTTTTCTTGGCGAACGTTCGTCAAATTTTCGCCGCCGACATACACCCGAATTTTATCGTTGAAATTTTTGGAAATCTGTGCATTCAGCGTGGCGTAAGTTTTGGAATAATCGGGCAAACGAAAGTCTGCGGGATTTTCCGAAGTATCCGGAATCCGCTGTTTTCCGATGATGTTTAAAGTGCCGTCAAAACTCCAAAATCCGCCTTTTTCGGTTTTGTTTGTGGCGAAAGAAACGTTTGCAAAACCACGATGTTTCGGCATAAACGGAACTTTTTTAAACCCATCGAGATAATCCGTATTCACATCGTAGAATTTGTAGGCAATGCGAAAATCGAGGTTTTTTGCAGGCGAAAAATCCCATTGCGTTTGGAAAGAATTGGCGTAAGATTTTCCGTTCAGGTTGTAAAACAGAATTTTACGAGCAGAAAAATCCAAATCCGCAACCACCATATTTTGAAAATCTGTCCTAAAAAAATCTGCCAAAAACGTAGATTTTCGCCCGAAAATTTTAAACTCTTGTTGAAGGCTTGCGCCGTAATTCCATGCGATTTCGGGTTTTAAACCATAAATTTTTCCACCGTTTGCAGCGATTTCAATGTCGCGATTGGAAGCAAAATATTGCTGATTTTCGGCAAAAATATTCGCCGTTCGGAAACCTTTTCCTGCGGACAATCGGAGAACGGTTTTCGGAAAAATATCGTATTTAAAATTCACTCTCGGCGTAAATTGCGTTCCCGCCAAATTGTGAAAATCTGTTCTTGCACCGGCTACCAGCGTGTATTTTGCACCCGAAAAAGTATATTCCGCAAAAATTCCCGGAACGTTTTCCGTGCGTTTGAATTTTTGGTTTAAATAATCTTCATCGAAATCATCGTGCAAAAAACTCGCCCCGATTTTGTATTTATGATTGGTATTTCCCAAAATATCTTCGTATATCAAATTGGAATACAGCGTGTTCTGCTTTCCGTTGTAATTTCTGAATCCGAAAAAAGATTGTTGTTCGTGATGCGTAAATTGGTTCATCCAGCCCAAACTTCGATACGGTTTTCCTTTAAAAATATATCCGGTTTTATTCCAAATTTGGATTCTGCCGATGTCAATTCCAACGCCGTAAGCCGTTTGTTCGCTTTGAGGTTTGCTTTTAATAAAATCGGTTTGTCCGGCGTTTCGTTCATCTTTTAAAAAATTAATTCCAAAATGCGAAGCCCAGCCTTTATGTTCTAAATCATTGTAATTCAACAAGTAAGCGAAATTAATTTGATTTCCGGTCGGTTGGTCGAGGAATCCGTCTTCGTTGCCGTCGGTTTTTGCAAAAGTTCCGTCTGCGTGCAGCAAAATACTTTGGTTCCAATGTTCGGAAATTTTGGAAACTTGCGTGATGTTGGTTTCCAAACGGGCGTTGTTGTCGGCAAAAAAATTGACGGCAGTTTCATTTTTATCGTTAAATTTTAAAAATTCGGTGTTGATTTGTCCGGTAATGCTTTCGTAGCCGTTGGTTACAGTGCTTCCGCCTTTGGTGAGTTGGATTCCGGAAATCCATCGTCCCGGAATAAAATTCAATCCGTAAGCCGAGGAAATCCCGCGAATTTCGGGGAGAAGTTCTTTCGTGAGGCTAGTATATTTTTGGTCTAATCCCAACATTTTCAGTTGTTTACTTCCGGTAACCGCATTGCTGAACGAAACATCTACGGTGGCGTTAGTTTCAAAACTTTCGGAGAGATTGCAGCACGCCGCTTTCAGCAATTCTTTGGAATTGATATTAAAAACCAATCCCGCATTTTTTTTGTCGATTGCCGTTTCATCTTGCAAATTTGTGATTTTAACTTCCTGAATTTCAGAAGTTTGATTTGAATCGTGGTGTTGATGATTTTCATCCGAATTGTTTTTTTCCACTTCCTCCGATTGATGAGAATCTTCGGAGATTTTTCTGTCGTAATGGCAACATTCGGGAAGGTTTTCATAAACTTCGTCCGAGGCGCGAAAAAGTTCGTTGTCGTGTCCGGCTTCAGCGATTTTTTTTAAAATTTCTTCCTTTGAAGTTTTGGCGGAATTGTATTCTACTTCCAGAATTTTGGTTTCGGAATCCCAATTTGCAGTTTTAGTTCCGGATTTTTTTGCAGTAGTTTCGATGCGGGTTTTGCACATTCCGCAGTTTCCGTTTACGAAATATTTTTCGGTTTGGGTTTGCGAAAAAAGTGATGTATTTCCCAAAAATAGGGAAATCATCAGGGTTAATATTATTTTGAAATTGTTCATTTTTAATTTTTTTATAAGCCCCCTGTCCCCCGAAGGGGGCAAAAGCCCTAATAATTATACTTTTTTTTAATTCAAACTTTGACAAAGTGTAAAGTGTTAAATATCAATTTTTTGTGTCGCCCTACGGGCGAAATAAGGTGAAGTTTTGTTTTTCCGTAGGCTACGCTTCGCTTACCTGCGGTTATGAAAATCCGGCTCTTCGAGCCGTCTCACGTTTTTTCTCAAATTTTCTCAAAGATTTTAAACTTTGTTAGAGGGTTTTAAGGTTCGGCTCCGAAGGGGTTCCGAACAAACTTTACGCTCATTCTTTTTCTACAAAGGTCTGACCTCTACGAGGTCGGTTCGGAAATTTTGTCAAAGTAAAGAAACGATTGGGAAAAAATCGCTAACACCCAAAAATTTTCGGCGGCTGCCAAATTTCTTTGAAAAGAGAGGAGAAATACGGGTTAGCGTAAATGAAATTTTGTTTTTTTGAAACCGGATTTTCGCAAGTAAGTTCTTGATTTTCAGATTTTAAAACAAAAATATTGGGGGAATTATTAACCTTGTGGCAGGTAGAATTGCAATCGCTTTTGCAATCTTTTTTCGGATTTTCTTTGCGGCTGTCGCAGCAATTTTTTTTAGAATTTTTGCAGCAACATTGTTCCGGTTCAAAAGTTTGAACATAAAAATTTTGCTTTGGAAATAGGATTAAACCAAGGCAAAAAATCATTATCACAAATTGAAACCGATTTTTCATACCGCAAATTTAATCATTTTTATTTATTGATTTTTCGGAGATTTTTCTGTCGTAATGGCAACATCCGGGAAGGTTTTCATAAACTTCGTCCGAGGCGCGAAAAAGTTCGTTGTCGTGTCCGGCTTCGGCAATTTTTTTTAAAATTTCTTCTTTTGAAGTTTTGGCAGAATTGTATTCTACTTCCAGAATTTTGGTTTCGGAATCCCAATTTGCTGCGTCTGCTCCGGATTTTTTTGCAGTGGTTTCGATGCGGTTTTTACACATTCCGCAGTTTCCGCTTACGAAATATTTTTCGGTTTGGGTTTGCGAAAAAGCAAAACTCGACATCAATAAAAATGCTCCGAAAAATAGTTTTGCGATTGATTTTAAAACGTGATTTTTCATACGGCAAATTTAAGGATTTTATCTTTTAAAAATGAGATTGAGAAAATTCTGCAGGCTAAACGTATTTTAAAAAAGAGTTTTATCGTCTTTTTTTTCTACGCAAAGAGATGTTCGCAAAGATTGTTTGACTCATTGCTTTTTCTATTATTTTCAATGAAATCGGTGAATCCTTCGGATTTGCCGCAGATTTTCGCTAATTTTTCCCCACAGATTGCACGGATTTTCACGGATTTGCCTCATTGCCCCATTCATTTTTATTGTTTTCAATGGAATCGACGAAACCTTCGGTTTTCCCACAGATTTCACAGATTTCACAGATTTCACAGATTGAAATTTCACAGGTTTTCAGATTTGTTTCGGTTGCAAAAATTTGTTTTGGCTACCGGTTTTGCGTGAGGGATGGAAGTGGAAATCCTTTTTTTGGTTGGGATTTTTGCGAAGGGCAAAAAAAAGATTGCAACGGACAGCCCGACCCGAGCGGTGGCAATGCTTTGGCGAGGGACACGCCCAAGAAATAGAAATTTGAAACTAAATTTTTAATGTGTTTGGACTGAAAATTCTGTAAGTTTTTTATCTGAAAATTTTAAAATTTATTCCTATTTTTGCCTGCTCAAATTTCATAATGAAAACCTTGAATTTTGAATTTTAAACCTTGAATTTTTTATATGGCAACAAGCAACGACATCAGAAAAGGGCTGTGCATAGAATACAGCAACGACATTTTTAAAGTCATAGAATTCCTGCATGTGAAACCGGGAAAAGGTCCGGCTTTCGTGCGGACAAAATTGAAATCCGTAACCAACGGAAAAGTGATTGACAATACCTTTTCTGCCGGTCATAAAATCGAAGAAGTAAAAGTAATCACCAGAAAATATCAGTATCTTTATAAAGACGACAACGGTTTTCATTTTATGAACAACGACGATTTCTCGCAAATCTACATCAATAAAGATATGATTGAAAACGCCCAATTTATGAAAGCCGGCGAAGAAGTAACCATTATTTTAAGAGAAGCCGACGAATCTCCGCTTTCCGCCGAACTTCCGCAGACGGTTTATCTCGAAATTACAGAAGCCGATCCGGGCGTAAAAGGAAACACCGCAACCAACGCGATGAAAAACGCTGTGGTAGAAACCGGAGCCAGAGTTCTGGTGCCGCTTTTCATCGAAGCCGGCGACAAAATCAAAATAAATACCGAAGACGGAAGCTATTTGGAACGCGTGAAATAATCTCTTTTCCAAACCAAAATTCTCACATAAATTTATCTCCTTTTTTTTCGGTTTTCAGATTGTTGATGTAGTTTTTTATCAGTTGGTCGTTGTTTTTCGGGCAGATTAGCAGGGCTTTGTCGGTATCTACGATGATGTAGTTTTCCAATCCGTCAATAATTGCGGCTTTGTTATTTTTAATGCGAATGATGTTTCCTTTGGAATTGTAGGTGAGAATATATTTCGATTTCACGGCATTTTTGTCGGCATCTTTTTCGGTGTTTTCGTAAACGGAAGTCCACGTTCCCAAATCGCTCCAGCCGAGGTCTGCGGGAATCACATAAACGTTTTGTGCTTTTTCGAGAATGCCGTTGTCGATAGAAATTTTGGTTACGGTCGGATAAATTTTTTCAATGCAATGTTCCTCGTTTCCGCTGTTGTATTCGCAAGAGCCGAATTGGTTCAGCATTTCGGGAAGGTATTTTTCAAACGCTTTGTAAATGGATTTCACACTCCATATAAAAATTCCGGCGTTCCAAAGGAAATCGCCGCTTTCTATGAAACTTTTGGCGATGTCTGCATTGGGTTTTTCGGTAAAAGTTTTCACTTTGTGGTAGGCGTTTCCATTTTCTTCGATGAATTGAATATAGCCGTAGCCGGTGTCCGGGCGAGTCGGCGTGATTCCGAGCGTGATGAGAACATCGTGTTTTGAAGCCAAATCCAGACCCAAATTTATTTTTTCTAAAAATCGGTCTTCCTTTAAAATCAAGTGGTCTGCGGGCAGGATGACGAGATTTGCGTCGGGATTTTTCGCCATAATTTTATACGCCATATAAATATTGCAAGCGGCGGTATTTTTCATCACCGGTTCGCCTACGATGTTTTCTTCGGGAATTTCCGGAAGTTGTGTTTTGGTGAGGTTTGCGTATTCTTTGTTGGTGATTACAAAAATATTTTCCGGCGGAATGGTTTTGGAAATTCTGTCGAAAGTTTGCTGCACCATTGTTCTTCCGGTTCCCAGAATATCTTGAAATTGTTTCGGGAATTTTTGTGTACTCATTGGCCAGAATCTGCTTCCGATTCCGCCTGCCATAATCACGCAATAGTTGTTGGATTTGTTCATAAAAGATTATAAAGGTCTTTGTCTGTTGCTTCTAAAATGGATGATACGAACAATATTATTCGCTATTCTATAATAAAGAGAGAACTTTCCTTTAAAAAAGATTCTTTGGTAAAGTCCGATGTTTTCGTGGTATCGGGTTAAGAAATATGGATTTTCTGAAATTGATTTTTCAATTTTTCTTGTCTCTGAAATTATTTTCTCGGAATATGCGTTAGAAAAATTATGTTCCGCCCAATATACGATAGTTTCATTGTAACTGATGTCTGCATCTTTAGACCATTCTATTTTCATATTTTTTGAGGTTTTCAAGGGCTTTTCTATGAACTTCTTCACTTGGTATGGTTCTGCCATTTTTAATATCGTCCAATCCTTTGGCGATGTGTATCAAATCTTCTTCCGTCAAAGTGTATGGATCGTATTCTAAATCTTCTTCTTCCACATCTATTTCAAGGCTTTCTATATAATTTTTGATTTTAGAAAGAATATCCGGTTCGGCGGTGCCGATTCTTAAAATAGTTTCTGTCATAATATTTTATTTTCTACAAAGTTATATAATTTTGGTTGAGGAGAAATTGCGAGTATTCACTGAAAATATTGAAAATTATTTATCGTTGTAATGTCCGTATGTGGAATGGATAATCACGATAATTTGCTGTTCGTCCACTTCATAAATCAATCTGTGTTTGTTGGTTATTCTGCGAGACCATAATCCGGATTTGTCTCCTCTTAAAGGTTCGGGATGTCCTGTTCCGATGTAAGGATGTTCAGACAATTCTCTTGTGAGTTTCGCGAGTTTTTTATAAGATTGCGGCTCGCTTTTTTTTAATTTTTTATTGTCTTCATTGGCTTTATCTGAAAAAATTATTTCGAAAATCATAGTTCTTCAAAGTATTTTTCCAATTCTTCTTCATTGGAAATTCTTGTAAATTTTCCTTCTTTGTATTGTTTTCTGGATTGTTCTATTTTGGTAAAAAATTCCTCTTTACTCATCAGCGTATCGTCTTTTTTTATAGGAATATTCATCGCTTTCGCAATGGCTTTCAAAGCATTTTCTTCCCTTTTTGTACGCGGTTGAAGTGTGATTTCCATAACGTTTTATTTTCTACAAAGTTATATAATTTTGGTTGAGGAGAAATTGTAGGCGATTTTTTTAATTCAAGACAAAGCATCCGCGAAAGACGAAAAAAAATGATAATCCACTGTTTTTTCATGCAAAACAAACTACTCCTCAAACTCTGGTTTATATCTCGCCTGATTGAAAAGTTCCTGCGCATCCATTTTCAAAAAATCCTGAATTTTAGTGTCCGATTTTTCTTGGAAAAATTTTTTGCAAATTTGCCAACCCGTGAAAATCCCGATTTGCGGCGAAGATTCATTGTCGATTTCTGTATAAAATTTTGAAAACGGCGCGGGAGCGATAAATCTTTCGGTCAAATCTGCATCATCGCTGTAAAGCAAATCGTTTTCCACGAAAAAATCCCAAATATTCACTTCATTTGCCAGTGCCCAATCGTATTGTTTTTGCGTGTAGTTTATTTTTAAAAAATCAGGTTCATCAGGAAGAAAAGCATCTTGCAAAATCATCAATTTTCCTTGATAAACCAACTGATATAGGAATTTCTGCTGGTCCGGATTCACCTCAACAAAATGTTCGGCAAAAATTTCGGAAACTTTCGGAATGATGTTCGCAGGATTCATGGATTTTTGAAAATAAAGTTCCAAACCTTTGTAATTCGGATGGTTTTCACCCATAAATGCGGAAATATCAATAAAAAGAAAACCATCTTCCGAATGATAAAAAATCGGGTTCAAAATTCCTTGTAAAGCCGATGAATACAAAAAAACTTTCGGAGTTTTAAATTCCGGAAAATAATATCGAATGTGCGAAAACAGATTCTCCAGATTTTTTTTCAATTTGTTTTGGTCGATTTTTGCGGCGGCATCTTTATAAATCTTGATTTCATCGGCATCTTTTCTGCGCTCCTCGAAAACATCATCGGGAATCGTTCCTTGAAACCAAGGATATTTTTGTTTAAAACTTTCCAAAGAAATATTCGGATTGTAGAGTTCGGCGGAAATGTCCGTCAGTTCTATGTTTTGAGGGTTTTCAATTTTTATGTTCCAATTTTTTCCAACTTCTTTTTTGCAGGAATTAAATCCGAAAATCACTGCAAAAGCGATAACCGCAATTCTAAAAAACTTCATTATTTTTACATAATTTTTGATTTGCAAAAGTATTAAATTTAATTAAAATTGAAACACAAAATCAGGGTTTTGATTACACGAAAATATAGTACACATCAAGCGTTTGGGATTTTTCTTTCCGTTTCCGGCGCCGCCCGATTCTGTGCTTTGCGCTATGAAAATTTCGGCATTGCTCAATCGGGCAAAAGGTCGGGATTTTTATGATGTGCTGTTTCTTTTGCCGCAAACCGAGCCGGATTATCAATATCTTTCCGAAAAGTGCCATATCAAAAACAAATCGGAATTAAAAACCGCCCTGCTCGTCAAAACCGAAAAAACAAATTTAAAATTGAAGTCGCAGGATTTTGAACATTTGCTTTTTAATAAAAAGAAATCGTAAAAAATACTTTTGTTTAAAGATTTTGTAGAAAGTTTATGAAAAATGAAATAATTAAAAATGACCACAAAAGAACATTACGATAATCATTTGGGGAATTTTTATTCGTGGATGATTGGAGATTTGGAGGCGAAACAAACGGAGTTTCAGGATTTTCTGATTGAACAAAATTTGTTGCCGCAATCAAGCAAAATCGCGATTGATTTGGGAGCGGGAAACGGCGTTCAAACCGTTCCGCTTGCAAAAATGGGTTATGCGGTGAAGGCGATTGATTTTAATAAACAATTATTGGATGAATTGGCGGAAAACACAAAAAATTTAAACGTAGAAATCATTAACGCCGACATAAAAAATTTCAACAAATTTTCCGGTCAAAACCCCGAATTAATTGTTTGTTGCGGCGATACGATTGCACATCTCGACAGCGAAGGAGAAATAGTTCAACTGCTCAAAAACATTTCCGGCACACTCACAAACGGCGGAAAATTATTGCTCACTTTTCGTGATTATTCGGCAGAATTGACAGGAGAAAACAGATTTATTCCCGTAAAAAGCGATGAAAACAAAATCCTCACCTGCGTTCTCGATTATCAGCCGAAATATGTGATGGTAACGGATTTGCTTCACGAAAAAATTGAGAATAGTTGGAAACAAAAAATAAGTTCCTACAAAAAAGTTCGGGTAACAACAGAGATGATTGTGAAAATGATAGAACAAATCGGAATGATTATTCAATTCAACGAAACGATTAATCGAATGATTACTATTATTGCATATAAAAAATGAATTAATGAAAAATAAGATAAATGCACAAGCCGATCAATTTTTTCACAAAACATAGAATACAAATAGGAAATGAAAAAGTTACAAGTAAAACATCGCGCAAAATATCAACAGCAAATAAAAATACTTCTATGGGTATTTGGTATATTGTCATTGGTAATCGTGCCTGCATTAACAATCTATTTGGGTGCTCACGGAAATCCGTTTAAATTATCGCTGTCAGCCATTGGCAATCGCCCCGAAGTACGACCGCTATTTTTGGTATGGACAATTTCCATGTGTGCCTATTTTTCAAGTATTGTATTTGCTATCATTGTATTAACAAAAAATTCGCGAGCACGCACCTTTCGAATATTGATTTTGGTAAGTACATGGTTGTTGCTTATCACGAATTTAATTCCGTTTTTACCCGATAGATTTCCATTGTTGGCAAACATACATACCAATGTCGCCGTAATTTCGACAGTTTTGTTTGCTTTTACATTGTTGATGCTGACCTATTCATTTCAGAATTATTATCCTAAACTTTTTTTGAAATCGCATATTGCGGTATTGTGTCTATTGGCTGTAATGATCATTCTTTTCATCTTTTTTGAGGCAAAATGGATTACCGAAGGAACCTGCATTATCGGTGGCAGTATATTCCTGTTTTCAGTAATGTATTGGCTTTATAAGGAAAATGATTTTGATGCTGATGATGTTCTCGCCTCTTATGATTTGGAGTTAGCTCGACAAGAAGTGCAACGATTAGAAAACCGCACAAAAGAGGCGTATGAAGAATATCTGAAATTAAATGCTCGATTGCGTATTGCACAAGTAGAACTACAGGAAATGAAAAAAGTTTAGCATCGAATGAAAATCATTTTTTATGTAATTCATAACAACATAATTTGCTCATAAAAACACATATTTTTGCATAAATAAAATGCAATATTCGGGTAAATTGCATTTTTTTCGTGCAATTTTAATAGCGTGGCAAAATCAAACTAAACGGTGCGAATATAAAAATTCTACATGCCTGCCGCTCACCGTCGGCTAAAAATCAAGGAAAATTACATACAAAACATTACCTTTAACAAAAATTTTTACCTTTAAAACTATGAAATTAAAAACCACTTTTTTAGCCTTATTTCTGTTTAATTCGGTTTTCGCACAGCAGAAACCGACCATCAATTTGTCTTATTCTAAATGGCTGGCAACGTATGATTTTGTAAAAAATCTGTCGGACAATTATCCGGACAATGGTTTTAAACAAGTATTCCGGGCTTCAAAGTTTTACAATCCGCATTATACCGATTTGATTAAACGGTTTGACACTTTAAAACTCGATGAATCCTATAATTTTCAAGATTTTCCGGAGGGATTAAAAACGCCGTTTCAATCCATAGATTTTATCAAAAAAAACTTAATCACCGCAACATCAATCGAGCAATTTAAAACCGAAACTTTCGGAGTGGTTCCAAATTCCGAACTTTTTGCCTTTTCAGAAATCCTTTCCGAATTTAAACCGATTTATGATGAATTAATTTATTTTCCTCACCAAAATGAATTTGAAAATCAATTGGTTGAACTGAAAGATTATGTTCAAAAATCCAATCTCGAAAAATTTTTCGAACAAGGTTTGATTTTCTACGGTTCGGCGTGGGACAATTCTGTTCCGATGGATATTGCCATCATTCCCTCGATTGAAAAAGACCGATTTAATGCAGGAGCATTTTTAAACACCGCTTTCGGCAAAATTCCCTTGAACATAAAAGAGATAGGAAATGATGATTTGTTCAGCGTTTTGATGCACGAAATTTATCATATTTTGTACGATGCACAGCCGTTGGAATTCAAGTTGAAAATTCAATCGTGGTTCAATAAAAATCCGTCAAAAAACAGCCAATATGCGTATTTGCTTTTGAATGAAGTGCTGGCAACAGCCACAGGAAACGGCTATGTTTACGAACATCTGAACGGAAAACCGTACGAAGGCGATTGGTATAATTTCAAATATTTCAACCTGCTGGCGAAACAAATATATCCGATGGTTAAAGATTACATCAATCAACAAAAAACGATAGATCAAGACTTTGTGAATCAATACATTGCTTTTTATGATGCTTTTCCGGATTGGTCGAACGAGTTGGACAATTTATTCAGAAATCGCTATGTATTATCGGACAATCCAAAAGATATTGATTATTTCCGTAAAAATTATGTTGCCTCGCACGGTATTGATGAGGATGTGTTCAGCCAAAGCAATTTGGAGAAACTAAAAGAGGCGCGGCTCACAAAAGTAATCATCATTTCATCCGACCATAAAGATAAATTGAGCCGAGTAAAATCCATATTTCCCGAACTGAAAAACCTGAAATACAATGCCCGAAAAGAATTTGTTTATACAGCAGATTTGCAGGATAAAACCAAACTCATCATCATTAATAAACATTCCACAAGCCTCGAAAAATTATTTGACGACAATTTTAAAAACAGGAAAATCGAATGAATAATTCCTGTCAGTTTGTTTGAAATTTCATTAAAGATTAATTTCATTAAAAATAAAAATGATAAAACCAAGAATTGAAATATCAAGCGAAACGATTAACCGAATGATTACTATTATTGCATATAAAAAATAAATACAATAGAACTTTCAAACGGTGAGATTCAAATTGAAATGGAAGAACAAACAACTATTCGGAATTTGCGAATAGTTCGAATGGAAGAGAGAAATTTAGTTGTTGCAAAAAATGGTTAAAACGAGCATACGTTCCATTTTGGAACGTATGCTAAAGACCGATTGATGCGACTGTTTCCAAAATGGAAATAATCAGTAACGCAAAAAAAATTAATAAAAACGTATATCAAATATGAACGCAATAGAACTTTATAAATCCTCAAACGGTGAAATTCAAATTGAAGTAAGATTTGAAAATGAAACCATTTGGCTGACACAAAAACTGATGGCTACATTATTTGATTGTAGTTCTGACAACGTTTCATTACACTTAAAAAATATTTTTAAGTCGAAGGAACTTGATGAAAATTCAGTTGTCGAGGAATTCTCGGTAACTGCTTCTGATGGTAAAAAATACAAGACAAAGCATTACAATCTTGATGCAATTATTTCTGTCGGTTACAGAGTAAACACCTTACGCGGCACCCAATTCCGCATTTGGGCAACGCAAAAACTGAAAGATTATCTCACAAAAGGTTATGCCATCAATCAAAAGCGATGTCTGAACTATGATTTTTATGATTTTTATGATAGAGTATGATTAAGGAACAATACAAATATTCGGAGTTGACTGCTAAAATAATAAGATGCGCAATGACGGTGCAT
>JAITMJ010000036.1 GCA_031277475.1 Flavobacteriaceae bacterium
TACAATCGTACGTCGTATGAGAGGTCTTCCGATAATGTTGCATCTCACAAAGATAATCTTATTTTTGCTAAAGCCGTCGCCTAAAGGCGAGGGATTTTCCCCCAGATTGATACATTAAACTAAAAATTTTTACGATATTCAAAAAAATGCTTTCATTTCGAGAGCGTTTTTTTTGTTTGGCTTTATTCTCCGCACTACATCGCCTCCGGTTTAAACGTCACACTTTCGATCACTTTTAAAATTGCTTCTACGGTGTCCATCGAGGTCAGGCACGGAATTCCGTTTTCTACGCTCAAACGGCGGGCAAAATGAGTGAGGTCTTGGAAGTTGGCGATGTTTTTGAGGTGTCCGGTTTCTGATGTGGATTTCATGATGATAAATTTTTTAGGATTGATTGTAACAAGTGTAGGAAATATTTTTGTAAAAGAGAAACATATTTTAAAATATTTGGGTATATGGAAATAAAGTTTTAATTTGGTTGCGTTAATTGTAAACGGGGATATTGTGGATGCTAAAACTTTAATTAAACAATAATTTAACTTTTTAAAATTACTGCAATGAAAAAAATAATATTATTATGTATGCTTATTTCTATGAGCGGAGCAGTATCTGCCCAGCAATATATTTATATCACAGGACTAAATATTACCCAAGTTAGCGAAAGCCAGATAAAAGCAAATCTAAAAATTCACACAAGTCTTTATTCTGAATATAATGCCTATACAACGGAAACTAATGGAAATATCATTACCTTAAAGGTTTGCTATACATTATTCTTTTTTGATAGTTCCGAGCACGATCAAGATTTTTTTGTTAATATTCCTACTACACCCGGTAATTATACGTTTAAGGTAGAGGCTTATATTGCTGATTTTGATAATTGCGTGTATGAGAGTCAATATATGGATGATACTGTATCATTAGATTTTACAAATCCATTTGATGGCACCATTTTCTTGGATACCGCAGAACCCGGAAACAAAACCGATGATATTGTGCTGTTTCCCAACCCTGCAACCGCCATCCTAAACATAGAAACCTCTTTAAAAATAGAGAAAATAAATGTTTATGACACTTCGGGAAAAATAGTAAAGACGTTGCAAAACGCAAGAAAAACCATAGATGTTTCTCGCCTGCAAAAAGGAGTGTATCACTTGGAAATCTTTACGGATAAAGGGAAGGTTTTGAAAAAGATTGTGGTAGGGAATTAGTGGTCAAATTAAATCATAAAACGCAATGCCGAAAAAGGTATTGCGTTTTTTTTTGCGTTATGACAACCTTTCGACAGCGTTTCGACTTCGCTCAACGTGACAGCCAACCGCAAAAAGCAAAAAGCAAAAAGCAATCCTACATCGCCTCCGGTTTAAACATCATACTTTCGACGACTTTCAAAATTGCTTCTATTCAAGTTTTTCTACGCTCAATCGGTGGATTTGGAAACCGTCTCTTTCGGATTTTTATTGCATTAATTTATATTGATTTTGTGTAAGTTTATAATATTTTCCTTTTAGTTTCATGATTACCCATTTCTACAATTTTACCATATTTAATAATTGAGATATTCCTAATTGATTAAAAAGTATGCTTCCTACTTCCAATTTAGACCAACCTTCTTCCAACTTGTATGAAAATTCTAATTGTTGATTGGCATAAGAACTTTTTAATTTTAGTTTTAAACAGTTCATAGTTTCCAGCTTATCTTCAATCATATTTAGATGTGTAGATATGATAAACTTGGATTCCGAGAACTTTGAAAGCCCATTAACCACTTGTATGGTAATTTTTATGGAATCATTGATATTGGTACCTTTAAAGATTTCATCGAATGCTACAAAACATTTTTGTCCCGAATTGACGCTGCTCAACACATCTTTTAGATTCAATAATTCTTGCATAAAGTAACTGTGTCCATTTTCTATGCTGTCTGTGGTATTGAAAAAGAATTTTATTTTTTGATAAAAAGGAATGTTACAATACGCCGCAGGAACAGCAATACCCAAATGAGTCAATAAAACAATTATACTGACGGATTTCATCACCGTAGATTTTCCCGACATATTCGGTCCGGTAAAAATGATTGTGTTTTTATTACTAAAATCAACGGAATTTTTTACAGGTCGAGGTATTTGTAAATGATAAAATTCTTCAATTTTGAAAATTCCATCGTTATTAAATTCCGGAAAACAAAGTCCCAAAACATTAATTCCTTTCGCTATACTATAATAAACATCGAACATATAAAAGAAATTCCAGAAATTCATAAACCCTTTTTGGTCGGAAACTTCAACAATTTTTTTCAGCAATGCTTTTCTTTTGTTGAATGTTAAACGATTCTTACTCAATAGCAAAAACTGCTCGTCAATAGAAAAAGTATTGATGAAATCGACGATATCTATCATCTGTTGATTATAATTATCGGATCTGTCATTCGATATAATTTTCTCTAATAATATTTTAAACGAATAGAAAAAATGAATGAAAAAGGCGATATTATTATTAATTTTATCAAAATCAGCCGTATAAAAAAGTTTTGTGGTAAAATTGTAGTTTTCATAATTAGAATCATTAATGAAAGAATTTATGGCTTGTACCTCATGATCATTTGTTTTATATTGAGATATTACGGCTAAATTTTTCAAAAAGAATTTCAAAATTTTTTGTTGCCGCAGAGTTTCCTTCATATCAAACTCCTCTTTACTGAAAAAACGATAAAGCATTGGTTTGGATTTCTTTATCCGAACATAATCAAAAAGTTTACTTATTTCAATAAAATCCATAAGGCTAATTTGGAAAATAATCACGAAAATAAGTAATAATACCAATATCATTAATTTCGATGACTCTCACAACATTTCAAGTAAAATCTATGAAAAAAAATACGTTATATTTGTGTTATAAATTTTAAAGTATTTCATCATGACAGTTGTAAGCAGTAAAGAATTCATAACCCATCAAAAGAGATATTTTGATTTGGCTTTGAATGAACAAGTTTTTGTCAAACGCGGTAAAAATATGTTTCACATTATGCACACCAACTCTGTTGATGAAACCGGAGAAGACATTGTATATTGCGAACCCGATGACGATTTACGCAGGTCTATCACAAAAGATGAACTTCTGAAAGGCATTTTTGAAGACATGGAAAAAATATTTGCAAAAAAATGAATCAAGTATTGTTTTTGCCGCAAATACAGCAGTATTTTAAAGAACTTGTATTGATTCTTTATGAAAAGGAATATTTCGGTTTTTTGGAATCTGCTAAAAAGTATGTACAAGAATTGTATGATGATATAACAGCAAATTTACCTCAAAAAACCAAAAAGCGTGCGCCTAAATATTTTGACAGCTACGGAAAAAATATGTACTACTCTACTTTTCAAAAAAATAAACGAACAAGCTGGTACATATTTTTCAGAATATACAAAGAAAATGGGAAAAAAATATATCAAGTACGCTATATCAGTAATAACTATGTAATCGCGCATCACTTGTAGCACTTGTAGTAAAAAATTATTACCGCCCCCTTCGTCTCCGGTTTAAACGTCATACTTTCTATCACTTTTAAAATCGTTACTTCTCTTCTCGGTTTAAAAATTGGATTTCCGGTTGATGGTTGTTGCGAACTTCTTTTACTAAACAGATATTGGATCTTTCATCGTAATCGAAGAAAATATACCAAGAAGTGTTGTCATTTGCCGTAAAACGATTGTAAAATTTCCCCAGATAGTGAATTTTATTCGGAGTTTTTTGAGGAGATAAATCTTTCAGTTCATTAGTGATAAAATCAAAAATTCTGTCAATGTATTCATACGCAGAACTTTTGAAGCCAAAATATTCTTTTTCGAAAAGAGTAGTGGTGAGGTTAATGAGAAAATCTATTGTGTTTTGCTCGATCAATACTATTTTTTCCAAGGCAATGATTCGATATGTTTGTGTAAAATAGAGCGTGCTTCTTCTGTAGTGTATGCCTTTGCAACTCTATCGGTGAAGTCTTTTTTTTGATATTCAGATTCTTCTTTTATCTGTTGTACTTTGTTCAGATAATCAAGATTTTCTTCTGTTGAAAGCCATTTTATCAACTCTTCTTTTGCCATTGTCGTCATTTCATAAGTATTTTGGTGTTACAAAGATAAAATTATTTCACAACAAAAAAGCACCTCGTGTCTCACGCCTACCCCATCGCCTCCATTTTAAACGTCATACTTTCGATCACTTTTAAAATGGCTTCTACGGTGTCCATCGAGGTCAGGCACGGAATTCCGTTTTCTACGCTCAAACGGCGGATTTGGAAACCGTCTCTTTCGGATTGTTTTCCTTTCGTGGTCGTGTTTACAACGTATTGAACTTTGCCTTTTTGAATCAAATCAATTAAATTCACTTCTTCTTCGCCGATTTTATAACCGATTTTCGCCGAAACACCGTTCCGTTCAAAGAATTTTGCTGTTCCTTCGGTTGCCCAAATTCTGAAACCGATTTCGCTGAAACGTTTCGCCAATTCTACGGCTTCCGGCTTGTGTTTATCGGCAACGGTGAATAAAATCGCACCGAAAGTCGGAACTTTTCTGCCGGCACCGATTAAACCTTTATAAAGTGCTTTTTCCAACGTAGAATCTTTGCCCATCACTTCGCCGGTGGATTTCATTTCCGGACCCAGAGAAACGTCCACTTTCGATAATTTATTGAAACTGAACACCGGAACTTTCACAAAAACGCCGTCTTTGTTCGGAGCGAGTCCGTTTTCGTAGCCCAAATCTTTCAATTTTTTTCCGAGAATGGCTTTCGTTGCGAGGTTTGCCATCGGAATATTCGTAATTTTTGAAAGAAAAGGAACCGTTCTCGATGAACGCGGATTCACTTCAATCACATAAACTTCGCCTTCATACAAAACAAATTGAATATTCATTAAACCAATGATTTTCAGCCCTTTGGCCAAACGCTGCGTATAATCTACAATCGTTTTAATTTGTTTTTCGGTAATATTTTGCGGCGGATAAACGGCAATAGAATCTCCCGAATGCACGCCCGCACTTTCGATGTGTTCCATAATTCCGGGAATAATCACGGTTTCGCCATCGCAAATGGCATCCACTTCCGCTTCTTTTCCGCGCAAATATCGGTCGATTAGAACCGGATGTTTCGGACTTGCTTCCACCGCATTTTCCATATAATGTGCGAGTTCATCTTCGCCAAAAACAATTTCCATCGCTCGTCCGCCCAAAACATAACTCGGTCTCACCAAAACCGGATAACCGATTTCTTTGGCAATTTTTATGGCTTCTTCTTTGGAAGTGGAAGTTTTTCCGAGCGGTTGCGGAATTTCCAAATCTTGAAGTGCTTTTTCAAATTCGTCTCGATTTTCGGCTCTGTCTAAATCTTCAAGCGAAGTTCCCAAAATTTTTACACCGTGAGCCGCCAATTTATCCGCAAGATTTATCGCCGTTTGTCCGCCGAATTGCACAACCACGCCTTTCGGTTTTTCGTGTTCGATGATGTTCATCACGTCTTCCTCAGCCAACGGTTCAAAATAAAGTTTATCTGAAATTGAAAAATCTGTGGACACGGTTTCGGGATTATTATTAATAATAATGGCTTCATAACCCATTTCTTTAATCGCCCAAACGGAATGAACCGTGGCATAATCAAATTCCACACCTTGCCCGATTCTGATTGGTCCGGAACCGAGAACGATGATTTTTTCTCTGTCCGAAACCTCGCTTTCGTTTTCTTCTTCGTAAGTTCCGTAGAAATACGGCGTTTCGCTTTCAAATTCGGCGGCGCAAGTATCCACCATTTTATACACCGGCATTATTCCGTTTTCTTTGCGAAAATCAAAAACTTCACGCTCGGAAATTCCCCAAAAATGAGCGATATTCAAATCTGCAAAACCGAGTTTTTTGGCTTTTTTTATTAATGCTGTTAATTCTGATTTATCGGTTGAATCCAACTTTGTCAAAGATTTAAACTTTGACAAAGTGTTAGCCAAAGTGTTTTCAAAATCCACAAGTTTTTTTAATTTGAAAATAAAAAAGCGGTCAATGGTGCTCCATTCCGCAATTTGTTCCCAATCATAGCCTTTTCGTAAAGCATCGCCGATGATGAATAATCTTTCGTCGTCGCAAACGCGGATTCTTCTTTCGATTTCTTCGGGAGTGAGCGCGTCTGCCTGTTTTTTCTTCAAGCCCAAATGTCGGATTCCGGTTTCCAAAGAGCGAATGGCTTTTTGCAAAGATTCTTCAAAATTTCTGCCGATTGCCATCACTTCGCCGGTGGCTTTCATTTGCGTTGAAAGTCGGCGGTCTGCGGTTTCAAATTTATCGAAAGGAAATCTCGGAAATTTCGTAACCACATAATCTATGGTCGGCTCGAAACAAGCGTAAGTTTTTCCGGTTACGGGATTCATAATTTCGTCGAGTGTGAGACCGACTGCAATTTTTGCGGCGATTTTCGCAATCGGATATCCTGTGGCTTTGCTCGCCAATGCAGACGAGCGGGAAACGCGCGGATTTACTTCAATCACATAATATTCAAAAGAATGTGGATCCAAAGCCAACT
Organism: Flavobacteriaceae bacterium; assembly: GCA_031277475.1. GTDB lineage: Bacteria > Bacteroidota > Bacteroidia > Flavobacteriales > Weeksellaceae > JAITMJ01. Next base: position 6,553 of record JAITMJ010000036.1, read on the forward strand.
GAACGTTGCAACCGCCTTCAATTCCGAGTGCGCGAATGATTTTTAAAGCGGCATTTCTCAAAAGTTGATATTCTCTGTCGGAAAGCGTTTGAGCGGGCGCAACCACAATGGAATCTCCGGTGTGAACGCCGACGGGATCTACATTTTCCATACTGCAAACCACAATCGCATTGTCGTTGGAATCCCTCATCACTTCGTATTCGATTTCTTTGAATCCGGCGATGGATTTTTCGATTAAACATTGTGTAACCGGCGAATATTTCAATCCGAGTTCTGTGATTTCGCGGAGTTCATCGTGGTTTGAAGCAATTCCGCCGCCGGTGCCGCCCATCGTAAAAGCGGGACGAACGATGACGGGAAAACCGATTTCTTCGGCGAATTTCAAAGCGTCTTCCACATTGTTCACGATGTCGGATTCCGGCACGGGTTCGCTGAGTTCTCTCATTAATTCTCGGAACAAATCTCGGTCTTCGGCGCGATTGATGGCGTTGAGTTTCGTTCCCAAAACTTCGACTTTACATTCGTCTAAAATTCCGGATTTTTGGAGTTCCACCGCCATATTCAGTCCGGTTTGTCCGCCCAAAGTCGGCAAAAGTGCGTCCGGACGTTCTTTGCGAATAATTCTGGAAACAAATTCCAAAGAAATCGGTTCGATGTAGATTTTATCGGCGATTTCTACGTCCGTCATAATCGTTGCCGGATTGGAATTGATGAGAATTACTTTGTAGCCTTCTTCTTTCAGCGAGAGGCAAGCCTGCGTTCCGGAGTAATCAAATTCCGCTGCTTGCCCGATAATAATGGGTCCGGAACCGATAACCAAAATTTTTTTTATGTCTGTACGTTTCATTTAATGTAGCAATTTTGCAGTGTATAACGAACAATGCTTTCACCGTCCGCTATCTGCTCTTAAAAATTCACCCAAAACATCGGCTCGTAATTTTTCGACATACTTTTCATACATTTACTGGAAGTGATTTTTACTTTTAAAATTCTGATTCCGTTTTCTTTAGTGTATGGAAATTGTGGAATTTTTTCTGATGATTCTCTTTGTTCTCCGTTAAAATAAATCGCCGTCCAATTATATTTGAAATCATTTCCCGCGGGAACCGGAAAATAACTGATAATGCCGTCGGAATATTTTACTTCTTTAAAATCCGTTACGCTCACGTCGCAATCTACGGAAGTATTACCGTAATTGGTAGAATAACCGGAATTATTTGCAACATTTCCTCCACCTATAATATCAATATTTTTATTGCACTGCGAAAATCCCTGCGAGGAAAGTACGGAAAGAGACAATACAACTCTTCCGCCGCCGGTAGGTGTAATTTTCACTGAATTTTTCCTAAATTCCCCGTCAATTCTTGCGTTTCCGCCAATCATCGTCCAAAGATGGCAATCCGGACATTGAGCGTTGTCGCTTTCGATGGTGTAAGTTTCCGTATCGCTGACGGAAATTGCGTTTTTACCAACAATATTACATTGTGAATACATTTGTGTTGCAACCAAAAGAGTTACTGATAAAATAATTTTCTTCATGACATTTTTATTATTAAAATTTGTTTTTAGACTTGCCTTTTCGGGATTATAATCCTTAGCCGATCTTCATCGGATTTCTTTAAAGAACCTATTCCAAGGTATTTAAAGTTTCCACAAAGATAAGACAATTTTGAATGATCTTGAATTAATTCAGGACAGAAAAAACGTATTAAAAAAGAACATAAACCTCACATCCATAAAAAAACCACTCGAAAAATTTCGAGCGGTTTCCTGTTATTTTTGTTGTAATGCGAATTTATTTTCTCAGAAAATCGTTCACATCATCTGCATTCATTACTTGTTCTTCGAAAATGTATGCTCCTGTTTTAGGAGATTTTACCATTTTCACCACTTTGGTCATTTTTTTAGACTGTCCGCTTCTCAGCGTTGCTACTACTTTCTTTGCCATTGTAAATTATTTTTTTATAAATTACTTAATTTCTTTATGAACCGTATATTTTTTCAGCACCGGATTGAATTTTTTCAATTCCAATCGGTCTGTTGTATTTTTCTTATTTTTTGTGGTGATGTATCGGCTCATTCCTGCCATTCCGCTTTCTTTGTGTTCCGTACATTCGAGAATCACCTGAACTCTGTTTCCTTTTTTTGCCATGATTTTTAAATTAAATTTTATTTAATAAACCCATTTCTTACTGCTCTTTCAAGCGCTTCTTCGATACCGATTTTGTTGATGATTCTCAATCCGTGTGCGGAAACTTTCAAAGTAACATGTTTTTCCTGCTCCGGAATATAAAATTTTTTCTCTAACAAATTGATTTCAAAACGTCTCTTTGTTTTGTTGTTCGCGTGAGAAACATGGTTGCCGACCATCGCTCGCTTTCCTGTTATTTGACAAATTCTTGACATATCTCAAGTCTTTTTTACTGCTTAAATATTTTGAGTGTGCAAAATAACGAAGAATTTTTGAGACAGACAAACTTTTCGGAAAGTATTTTTTTGAAATTTGTAAATCCGATAAATTATAATGTGGCGATTAGATGATTGAAAAAAATTAAAGATTGAGAGATTGAAAGATTAAAAGGATTGAAAGATTAAATCTTAAAAACTTTGAATTTTGAATAAATCAACTGCTTGCATACGGAAGCCGGTTTAAAATAGAGCGTCCCAAAGAAATTTCGTCGGCATATTCCAACTCGTCTCCGATGGAAATTCCGCGCGCAATCGTAGAAAATTCCACAGGAAAATGTTTGAATTTTTTGTAAATATAATAGGCGGTTGTGTCGCCTTCCATAGTTGCACTCAGCGCAAAAATAAGTTCTTTTATTTCGCCGGATTCCAATTTTTTTTCGATTCCGTGAATGTTCAATTGATTAGGACCTACGCCTTCCATCGGAGAAATTCTTCCGCCTAAAACCAAATATTTTCCGAAATATTTTGAAGTATTTTCAATGGCTATCACATCGCGAACATCTTCCACAACGCATAAAATCTCGGAATTTCTTTTCGTGTTCGAGCAAATTTCGCAGACTTCAAAATCGGAAAAATTGTAACATTCTTTGCAATATCGGATTTCGGTTACCAATTTTCTCAATGCTTCTCCCAAAGACAATGCCTGATGTTCAGGTTGTTTCAAAAGATGAAGTGCCAGCCGCAGTGCAGATTTTTTTCCGATTCCGGGTAGTCCCGAAATCTCCTCGACCGCCGTTCTCAATACTTTACTCGGATAGTCCATAAGCGCAAAGATAGAAATTATTTTTGCTGTTGGCTACTTGCCGTTGGCTACTTTCTTTTGGCTTTTTTAGAATGTTTAAATAAATTTTTAATTCAAAGTTTAAAGTTCAAGGTTTAATGCACTTCGATCAGTAACAGCAAGAAGCCAACCGTCAAAAATAAAATCACGTTAATCCGTAAATCGTCAACGTGGCGAGAATAATCCCCAATGCTTGTGCTGTTCCTGTGATTGCGGCAAAAAGCAATGGTTTTTTCATAATCGGAACTACGGAAACAGTAAAAACTACCGCCATCGCAAAACCAATTCCCGATAAAATCCCAAGCACAAACGCATCTGCAATTGAATTTGCGCTCGTCAGTTTTAATAAAACGGCAATGCCAACACTCGTAACGAAACACGAAATCAAAGGAACTACGTAATAAATATTCGTTTCTTTCCAATGTTCCGGTCGTTGAAAACCCATCGCTTCTTCCCATTTTTTACCGAAAGCAAACGGTCTGTGCCACATTCCGCAAAACACGCAGTAAACCACGGTTCCCACAAAAACCGCAAGCCAACTGATGTCTGAAAATATGTCAATTTGAAAATTCATAGTTCTATTGCTTTAAACCATTGTTCTGATGAAGGATAGATGGCTGTTTTAAAAGTAATTTGGAACGCAGATAACTCCGATTTTTATAATATGAATATCAGATGATATTTTCTTTTATCCGTGTAAATCTGAAAAATTTGTGTCATTTGTATGCTTTCGAGACAGCCTCTTTTTTTTAATTTTCCGCCGCCGGTTTTAGCCAAAAATTTAAACTGACTCTAATAATTGGCAATGTATAAAAAAAATATTTTCCGACAAAATAAAAGTTTTTTTCAGAAAAAAATTTTGCCTAATCAAATAAAAATTCTGAATTTAGCCAAAGTTTTTAAATAAATCGAATTTTATTCAGAAGTAAACCTCGAATTTTAGAATCTTTAAATGCTTAAATCTTTGAATAAATTAAATTGTGCGTGATTTTGGTCACACTGAGCGAAGTCGAAGTGTCAATCTGACATATTTTGTTACACTGAACACAGACGGAATGTCTAATAAAACAGTAAATATGTAAATGATAACTGTTGTCACGCTGAACCTGTCAAAGCGTTGAACATTAAACTTTGAATTTTTAAACTTTAAACCTTGAATAAATATGTGTCTCGCAATTCCCGGAAAATTAGAAAGTATAACTGCCGAATTGGATGAAGTTTTCAGAATCGGCAGCGTGGATTTTGAAGGAATCCGAAAAGAAGTGAATCTTTCGCTGGTGCCCGAAGCGAAAATCGGCGATTATGTTTTGGTTCACGTGGGTGCAGCCATCGGAATCATTGATGAAGACGAAGCCCGAAAAACGATGGACGCTCTGAAATTGATGGGCGAAGATTTGGAACTGAATCCTGAGTAAAATTTGTTTAGAATCTTACCTCCGAATAAATATTTTTTTTACATTTGCTTGAAAAAAAAGTTGAAATATGAATATTACCGCTCATAAAAAAAATATTATTCAATGGGTCAACACGATTAATGACCCTAATGTTTTAGAACAATTAGAACTCTTTCGGAAAGAAAAGCCTTTCGATTTCGACAAAGAAATTAAAGACGCAATTTCGGGAGAGGAACTTAAAAGGAGAACTACCGAATTTTTAAAATCCTTGACTTGGAAAAAATAAAAATTTTCTACAAACCCTCTGTTGAGCAATATATAAACAATCTTATATTGTTGCTTTACGAACAAGAATATTTTGGTTTTTTGGAAGATGCAATTGAATATAAAAATCGAATTATTGATTATATTGAGCAAAACATTTCTACTTTTCCTGCAAAACCTACTCCATTTTTATTGAGAAAACTCGGCTCGCAATATATTTTTTACAAAGCAAATCAAAGAACTACATGGTTTATCTTTTTTGAAGAAAATGATAATATTTTTCTTGTTACGCATATTACCAATAATTTTTCCGAAATCATAAAATATTTTTAAAATGCCCGAAACCATCAACCTTCAACACGGAAGTGGCGGAGAAAAACAAACCGAACTTCTTAACAATTTGATTTTCAAAATTTTAGATAATAAAATTTTGAATCAAAAACACGATGGTGCTTTTCTGAATCTTTCCGGAAAATTGGCGTTTTCCACCGACAGTTTTGTGGTTTCGCCGATTTTTTTCAAAGGCGGAAATATCGGAGAACTCGCTGTAAACGGAACCGTGAACGATGTCGCAATGTGCGGTGCCGAACCGAAATTTCTTTCGCTGGCTTTCATCATCGAAGAAGGATTTCCTTTGGAAGATTTTGAAAAAATAATCCAATCCATAAAAACTGCTTCGGAAAATGCCGGCGTGAAAATCGTAACCGGAGATACAAAAGTGGTGGAGCGCGGAAAAGGCGATAAAATCTACATCAACACTTCGGGAATCGGAGAAATTTTTGAAAATTCCAAAATCGGGATTCAACATATAAAACCAAAACAAGCGATTGTTTTAAACGCCGGAATTGCTGCTCACGGAATGGCGATTATGAGCGAAAGAGAAGGTTTGAAATTCGACAGCGAAATTTTGAGCGATACCAAAAATCTGAACTTCGAGGTGAAAGAACTCATCCAAAATTTCGGCGAAAAAATAAGTTTTCTGCGCGATGCCACACGCGGAGGTTTGGCTTCGGTTCTCAACGAAATATCTTCGGAAAGCCGCTTTGGAATTGAGATTTTTGAAGAAAAAATCTTTGTGGAAACCCAAGTGAAAAGCGCGTGCGAACTTTTGGGTCTCGATCCGATGTATGTAGCCAACGAAGGCGTTTTTCTTTGCGTTTGCGATGAAGATATTGCCGAAAATGTTCTCGAAATTTTAAAAACCGAAAATTCCAAAGCCGAAAAAATCGGTTTCGTCACCGAAGAACATTCGGGAAAAGTGATTATGCAAAGTGCTTTCGGTGGAAAACGCGTGGTAAATCCGCTGATTGGCGAACAATTGCCGAGGATTTGTTGAGATTATTTTAAACTAAAATTTCCCAATATCATCTCTATAATATTCGTAATCGAATTGAATCGTGCGCGCATCGTCATAAACTTTCTTGCGGGCTTCTTCAAAACTTTCGCCGGTTGCCACCAAATTCAAAACGCGACCGCCGTTCGTAACGTAAGTATTTCCATGTTTGGAAGCGCCGGCAAATAAAACTTGGCTGTCTTTCACTTTTTCGATGTGTTTGATTTCGAAACCGATTTCGTATTTTCCCGGATAACCGCCGGAACACATCACCAAACAAACCGCTTTTTCGTTTTTAAAATTTAATTCAATGTCTTTTCCGTTGAGACAATCGTTAATGACATCCAAAAGATTATTTTCCATTAAAGCCATCAAAACTTGGGTTTCAGGATCACCAAAACGCATATTGTATTCTAAAAGATAAACACCGTTTTCGGTAATCATCAATCCGAAAAATATCACGCCTTTGAATTGCAGATTTTGGGCTTGAAGTCCGGCAATCGTAGGTTTTAAAATATTTTCCACAAAGTCTTCCTGATGTTTTTCAGTGAATTGAGGAGACGGAGCCACGCTTCCCATTCCTCCGGTATTTTGTCCTTTGTCGGCGTTTCTTGCTCGTTTATAATCTTTTACGGGAATACACGGAAACAGATTTTTTCCGTTGGAAAATGCGATGACAGATGCTTCAAAACCTTGCAAATATTCTTCGATGATTACTTTTATCCCGGCATCTCCATGAATTCGGTCTATCATAAAAGAATGAATTACGGACTTCGCTTCGTCCAAGTCTTCACAAATCACCACACCTTTTCCACTCGCCAATCCGCTGGCTTTCACGACTATTGGAAATTTCTGATTTTCAACATATTCCACCGCATCACTATAAGCATTAAAAACCATGGCTTTTGCAGTTTTTATGCCGTTGGTTTGCATGAAATTTTTAGAAAACGCTTTGCTCCCTTCTAATTCTGCAGTTCGTTTTCTCGGTCCGAAAATCGGCAAATCGTGGTTGTTAAATTCATCAACGATGCCTTCAACCAAAGGCGCTTCGGGACCAACAATTGTGAGGTCTATTTGTTCTCTTGTCGCAAAATTTCTGAGCGCAATTACGTCTTCTTCATAAACGTTTTGTCCCAAATTTTCAGTAGTTGCATTGACTTTGGCAAAATACATTTTGGAAATTCTGCTGTCATTTTTCAATTTCAAAGCAAGCGCAGATTCTCTGCCGCCGTTACCTACAATTAAAACTTTCATATTGATTTAGTATAATTATTATTAAAAATTTAATGATTAATTAAAGGCATCTTCATTCCTTTTCTTGATGTCTAAAAAAAATATTTTCCAAAAATACGATTTGAAAGAGAAATTTCAAACTGATATTTGTTTTGTTTTCTGTATTCTCAATTTGTAAAAAATGTCTCATTCCAAAAAATTATCCGGATATTTCCTTGGACAAAGTTTGATACTGAATTAAATTCAGATCAGGATTGAACTTTGAATTAAAATAAACATGCCAAAATATTCTACAAAATTATTTTGGAAAACACAAAAGATGATTTTTACCCGATAAAAGCATTAATACCTGAAAAATTACCATAAAAACTCTTATATTTGTGGTGTGAAAATCTTTAAAGATTTAGAGATTTGATAAATATTCGTAATTTCTACACCTCGAATCCCGAATCCCGAATCTCGCAACTAAAATATAAATAAGAATGAAACTCACAAACCGTTCAAAAATTGTTTCGAATAAAAAAATGACTTTCGCCGAGAGCCTTTATCTCCCCGCTATTTTCAAGGGAATGGGCATCACGATAAAACATTTTTTCAGGAAACCAATCACCATTCAATATCCCGAACAAGTGCGACCGAGAGCGAAAGTTTGGCGCGGACTTCACGTCTTGAAACGGGACGACGAAGGCAGAGAAAGATGCACCGCTTGCGGACTTTGTGCTGTCGCTTGTCCGGCAGAAGCCATCACGATGATCGCCAAAGAAAGAACCACAGACGAAATGCACCTTTACCGCGAGGAAAAATACGCCAACGTCTATGAAATCAATATGTTGCGATGTATTTTCTGCGGAATGTGCGAAGATGCCTGCCCGAAATCCGCAATCTATCTCACCGACAGACTTACGGACGTGGAAAGCAACAGAGGCTCTTTCATCTATGGAAAAGATAAACTCGTGGAAACTATGGAAAACAGAATAGACATCTCCGAAAGACAAACCGAAACTCAAAAAAATGCGATTGGCTGATGGCGTTTGGCTGATGGTTTCCCGATAAATCGGGACAAGTCTTGGCTTTTGGCACTTGTCACGCTGACACTTCGACTTCGCTCAGTGTGACAGCCGAAGCGTTTAAATCTCAAAATATCAAAATATCAAAATCTCAAAATATCATAATCTCAAAATCTCTTAATTTTTTAATCATACCAATGGAACAGATTCTTTTTTACACCGCCGCAGGAATTGCTTTAATCAGCGCAGGATATTTCGTTTTTGCAAAAAATCCGCTCTACGCCATACTTTCCCTCATCGTTACATTTTTTTCGATTGCGGGATTGTATATTTTGATGAACGCACAGTTTTTGGGAATCGTGCAAATCATCGTTTATGCGGGAGCAATTATGGTTTTGTTTCTCTATATTTTGATGATGCTCAACCTGAACAAACAAGACGAAAGCCGAAAACACAGCCTCAGAAAAATCATCGGAATTTTTGCCGCCGGCATTTTATTTATCGGAATGTTGGGCGCATACAAAGGCATATCGGGAAACTACATTTCGGAAAATCCCGACAGCGGAATCGGACTGACGAAAAACTTGGGCAGATTGCTGTTCAGCGAATATGTTTTGCCGTTTGAACTTGCGTCAATACTCATTTTAGCCGGAATTGTAGGCGCAGTATTAATCGGGAAAAAAGAGATTTAAGAACGGGGGAATTTGGGAATGAGATAATATTATACAAGATGATTGTTTGGAAGTGATGAAAAATTTCCACTTTAAAAATGACATAAAAATATGAGTTACGAAGGTGAAATGTTAAAAAAAATGGCAATGCCTTCAAAACAAGAGGTCGAAAAAGAACTCTTGAAAACTCTTTTTCGTCATAATGGTACAGTTAAGGAATTTTCTACAGGTGAAGAAATTGTAAATGAAATTGCCGATATTTTTTCATTATCCGAGGAACAGCGAATAGTTCCATTAGAAAGAGTTTACAAGAAAGAAAATAGAATAGTTAAAACTCCGCTTTGGCACAGATTATTGTATAGAGCAGCAGACTCTTTATCCAATGGAAATTTAATAATAAAGCCTTCAGTTACTCAAAAATTAACGAACAAGAAAGAATGGATGCTGACAGAAAATGGTTTTGATAAAGCTCTTGAACTACTAAATATTCCAATAGAAGAAAAAGATAATTTGCTGATTAAATCTTATGAAGTAGAAAAAGAAGTAAAAAAGATTACAACCAAAGCCGCCCCCGTTGATTACAATCCAATTGGGACAAAGAAAAAAATCACTGTAACAAGAGAGGCAAACCTCCGTTCTCGCGGTTTTAGACAGGCTGTAATTGAAAATTACGATTATAAATGTTGCGTTTGTGGTTTAAAAATAAAATCTCCGAATTTTCAGTTTTGGGAAGTAGAAGCGGCTCACATTGTTTCTCACACAAAAAATGGTAAAGATGATATTTGGAATGGTTTAGCATTATGTCATTTGCATCATTGGGCATTTGATGTAGGCTGGTTTTCTTTAACAGACGATTATAAAATTATAATATCTTCTGTATCAAAGAAAGTTCCGATTGATTTTGGAAAAATGGGAAATTTTAGTTTTTTTGAAAATGGTTTAGTTGAAAATAAGAATATTTTACTACCTCAAAATAGTTCTTTATTTCCACATAAAAAATCAATAGAATGGCATAGAAATAACACTTTTTATAAATGAAAACGCAAAAATGTTATAAGGCAAGTTTCAATATAGGAAATGTTGAGGTTTGGAGTAGCGAACTGTTTTTAGACAAAGAATCTATTTTTATGGAGATAGAGGATTTTAAAGACGAAATTATAGAACGTATAGAATGTTTTTCTTTTCTTGATGAAGAGGAAATATGTGACATTTTAAAATCAGCAATTTTAGATTTGAAAAAATACGAAACATATACAGACAAATCAAACAATTTTGATTTTTTTATTTTAGAAAAACCCATTTTGAAAAATTATAAACAAAAAAATTATATATAGAAATGAGTACAATTCACAAAAGAATTTTCCATAGAATTTTGTGATGAAAACGGCGATATTAATTGGAAAAAATTAGTAAAATTTAATTCGGGAAGGAAAAAGAAATGAGTAATTTTAAAGAATTAGTATTTCAGATGTTCGACAAAATGGACGATAATTTTAAAAAAGAACATGAATTGTCCATTCGTAATTATTTTGAAAAATATCCATGTTTGGTTTTAATGAAAGATGATTTGTTGGGGTATTTAGAATATGAATATCACAGGAATTATATTAATGAAAACGACAAACAAAAAATGAAACAACATATTGAAAATTACGATGAAGGAGATATGGAATATATTGCCGGAAAATTAGTGCAAGATCCGATGATGGATTCCTTTTGGTATGGAATTGATGATTGGTTAGACAGGATTTATGATAAAGTAACAAACAATAAATTACAAAATTGAACTCCGCGTCCCGAAATTGACGAATATTTTGCTAAATTTAACAAGAAATAAAAAATAAAAAAATAGGAATTATTCACACAAAAAAAGAATAAATTTGAAAAAAACGTATAATCGTCCAACCTTAAACCTTAAACCTTAAACCTTGAACTTTGAACTTTGAATTTTTGAACTTTAAACAAAAAATATGGAAACAAACACTTTTATACAAAACGTACCTTTAGAGCATTTCATCGTTCTGAGTTCGGTTTTGTTTTGCTTGGGCGTTCTCGGCGTGTTGCTGAGGAAAAACGCCATTA
>JAITMJ010000014.1 GCA_031277475.1 Flavobacteriaceae bacterium
TTGTCGTTGGATATTTTTATATCATAAAAAACTACGCGTGGTTTTGGGTAAAACCTAACGTGCTTTTGAGGAAAACCATGCGTGGTTTTGAGTGAAACCTAACGTGGTTTTGGGTGAAACCACGCTTGGTTTTTAAATTACTCTGATTTTGAAATGGCAAATGGTTTTGTTTTTTTCTTACCGCCACACGAAAGATGAGGGCGGCAGCGGGAGAAATATTTTATCTATTTTTTTCACTTATATATTTACCAAAGCGAACAACTGTCTTTACCCAAACTTTCCAAGGTACAAGAGATAAAGCAAAAAAAGTAAGTGTCATCCAAACTCTAAACTTATCTGTCTCTAATCCAGGTATATGGAAGTAATCAAATTTAGTATTATAATGTAAATTGATAATAGATCCTACTGGATATCTTCGACATCTTTCATATCCCATTCTTATAAAGCGAGTGTCATTATTATATTCTATATGAATAGATGATCTATTTCTTGCATAATGACAATGTTGTGCAACAACTTTATATGAACCCAATGTTGTAGGATCGTGTTCTAACTTTGAATCTTCATAGTAAAGAAACAAGCAAAAGAAAAAAGCCAATGCTAAGAAACCGCTAAAAATATATTGACTTTTTCGGCTATAATAGTTTAGGGCTATCCACTTGGTAGCAGCATCAGAATCTCTGTAAAACCTTTTGACTCTATTTTTATTTCTGCTTTTATGTTTTTTTTGTACATAATTTATCATTTCAACACCCTTATTTATTCAGGTTTTATTTCTTCTACTTCTCCAACCGTTATCACGGGTTTCTTCTTCTGTTCAAATGTGTTTCTATATAAATCTAAATTCTGTAATACATCTGCACCTCCCGATTTATAAGCATCATTTACAGCTTTTACATTATCATGGGCGGATTTGTAACTTTCGTATTGATTCTTATAGTTTTCATATTTTTTTCGAGTTTTAGCCTTTGTGTTCTTGCTTCTATTCTTACTCTTATCTTGTTGTATTTTATTTTTAAAATGTTGCATTTTTGTGGCACTAACATTCATCTTCTTAAATAGTTTTTTCTCTAACTTATCTACATATTTTAAAGGAAGAAACTTACCAATCCCTGCTTCAATTAATCCTCCTGTAAGGGCTCGCCATATATTAACGTCACTTCCTCCTTCCACATCCTCTGCAACATTCTCTACAGTATCAATTAAAACGTTTAGACCGTTATCAATTATTTTAGTGAAAATTTTCTTACCTACACTACTTGTAGCCGTCTTGGTTAATGAACTTATTCCTCCCGTTATAAATCCTGATGCAGCTGAAAAACCTAAAGATACATAACTAATGTCTGTCAAAGATGTTTTAAAGTCTTCACCATCCATAAAATAGTTTGTCCCAACTTGCATTGCATAATCTGCAATAACTCCTATTATTGCTCCTACAGGACCCGGCATTTCTCCATCATTATCAACAAGACCAATGGGGTCATTAGTCACATAAGCATAAGGCGTTATGTCTGGAAAATAATCGGCGGCGGGGTCTATCACTCCCCACCTGCCCACATCCGGCATATAAAATCTTGCGCCGTAATCATAAAATCCAAATTCTTGTATTTCTTTATTTCCGAATTTATACGCCTTGTAATCGCTTTGCCCGTAAAAAGATTCTGTTTCTGTTCCCAAATGGTTCATGCCAAAAGGATAGTAGTCGTTTTTGTCTACAACCTCTAATGTATTTGTTTCTGTATTTTCTGCAAAACTTACGCGCACGTTTCCTAAGTGGTCTTTGTATTGGTAAATATATCTATTTTCTGTAAAACTGTAAAATCCTTCTGCTGTTGGTACAAATTGCAAAACTATGATGTTTTCTGCCGGACCGTGAGGTCCTTCTCTTTCTGTTACTTGGAACGCTTCCGGTTCCATGGCTACATCGGTGTCTAATACTTCGGGTTCGGGGGCTCCGGCGGGTCTGCCGGTTACTTTTGTGTTCAAATATTGGAAACCGTCTAAATAATCCGTGGTGTTCTCGGTGGTTGTAGTTCCTGCAACCGTGATGTTGGTTTTTCTCAGTTTTACGCCGTCTGCTCTGTACAAATATTTCACGGAAACACTGCTTTGGCTGTCCGGAGATATTTGTAATTCTGTGGGTAAATTTAGGAAATTATAATTTATACTCGTAATTCCTTTGTCAATCATATCAGGCATATTGCCGTTGGGTATTTTTATATCATAAAAAACCACGCGTGGTTTTTAAATTACTCTGATTTTGAAATGGTAAATGGTTTTCTTTTTGCTACCACCACACGAATGATGAGGGCGGGAGCGGGGAAAACATCTATATGATTCGCATATTATTAGAGAAACGTATTATCCATTGTCCCTGATAATAGAATAAATAAATAATTCTATATTTTGTATCAATCGGTATTTCAAAGCACGTTTTATTACGCTCTGAATACCCTTTCATAATATACTTATTATCAACAGACGACAGTTTATAAGTAAAGGCGGCAGAATAAGTATCAAATTTTGTGGTATCTGTAACGACTTCTTTATTAAAAACGTCTTTTTGATTAATGTTAATTTTTATTTGATCATTAAACTCATCCAAGAAATAAATAGTTAAATAATTTTTTGCTCTTTCTTGTTTAGAAAGTTTGTATTTCCCTTTTTTAATATATTGAACCTCAAAGGTATTTCCACAATCACTCTGTAAATCCGCTCTTGTGAAACCTTTACAACTGTCTAAAACACATAAGATTACCAGATAATATATAAAATTTTTCATAATCAATTCTTTGGCTGTTGAGATTGTATTATTTTTATCCATTTTTTTAACTGTCCGGAAGCCGTCTTGCTACCAAATATTAAACATTTACTCCAAAACAAGATATTTGTTTGTAAATCTTACAATCCATCCTAAGTTTGAATCATGAAAAATATAAACTAATTTATATTTTTTATTAATCTTAATATCAAAACAATCAGAATTCTCTTTTTGAATTTTTATAATAGGTGGATTTTCATCTTGGCTATAATTGTAATAAAAAAAATTGTTGGATAGTCCTGTATCATTAGTTTTGACAAAATCATTAAGTACTTCCTTCCCATTAACATAGCTTTTGATGTGGTCATTAAAATCGCTCACAAAAATTACGGTAATCGATTTTTTATCTGTTTTTGCCATCCCTGCTTTTCTTTTAGCATTATCATATTGTACGGTAATCCGAGTATCACAAGACAGACTATTGCTCAACTTATTTTGCGATGTACAAGAAATTAATAAAAGGAATATTCCTTTTAATATTAACAATTTTCTCATAATGATAATTATTGGGGTTGTTGAGACTCTATTACTTCATCCATTTTTTGGAATTGCCCGGTCGTCAATTTTGTGCCATCTGATGATCGCACATTTTCATTGGGATTGCCATCAGAATTAGCAAGGTTATTTCTGACCGCTGAATTTTTAACATCTTTTGAGTTTTGGTTCATATCTGATGGTGTAGTATTCCCCCAAGGATGATCAACTCCTGCTGTATGCGCTGCTTCATGATTAAAAGATCTTGTAATATCGCTTGTTACTCTTTTATCCCCATCAACGACAGCAGTTACCGTAAAGGAATTTTTTTGACTCTCGCCTAACACTGCTGTAACCCCACCTTTAAATGTAGAAACTTCCTCTCCACTTTCAAGTGTTATGGTTTCGCTTGTTTGATTTACTATCGTAACTTGAATAGTTGCATCATCTGAAACAACTAAATTAGCTGTAGCTCCATCTGCTCCGTAAGTTTTAGAAAAATCTGCCTTGGTAGATTCTATCAATTTATTGAATTGTTTGTTATCAAGTTTAGAGTCATTAGTAATAGAAACTGTAAGTTGTCTGCTTGTTATTACTCCTTTATCGTCTTTAGTAGATGCCCACTCCAACCCTTCCAACTCTCTACCATCAATCACTCTGTTTTCAGAAAACGCATAAGTAGAATTGTAAGGATATTTCTCTGCCAAAGGGTCAATATTAAAAAACCTCCCCACATCCGGCATATATTGTCGCCATTTAAAGGCGTAGAAACCTGTTTCTTGTAACTCTTGCTCTTGGAATTTATAATTTTGGTAAGCACTTTGCCCAAAAAAAGCACTATTATTAGAATCCAAATGGTTCATTCCAAATGGGTAGTAGTCGTTTACATCTACTATTTCAAGAATATTGTTGCTATTTGCGTAGCTCATTCGCACGTTTCCTAAATGGTCTTTATATTGGTAAATATATCTTTCCTCTGTAAAAAACTCTGCCGTTGCTACAAAGCCACACGACAAGGGTCGTACGGCAGCGGGGGAGTTATGCCATTCCATTGATAAATAAATCAAATATTTTATCATCTTCAAGATTTATTTTTGTTTGCCAAAAATAACTACAACCATCCATATTTAAAATAATATCTTTTTCCCAGTTACTTGGACAATTTTTTTTCCATATAAAATTTATCCAAACTATTCTATTTCCGTTAATATCCATATATCCAATATATTGACGATTATAATTTTTTAAGTTTTTAGATATTTTAGGACATTGCTTCCCCAGATTAGTTGTTGCCTTTTTTTCCTTGGGTATTGAAACAGATATGATTTTTTCTATATGTTCAATTTCCTGTTTTGACGGTGTAAATCTATTCGAAACGCCATTTATAAAGGTCACTTCTTTAGATTTATCAAAGACGTAGCCTTTATAATATTTAAAATCCATTATATATCCATCACAATGACCAACATTTATGGAACAAATACCGCAAGATAAAAGTAGTGTTAATATAATTTTCATTTTTTTTACGGATTAAATACTTGTGGAATGATATTAGGAATTACCGACTGGGGTATGCTTACAATTGGCGCATACGCAGGACGAACTATTGGGATTGGACTTCCATAATAAAAACCAGAATAAAATTTACTTTCATACATACCTTTAGCGACTGTATTCAATAAAGCACCTTGTCCCTTTCCGGAAGAGTCTATTCCATAATGTGTTCTCAAAGGAAGATTATGCTCTGATCTTATTTGATTTTCAATATGAGTTGCAAATTTTTCCGTTTCCATATAGCCAAGAGACGGATCTATTGACTTACTTAATGTTCCTCTATCATCATCTACAGCATGTCCCATTTCGTGTCCTAATCCGACATAAGTCGGTCGGCTCGTGACACCTTTTTCATTTAAACCTCCGTCTTTACTTGAAGGATCAAATTTTATTAAATTATTTGAAGGGTCATAACTATTTCCTTCTGATGATTGAACCACGGTATAGTTTTCGTTAGAGTTTTGTAACTCATTTACTACTGAATTTCCTGCATCACCGGAACCTACTTGATTGAGGGCATTAACAGCACTTTTCAAAAATCCTCGAAGTTTAATTGAACCATCTTTACGAATTTTTACTCCATCCCCTCTATAAGCAGAACCATCACTATTATACAAATCACCATTTTTGTATAAGATATTATTTTCTTTATGTTGAACCCAAAGACTATCTCCTCTCATATCTACATATTTTAAAGGATTTAATGCCGCATAGCTGTAGTTAGATATATTAACATACTTTTCGGAAAACCTATCTATGCGATTAAAACGTGCTATATCAGGCATGTATTGACGTTGTCCATAATCATACATTCCGGTTTCTTGCAGTTCTTTGCCGTTGTATTTATAGTTGTACGGAATCGCCATTGGGTCGTACACAGAAACTACGCCTTCGGGTTTTAGGAAAGACATCCCAAAGGGATAATAATCGTTTATATCCATTATTTTCGGGGTGTTGTTGTTATTTACAAAACTAATTCTCACGTTGCCAAGATG
>JAITMJ010000027.1 GCA_031277475.1 Flavobacteriaceae bacterium
TTTTGTTTGTCGCTGAAAAGTGCAGAAGAAAAAATGCCTTTTGACGATAGAACGCTTGTGTTTTCCGTGAAAGGAAAAATGTTTTGCGCCACGGATATTACCGATTTTGAACTCGTGAATGTGAAGTGCGACCCCGAAAAAGCCATTTTGTTGAGAGAAGAATTTAGCGAGGTGATTCCGGGATATTATATGAATAAAAAATATTGGAACAGCATAAAAACAAACGGAAAAATCACCGATAAACAATTCAAAGAATGGATTGTAAATTCCTATAATTTGGTTGTGGCAGGACTTTCCAAGAAAATTCAAAAAGAATTGGAGGAGGAAAAAACTGCGATAGACAGATGAAACACCCATGACAAAATATTGACACACAAACGAATGATTGTATGAAGTGTTCCATCTGACCGCTGAAAAAAATAAAATATAAACAGATGAAAAAAAGTGAGTAATTATAGTTAAATATTCAAGAACTATTAAATACATTTAACTTGTTCACAAACATCTAAAATTTTAATGCGTTTAACCTGCAAATCAATGAAACAAATACCAAACAATCCCGATGTTTACGCGGAAATCGGCAATCGGATAGTTCGGGGCGGTGAAAGATTTGTTTTGCATAAAAGTCGCATTGATGTGTTGCCCTTGAATAAAGAAAAACATTCGCTTCACTTTCAAATTGAAATAAACATCGGCAATTGGTTGTCCGCCAATGGAATAGCCGTTTGAACCGGGCAAAATAAATTCGTTGAGCATCGGCGAAAAAACTCTCGAATCGAATTTTGTGAAATAATAAACGTTGATTCCACCAATGATTTCCGCCGCATTTTTGAAAACTTTCGATTGCCAATACAAACTTCCTCGACCGATAAAATTCGGCATCGGAAACAAATCTTTGTTATTGACGGCACTTTGAAACAGCAACCTCGAATTGAGATGAAATTTTCCGTAGGAAAACGTGGCTTCGCCTCCGATTTGCGAAATATTCAGCGGCGATGCGGTTTGAACAGGCATTGCTTCGGGATTGAAATAGGCGTAATTGTCTATCCTGTAATAATTTACGAAAATTTGTGAATCAAAAAATTTAAGATTTAATTTTCCGCCGACTTCCAAAATATTTTGATTTTTAAACCTCGAAAAATCGTAATTGTATATGATGTACGGCGAATTGTTCAGCAAAAAATTAAAAGACGGAGCCGCAGATTGCAGGTTCAGGAAAACTTCGGCTTTGTAATTCGGAATCGGCTCGAAGGAAGCACTGTTTTGCAAGCGGAGATAGTTTCCGAAAGATTTGCCGTTGGAAAATTCCGCAAAAGCGTTCAAATCAAACTTGTTCCAAAGTCGGATTTCCAATTTTCCAAGTGCTCCGAAACGATTTTCATTATAAATTTTTGGCGAAAACGGATTGTTGGTCAATTCAATATTATTGGTTCCGAATTTTATATTTTGATGGCGAACGCCCGCTTCCAAACGGAATTTTTCGTTGTCAAAAAGCAAATCGGCGGTGTTGCTCATATTTTCGGAATATTTTTTTGTGGTTAGCGGCATTCCTTCCAAAACTTCGCTCGGGTTTTCAAAATAATATTCCTCCAAACGGCTCTGCGAAAAGTAATATTTGTTTCCCTGATGAAAAATGGTATGCCGAATTTTGAAAGGAAATTTTTCGGGATTGAACAACGCAAATTGGTGGCTGAAATAATACCGCCGATACGAAAATCTGGAATCGGAACTGTTGAGATTTACTTCAAAATTTTGTCGGTTATCAAACCTGTCGTCTCCACCCAAAAACAGCGCGACATCAGTAATTCCGCCGTTTTCTTCGGTTCGGATATTTTGATCCAAGAAATGTGCAAACGCTTCGTATCGCGAGTTTTTAGAAATAAAATGCGCCGAAAAAATAGTGTGGTTGTTTGCAGCAAGCGACCTCTGATACAAACCTCCCGACCGTAATCCGGAATATTCTACCGAAAAATTGAAGTTTTTACCCACATTTTGGGTGTAAGTAGATTGCAATGCACCGCCGCTTTGAATGGCACTGTGATAAATAAAAGAAGTGGTCGGTGTTTTTACGTCGTAGTATTTGATGTCGTTAATTTTTAAAATTCCGAAGGATTTATTGGCTGGGAGCAGGGAAAGATTTTGCTCCGAATCGGTTTTAAAAACCAAAGGTTGAAATCCGGTTCCTACGTTTGCAAACGGTATTTTTCCGAAAATATCGCGGTTGTAGTATTGTGAAAATCGGTAATATTTTTCTAATGTGAATACGGTATCAAAGATTTTTTTTTCGGAGAATCGGGTGTAGTATTGATAGTCTTCGATGCTTGGTTTAAAGATTTCCAATGAATCTTTTTCTCCGGAATCTACTACAAGAGTGTCTTCATCGGCTTTTATGGTTTTGTCCCGAGATTTAATAATTTGGGCATCGCAAAACGTTCCCGAAATCAGTATTAAAAAGACTTGGAGAGGAAAGAAAAAGGAGAAAAGATTTTTAGGTTTCAAATATTTAAAATTTTGTTCTGCCCTACGGGCAGGTTTTTCATTCGCATGTTTAGCCGCAGGCGAAACTGCGGTCATTAAAATATTGCCCTACGGGCAAGTTTTATGCAAAAGTAAGAAATATAGGGAAATAAAAAACCCTGCTTTGGGGCAGGGTTTGTGTATATTAAATATAAAATATTAATAGCCCGGGTATTGCGTTAAGTTTTGATTGGCGGTCAATGCTTCTTGATCTATCGGGAAAACAAAACGCAAATCATTTGCGGGAAGATTGCAAGTGGTACAATTAGACGGTTTGTTTAACGGCAAACCATATCGTTTAAGATCTCTGAATCTTTGTCCCTCTCCATAAAATTCTTTTGCTCTCTCCGTTAAAATATCATTTAATAAATCTGTTCCGGTGTAGGTAGAACCTCTTCTGCTGGCTGCAAACGTATTTAATTCTATAAGGGCAGTGTTTTCATCTCCGGTTAAATAAAGTGCTTCAATTCTATTCAATTGGGCTTCGGCAAATCTTAAAATTTTGATATTTCTGAAATAATTTCCATCAAGAGTAAGTTTTGGATATTTATTTGTCCAATATCCTGGGGGACTATCCACATTTCCCTGTCCGGCTGATGTTAATAAACCCGTAGTACCTGCCCCTTTTCTAACATCTGTATTAGCGAAACTATCATAAAAAGATTTATTGAACATAAGAGATTTTCTGGTACCGGTTCTAAGATACCAATCGGGTAAGGATCCGTTTGACCCGATATTTGTAGGTTGAAGATTACTTGCATTCATATCCAATTCCCATATTGTTTCTTGATGACCTTCCGCGGCGGGCTGTCTTGGAGCTACCGGAGGAACCGTTGGCGTAGTTTCGTTATTATTATTGCTTGAAAAATAGTACCTATATTTCTCTTCAGCAGTGGCTCCCGCAAATCCGGGTGGCGGTGGGAGATCGTCAATAACAATTGGAGCAAAGTCTGGAGGGGGATTATTTGGAGGCGGATTACCATCATTAACTATTTCACTGGCATATTGCAAAGCCAAAGCCGCGTCGCCAGGTGCTCTTCTTGTAAGATATACTCTGGATAATAATAGTTTTGCCGCCGTTTTGGTAAGTATCACTTTTTTTATTGTAAGACCTCCTGCTCCTATATCCGGTGCGTCGGACAATCCGCCTTGCAAATCCAAAATAATTTGGGCATAAACTTCTGCTACCGTTGCTCTTGGCAGTTGAAGGGTTGCATTATAATTCTCCAAATGCAAAGGCACACCATATTCTTGATTAACTCCTGAACTTGGAGATGGGGAATACTGGTCAAGCAATGCCATATATGCAAAAGCACGTAAAATTTTAGCTTGTCCTTGCATTTCTCGCACATTATTACTATTGGGAAACTGTTCGTTATTAATTACCGTATTACATCTCACAATAGTATTGTATAGCCCTCTATAAGAAGTAAAATCATTATTGAAGGCAGTGTAGTTTAAATTAGCAGAAAACGTAAAGGGAGAGTTACTTAAATTTGTTTGGAACGCTATATCCGAAATCAAATCTCCGTTAACCAAAGCCATTCCTCCATAAACATCTACATTTGATATCGACAGATAGGCACCATTAAGAAAAGCTTGCAAGTCGTTTTCGTTATCAATTGTTGAACTTATCACATCTTGAGTCTGTGGAAGCAGGTTTAAATCACTTTCACTGCAAGAATTGATATTTAAGATTGCAGCGAACATTACTGTTATTATTAAAAACTTTTTCATTTTTTATTCTTTTTCTTTATTATTTATTATTTATTAGAAACCTATTTGAATACCCATAGCCATAGTTCTCATTACCGGAGAAGAATACCAGTATCTTCCTTTTCCGAGCCATGACCAAGCATTGGAATTGGATTCCGGATCGTAGTTCAAATTTTTATCGAAAACCCAAGTCAGAAGATTGGTACCTCTAAGATATACTGTTAAATTATTAATTCCTGTGCTTTCTTTAAAGATATTCCCAAAAGAATAGGCAAGTTTTATTTCTTTCAAGCGGATATGGTCTCCTTTGCTGAAAAATCTGGAAGATTCCAATCTTGAAACCTTAGGGTCCCCCAATATTGCTTTTGGATTTGAAGCGTTGAAGTTCTCATAGCCCGGGGCATCTGTCCAACTATCGTAAAGTGCTTCCACTACTTGATTCCTTACAGGAAACATCCCGTTATGGATGGTATAAGAACGCACTGCATTTTGTACATAAAAATCAAACTGTCCGGAAAGCATAAAACTTAATGACCAATTTTTATAGTTAAAAGTGTTGGTTAAACCGACATTATACACAGGGAAAGAACTTTTTCCAAACCATCGGTTTGCGGCGGCGGCTCTGTTACTGGTTACTTCATCACCTGTTTCATTAAGATAGAACAACGCCTCTCCCACAGTGTAACTATTAAGGGGATTAGGATCGGAATGATTTTCTGTGGCGGTTCCGGCATATTCTACACCCCAAAACTCACCGAGTACATGCCCCTGAAACACCGTAGCAAAAGCATTGCCTGCGCCACTCGTATCATCCTCTTGAAATTGCCAAGGAACATTACCGTCGTACTTGTCCACCATTGTTTTTGAATAGGCAGCGTTTGCATTGATTGACCATTTGAAGTTCTCTGTTTGTACCGGTATGGCATCTACCACAACTTCAAAACCGTAGTTATGTAGGGTTGCAGAATTTTTAAGATATGTAGGACTGCCACCTGTTTCCTGAGCTGTAGGAAAATCGAAAATAGCATCTACGGTATATTTATCATAATAATCCATGGCAAATTTCAGTCTGTCATTGAAAAATCCTAAATCTAAACCGACATCCAAATGCTTGGCTTCTTCCCATCTTAAATCAGGATTCCCGGGGTTACCAAATCCAACAGTTGACTGATTCCCCCCCCAATTTCCATCGGAAGGCGTAATGACATATGTAGGAAATTGATTGTATTGATCTCCCCATTGATCCGCATACGGAATATTTCCCAATACTCCATAACTTGCACGTAAATTTAAAGATGAAAATAATTTGGGGGTAAAAGATTCATTTTTAATATTCCATGAAACACCTGCCGACCAAAAATTTCCCCATTTCTGACGTCCTAGCGTGGAGTTTCCGTCTCGTCTAATTTGCCCTGAAACGGTATATCGATTGCTATATGTATAGTTCAAACGCCCAAAATAAGAAATTTGTGTCCATTCCAAATCATTG
Organism: Flavobacteriaceae bacterium; assembly: GCA_031277475.1. Lineage (GTDB taxonomy): Bacteria > Bacteroidota > Bacteroidia > Flavobacteriales > Weeksellaceae > JAITMJ01. The sequence goes on from JAITMJ010000027.1 coordinate 5,723, forward strand.
CCTACATAGTTGACGGGATGGTTAGTGTCAATCAACGCATACTGAAAATATGGTCTTGGATCTGTCATATAAAGTGAACTTCCTCCATACATATTGTATGTGTGGTTCTGATATTCCATTCCTGCGTAAACTTCAAGATTGTGTTTATCTGCAAAAATATTTCTGTAACCAAGGGTATTACTCCAGTTCCAGTCAAAAATATTGGTTCTTGCGTCCAATAAATATCCATAATTATCATCAGTGGTTGTGAATACTCGATAGCCTTTTCCAATCACTTCCACCTCTTTCATAAACTGTGCCTGCGTGCCGAACAATGAGTTAAAATAGAGGTTTTTAGCAAAGTTGTAATCTGCATTAGCCGAGGCGATAAACGTATTGATGATTGCTTCCTGATAAGAGTTTGCCATTAGTCCCACGACATTCATGGTTGCAGTCATATCCGTCTCCGGAGACCATTCGGACTGATTATAAGTTCCATCCAAATTATAGACCGGACGTAAAGGAGAATTCATAATACCTGTAGTTACCGGATTTGAAGTGGCTCTACCACCATTATATGTATGTCTTTTAACATTTGAGTAACTGGCATTAAATCCCAATCTCAATTTCTCAGATGCTTTATGATCAACCGCAGCATCAACGGATATTCTGTCAAAACTGGATGATTTTATCAGAGGTTCATTATTATAATAAGAAGCACCGAATCTGAAAGACGTATTTTCACCACCTCCCGAAGCACCAAAATTATAAGTGGTAACCATTGAAGAGTTTCGGGTTATTTGATCCAGCCAATCCACATATCTTTTGGTTTCTACAAGGTTTTCAGCCGGTGCTTCCTCCCCTGTGAATGGATTAGAACCTACATAATTAGGTATAATATATTTGTCCAAATAATATTGGGTGGCCTCTTCCATATTATTAAAAGTTGGGATACCTGTGTTTGGGTAGCCTTGTGAGTTCCACATCAAGATACCTCCGTATTTGATGTACTCGTCCCCGTTCATCATTTTAAGTTTATCAAAGGCTCTGTCTTGGATTCCCGTTTCTGTAGAAAACTCAAATCTTGTTTTTTGGTTAAACTTCCCTCTTTTCGTTTTAATGATGATTACGCCATTCGCACCTCTGGAACCGTACAATGCTGTTGATGAAGCGTCTTTCAATACAGATACCGATTCTATGGAGTTAGGGTCAATAACAGCCAAAGGATTCCAAGATTCCATCATAGAAGCATTATCGGCTCCTTTTCCAATCACCACACCGTCTATCACATACAATGGATTAGGCGTTCCGGTTAAAGAACTCACCCCTCGGATAATTACCATATTAGAAGAACCGGGGTCTCCGCTGGCAGCAGAAAAGTTTAACCCTGCAACTCTTCCGTTCAGTACTTCATCCACACTTGAAAAAGGTGTAGATTCAAAATTGGCTTTGGAAACCACATTGTAAGAACCTACTTTCTGGGCGGGATCTAATTTAATATTACCGATTATCACTACCTCTCCTATCTTTTCTTCAGGAATGGTGTCTTTCGGTTTTTTTGCTTTTTCTTGTGCCATAAGCATGCCGCCCGTGAGAAACAACGTGCCGGCAATTAACACTCGTAGTTTTACTTTCATATTTAACATGATTTTAACATTCTAATTTTGCAAATATGTTAAAAAAAATTAACACTTGCAAATTTTTTTAAAAAAAGGTAGTTAGGTAGTTTCAACTACTGAATGCAACTTTTTTGAACCAATTCCTTTTCTGCAAGTTTGTTGCCTCACTGCCAAAAACCAACAAAAATCTGTAACTTTACACCGAAATACACGTAGAATTATGAAATTAACCGGAAGACGAACCAGCGGCAACGTGGACGATCGCCGCGGCAAGGGAGGAAAAATAGCATCAGTCGGAATTGTTGGCGTGCTGATTACAGTGGCTATCACTTGGTTGATGGGCGGAAATCCGTTGGAAGCATTGATGGGACAGATGACGAATATGTCTCAACAAAACACGGAAACATATACGCCGTCTGCCGAAGAAGAATCGATGGCAACTTTCGCCTCTCAGATTTTGGCAGGCACGGAAGATGTGTGGACAAAAGAGTTTGAAAAATCGGGACGTCAATATGTTCCGCCCAAAATGGTTTTGTTTTCGAGCACTACGAGTTCCGGCTGCGGAAGCGCATCTTCTCAAACCGGACCGTTCTATTGCCCAACCGATCAAACGGTGTATATCGACCTTTCGTTCTTCAATCAAATGAAAGATCAATTAGGAGCGGGCGGCGATTTTGCTTATGCCTACGTCATTGCTCACGAAGTGGGACATCACGTGCAGAATCTGCTGGGTACGCTTGATAAAGTCCATAAAATGCAAAGCCGAATGAACGAAAAAGAAAGCAATCAATTAAATGTTCGCGTGGAATTGCAAGCCGATTTTTACGCAGGCATTTGGGCTTATCACGATAATAAAATGTATAATTCGCTGGAAGCCGGAGATATAGATGAAGGATTGAACGCCGCAAACGCGATTGGAGACGACCGCCTGCAAATGGAAGCGCAAGGCTACACCGTTCCGGATGCTTTCAACCACGGAACTTCTGCACAGCGGATTCGATGGCTAAAAAAAGGCGCCACCACCGGACAAATTTCCGCCGGAGATACTTTTTCTCCCGACTATTCTTCGCTGTAACAAATAATGACCACACGAGGGGCATGCGGGAGCGGGAGGGAAATAAAACTTTTAAATAAATTATTAACCGTCCAAAAGGACACAAAAAGTAAAAAATGAAAATAGACAAAATTGAAGATGTACTTTCTGAAAATCTTGGTGAGGGCTATCGAATTGTTCGAGACAACGGCGAGTTATCTTCTGCAATTGAATGGATCGATTGGGTTCAGCAATCAGATGACGAAGACAATATTCAAGTTGAAGTCCATTTTGAAGACGACACTGATGAAGTCTTTAAAAAAGGAATGAAACTGCGGCAAATTTGGCACGAGGATGTGTAAGTGAATTGGAAAAAACTTTCTGTATAATTATGGAAAGATTTTTTGTTTGCTGTTATTTTAGAAAGTATTTGTACTTTCCCCGCTCCCGCACGCCTCTCGTGTGGTCATCATTTTTAAAATAAAAACAACCTCGTAATTTGTAATTTTGCCTCCAAAATATAAATTATGTCTCTCCTCCAACTTTTTAAACAAATGCCGCTAAAAAATTTTAGCTTTGCAGCCGAAAGGAAAAACAGAATTATTAACTGACAGCGGGCTGATTGACATAAAAAAGTAAGAACATGGAAAAAACGAAAACAGAAAAATATTTCGATGATTTAGTTTCGCACATTTTTACTTTTTTCAAACCATTAGGATATAAGAAAAAAGGGAATAATTTTAGATATTACAACGAAGAAGGAAAATGGGGGGAAATTATTAATTTTCAAAAAAACCGGTGGAATACCAAATTGCATATAAAATTTACAGTCAATATCGGATTATATATGGAAAATCATAAAAACGACTACAATAAACATTTTCTAAACGATACAAAATCAGTTCTTGACAGTTTTACGATACATCTCTGCTATACTCAACGAAGGATAGGATTCATTACCAATTATAAGGAAGATAAGTGGTTTGAAGTTTATGATTTAGTTGATTATGAAAAATTGAAAGCTACATTGGAAAGAGATTTTGTAGAATTTGTTATTCCATTTTTGGATAGAATAAAGACAAAAGAGGATATATTATCACTTCCCCCCACCGCTCCATTTTCTTAATTCCTAAATTCTTAATTAAAAAAAATGTCTCTCCTCCAACTTTTCAGACAAATTCTGCCTTACATAAAACCATATAAATGGTTGATAATCTTTGCGTTGGTTTTAACGTTCATCGGATCGCTCACGGCACAGGTGAATGCGTATGTGTTGCAATACACCGTAAACAGCATTGCTTCGCTGGTGGAGCAAAAAAAAGATTTGAAAGAAGGTTTGAACATTGTGGCGATTATTTCCGTCATTCTTTTGAGTAAGGAATTGGTGAATATTGCCACGTCTTTCGGACAAAAATTTTTCGGCGAAAAAATTCGTATTATGATTTCGCAAGACCTCGCTCAACAGGTAATTGAAAAAGTTTTAACCTACAGAATGGCATTTTTTACCGCCGACGAAAGCGGCTCTGGAAAACTGCAAACCCGCATAGATCAAGGTGTTTCGAGCATCACACGAACCGTTCAAAGTTTTTTTATTGATATTTTTCCGCTGTTCACTTCCGCAGTCGTTGCGTTGCTGGGAATGTTCAATGCCAATTTTTATGTGGGTTTAGTGGGATTGTGCATCGTTCCGATTTATTTTTTTATCAGTCAAAAACAGGCGCAAAAACTGAAAGGCTGGCGGCGAAATATTCGCAAATACCGCGAAAATAAATCAGGCGGAATTATCAATATTTTGGAATCCATCAACGTCATCAAATCGTTTAACAGAGAAAATATCGAAGCAAAAAAACAGTTAGATCTGCAAACCAATCTCACCGAAACGCAGATGCGCACCCGCTCCACCAATTTTAAATTTGATGCGCTGAAAACCTTTACCGAACAGTTTGGCGTGGTCATCATCATCATTTTGACGGCGTATTTGGTGCTCACCGGACAAATGCTTATCGGCGCCATTATGCTGCACATTATGCTGTTCAACAATGTTACGGCGCCCATTCGCCAAATGCACCGCATTTACGACGATATTAACGATGCGCTGATTTATGCCGAAGGTTTTTTTGATATTATGAACTCCGACCACGAGAAGGAACCGTCCGGCGATTACAAACCCGAAAAAATTCGCGGCGAGTTTGAATTGCGAAATGTGGATTTCACCTATCCGTCCGGAACGCAAGCCCTGTTTGATGTGAACATGAAAATCGAACCCGATAAAATTACCGCTTTGGTGGGACTTTCGGGTGCGGGAAAAAGCACGGTCATCAATTTGTTGGATAAATTTTATGAGCCGCAAAGCGGACAAATTTTGCTTGACGGCGTTCCGCTTGCCGATTACGACACCAAATATTTGCGTGAAAATATTGGTTTGGTTTTGCAGAAAAATCACATTTTCAGCGGCACCGTTGCCGAAAATATTTTGTATGGAAATGTGAACGCCACCCGCGAGCAAATGGAAGATGCGGCACGAAAAGCCTACATTCACGAACAGATTATTGCCTTGCCCAAAGGCTACGAAAGTTCGGCGTTGGCGCTTTCCGGCGGACAGCAGCAGCGCATTGCCATTGC
>JAITMJ010000050.1 GCA_031277475.1 Flavobacteriaceae bacterium
GATTGCAAGGCGACGGAACCTATCTTTTGGCGGGAACTTCGGCGGACGAATTGGGCGAGGAACATTGGAAAATCCTAAAACTCGGCGACAGCGATTTGGAGAATATGATGGACAATCAAGCACTTGCGGTTTATCCGAATCCGGTGGGGGATTATTGTTATGTCGAGTTGCGAGGCTTCGACTCCGCTCAGCCTGACAATGTTACGAGTTCCGAGGTCGGAGGCGCGGGTCACGCTGAGCGGAGTCGAAGCGTTGAAATTGAAATCTACGATATGAGCGGCAAAAAACTACAAGCCGTAAAAACAAAAAATGCAGTTACGAAAATTGATACAAGCACGCTTCCACAGGGTGTTTACATCGTAACGGCGAATATGAAAAGTACTAAAATTGTGAAGAAATGAGAGTTTTAAATAGAGAAAATAGAGTTATGAGAAAAATATTAAATGTTTTGTTTTTGATGATGGCGATTGCGGGCAGAGGACAAGTGACGGAGAACGGATATGGAGGCGGAAGTCCGTCATTTCAAGCATCAATAGATATGTTCCCGAAAAGTCCGCAGGCAGCAGCGTTGTCTAAATTTGTGGATTTGCCTGCCGGAAATTATACCGGAGTGGCAGATTTCACGATACCGCTTTATACCATTGAGTTTGATGGAGAAAAAATTCCTATAGAACTGAAATATACCACAACCGGAGTAAAACTCAGTCAGATAGCGACAAGAGAAGGATTGGGTTGGGCTTTAAACACCGGAGCATCTTTGTCTAAACAGATTATTGGGTTTCAGGATCTTGAATTTCCGAGAGATGTTTTGCCCATAGGGTTTAATCCGGAAGAAGACATAGCGGATTATCCCATAGCCGATAGAGCTGCCGGTTACAACGATATGAAACCGGATATTTATACTTATAGTCTGCTGAATAAATCCGGCAAATTTATTTTAAATGCAAATGGGAATTCCGGTATTCCGATGCCATATAATCAGATAAAAATTTCTCCATTGAGTAAAAACAATGTAAATATGGTAGATGAAAAAGGAATTGAATACAATTTCGCTTCGAATGCAATTTTCGGGCAAAGAACACGAAACACTTGTACAGATCCTAGTATGACTCCTGACAATATGTATAGATATGATGAACCACTTTTTGCCATTACGAAAATAAAATCCCCAAGAAATGAAGAAATCAATTATGTTTATGAGGAGTTCAATAGTGTTCCTTATGCCAAATATGTATCTTCCGTCTCTACACGGGTGAGAATAGATATTCAAGTTGTGGGACCAATAAGTACTACATGGGATATGATGGCACTTGAACCACCGCCTGACCGATGTGTGAATTATACCATGTCCAAAGAACCTCTTCTAAAAGAAATTCAATTTAAAGGAGGAAAAATATTGTTTAGTTATAGCGCAGGAAGGGATGATATAATCGGTGATGTCTATCTTACGGGGGTCATCGTAAAAAATGATAAAAACGAAGTCATCAAAGATTTTACGCTGAATTACGGTTATTTTGTTTCTCCTCCGGGTGGACTGCCTTCGTTTGTCGGTAACACCGCTGTTGTAACTCAACAATATTTACCCGGCGTTCACAAAAGATTAAAATTAGTGAGCGTGAAAGATAATCTGACCCAAGGAAAATACAATCTTGATTATTATGACGAATATAACGGAAAAACTTTACCCAATCGGATTTCCAATGATCAGGATTATTGGGGCGTGTACAACGGAAAAAACAATGAAGACAAAAGTATTTCCAATTCCATATATTACCCGTTTCCCGACAATTTTGAATCTCCTTATTTAGGTGCCGATAAAACTGCCGATATCAACTATGGAAAACTCGGAAATCTGAAAAAAATTACTTACCCCACCGGCGGATATTCCGAAATAGAATACGAAGCAGACGACTTTGATCTTGCCATACCTGAAGTGATTTATGATTACAATGAAGATTATTATTCGGGGGGAATTATTGATAATGACGACTCTGATTCCACCTATCCTTCCGAAACCATATTTACAATCACCGACCATCCGATTAATCGGCAAATTACGTTTTCTAAAACTTTCGGAACCGATTGTTATTGGAAATTGGAAAAAACATCAGGTGCATGGGTAGGAGCAGGAGACAGCAACATCACGCCAAGAGGAGACGAACCCGGAGAATATAAATTGCTCTTTACAAAAGGCGGAATAGTGCAAAATGATGATAAAGGAGGCGATAATCTGGGAAGCAATGGGTTGTGTATGGCAGAATACACTTGGACAAACATTACTAAAACCCCGATTGATACCATATCTGTAAAAAAAGCAGGAACTATACGCGTCAGCAAAATACAATCTATTGATAACAACAGCGGAAAGATTGTAAGAGAATACACCTACAAAGAACCCTCACCAAACCATATTTTGCCTTACACCAAAAACAGCGGCAAAAATCTTGGTGAAGAAATGTTTATATCTCGCAGTAGTCAGCAATTTCCTATTAATAAATTTGGCACTTATGCTATAGAACACATTGCCTCCGATAATCCGGGCTGGCAAACCGCAACCGTAAGGGGAAAACCTATAGGCTACGATTATGTGCAGGAACATTATATTGATTACTCCAATCCGTCCAATTCCTACAGAAAAGAATACAAATTTCAGAACGACGAAACCGAAGGCGGCGGAACATACTATCAACCCGGCTATTTGAATGTAACATTTCCCATAGATGGTTTAGACAGAGGCTTGCTTTTAGAAGAAATACTTTTTGATTCTTCCAACAAAATGGTAAAGAAAACCACCAATGAATATAATCATGACGGACATTTCAATGCCGGAATATACACCGATAAAGAAACGCCGGATCCGGGATATTTTTCTGTGGGAAACGGTCTGGAAATCGTCCGAATACAACAAATCTCGGCGAATGGAACTATCTATCATTATGTTTTTGACTACGCCACATTTCCGCTCATGAACTACTGGATTTTAGAAACAAAATCCACAACCACGGAATACAGCAACAACGGCGCAGATTCTCTGCAAGTGGTAAAAACATTCAACTATTCCCCTAACTACAAACACACCTATCCTGTGGAAACATCAGCGGTAGGAAGTTTGGGCGAAACTTTGAAAACAAAATACAAATATCCGCAAGATATTCCGAGCACTTATATGATGCAATCTTTAATTGATGAAAACCGAGTTTCCGAGCCGATAGTTACAAACAATTATACCAACAACATCCCCACTTCCGAAACCCAAATTTTGTATGAAAAGTTCTACCCCGGAACCAATGAAATGATTCTCCCCAAATACATTTACCACAAAAAAGGAGAAACCGCAACGGCGGAAGACCGGAAAATAACGTATAATTCTTATGATTTAAAAGGAAACCTCACGCAATACACGTTGGAAGACGGCATTCCCGTTTCCGTGATTTGGGGCTACAACCAAACCTTGCCGATTGCAAAAATAGAAGGTGCCGCCGATTACAACGCTTTAATTTCCGCCGCTGCCGATATTATTTTAAAATCCAACAACGCTGCCGACCCCGCTTCCGAACAATTATTAATCAACGCATTAGACACGTTCCGGAAAAATTCGGCTTTGGCAAATTATCAAGTTTCCACATACACTTACGATCCGTTGGTCGGTGTAAAAACCGTAACGCCGCCGTCCGGAATTCGTGAAAATTATTTTTATGATGCCGCAAAACGCTTGGAAAAAGTAGTAGATGTGAACAATAAAATTTTGAAAGAATATCAATATCATTATAAGCAGTAGGCAGTAGGCAGTAGGCAATAGGCAGTAGGCTTTAAGCGGTAACACTTTGACAAAGTTTAGAATCTTTGTCAAAGTTTTGGGAAAGACAAGTGTCATAAAAGTCCCTAAAAAAAATAAGGGATTGCGGGTCGCGCCCGCAATGACGACAAAAGAAAAAGCCCGTCGGGCTGAATGTGAATAACCACAGACGAAAAGTCTGTGAACGAAGTTCACGTAAGCCTGTGGAAAAGAATAAAACATCATCAAAATCCGCCCGTAGGGCGGTACTAAAAAAGAATAAAACTTATGAAAAAAATATACAACATATCTCTGATTTTCGGAATGTTTGCCTCCACGTTCTCGCAAACACAACCGCCGAGCAACATCACCCAAAGCGAAAACTACGTTTATACCCGCGAATACCTCACGGAAACATCTGCGAGTAACAATACTTTGCCGCAAATTCAATCCGTTACCTATTTCGACGGCTTGGGCAGACCGAAGCAAAATATCGCCATCAAAGCATCGCCTGCAGACAAAGACGTCGTAACCAAAATAGAATACAACGCGCTCGGAAGGCAAGACAAAGATTTCCTGCCGATGCCGCAAACCGGAACCACGAACGGTGCCATGTATTCGTCCGTCAGCGAGGCGGTCGGGATTCCGCTTTATGGCGGCGTGGCTCCGTTTTTTGCCAAGAACGAAATCGAAAATTCGCCGCTGAATCGTCCGCTTTCCGCCACCGCTCCCGGAGTTTGGAGTGCGAGTCCCAACACAAAAGTAACATTCCAATATCGGTTCAACGTTGCCAATGAAGTAAAAAAATACACCGCCGCGCTCAATACTTCCACTTTTGCAAACACATTGAACGTTTCCGGAACATACACCGTAAACCAACTCTATAAAAACATCATCACCGATGAAGACGGCAACGTGAGCATTGAATTTAAAGACAAACTCGGGCAAACCGTTCTCATTCGCAAAGCCGTGAGCAATACCGAAAACGCCGATACTTACTACGTTTACAACGAATTTCACGACCTTGCTTTTGTGATTTCGCCGCTCGCATCCGCAAAAACATCTCTCACCCAAACCGATTTAGACGAACTTTGCTATCAATACAAATATGACGGCAGAAACCGCCTCGTCGAAAAGAAAATCCCCGGAAAAGGTTGGGAATTTATGGTGTACGACAAACAAGACCGATTGGTAATGATGCAAGATGCGAATATGAACACAAACGGCGAGTGGTTGTTCACAAAATACGACCAATACGGGCGAGTGGTCTATACCGGAACCACGCAAAATACCAATTCCCGAAGTTCCTTACAAACCATAATGAACACCAAAGGCAGCAACAATGTCGCAAGAACCGCGTCAGTTGGTTTTACAAATTCCGGATTGTCGGTTTATTATGATAATGATTCCGCGAAAAACTACCCGAACAGCATTACCAAACTGCTTTCCGTAAATTATTACGATAAATATCCCACCGATGCTCCCGCCGTTTCCACGCTTGGCTTTTCGCAAACTTTTATTACCGATAATGCGCAGGGCAACAACATCAGCACGAAATCTTTGCCTGTGGCAAGTTATGTGAACAACGTGGAAACCAACGCTTGGACGAAAACCTACCCTTTCTACGATAACAAAGGCAGACCAATTGCCGCCTTTGCACAAAACCATCTCGGCGGCTACACCAAAACCGAAAGTATTTTGGATTTCGTGGGCGTGCCGCAAAAAACCTACACCAAACACAAAAGACTGAACACAGATAGCGAAACCGTGATTGTGGAAGATTTTGTTTATGATTCCCAAAACCGCCTCACCAAACATTTTCATACCGTGAACAACCACCCGAAAGAACGCCTTGCCTTCAACCAATACAACGAACTCGGGCAATTGGTTTGGAAACAAACCGGCGGTGATGAGTTCGGAAACAACTATCTGCAAATCGCAGAATATCAATACAATATCCGCGGATGGCTGAGAGGCGTAAACCTTGATGCCAACGGCAATGTGCACACAGATAAAATCTTCAGTTATAAGATCAATTACAACGAACCCCTTTCCGGAACTTATGCCGGCGTTACACCGCGATTTAACGGAAATATCGCTGAAGTCTTGTGGAGTAGCGAACACAGCGCCGTAAAAAAATACGGCTATCAATATGACGGATTAAACCGCCTGCTTGCCGGAATTTATCACGGGCAAACGCCAAACCTAAACGAATACTTCGAAAAACTGACCTACGATTTAAACGGAAACATCAAAACCCTAAAAAGAACTTCGTATTTTAATATTACCGCCGCAAGTTTAATTGATGATTTGGTTTATAATTATACAGGAAACCGCGTAACCAACATAGACGATTTATCTCTTGACCCGAACGGTTATGAAGGCGGAAATTTCCCGATTTCCTA
>JAITMJ010000051.1 GCA_031277475.1 Flavobacteriaceae bacterium
CAACAAGTTACGAAAAATATACCATATAATCAACTGACAATCAATTTTTTATGTAATTATTTTTACACAACAATACGTCTTACTAATTTTTATAATTTAATTTTTAAACAGGCTCTCAACTTTTTTTGAGATTTAAAACCCTCATTGCCGTATATTTTGCTATCTTTGCACATTAATTTTTTAACTGATGAATTTGAATAAAACGCTGATTGTTAGCCTATTAACACTATTTAATATCTCTTTTGCTCAAGAAAAAAATTTAAAAAACATCACGAAACTCACTTTTGGAGGCGATAATGCGGAAGCCTACTTTTCCCCGAACAGCAAAAATTTGGTGATGCAAGTTACCAATCCGCAAATCGGCGCAAACTGCGACCAAATCTATCTTTTAGAACTTAATCAACAACATTATAAAACATCCGATTTAAAACTGCTTTCCACAGGAAAAGGACGAACCACTTGCGCTTTCTTTATGCCGGACGGAAAACACATTCTCTACGCTTCCACGCACAAAGGAAATCCCGATTGTCCGCCAAAACCGGCGCCGAGAACAGACGGAAAATACGTTTGGGCAATCTATCCGGATTTTGATGTTTTCGTGGCAGATTTGAACGGAAACATTACCAAACAACTTACCGACAGCCCGGGCTACGACGCGGAAGCCGTAGTTTCGCCGAACGGAAAATACATCGTTTTCACTTCCGTCAGAAGCGGAGATTTGGAAATCTGGAGAATGGATATCGACGGAAAAAATCTGAAACAACTCACTTTTGGATTAGGCTATGACGGCGGCGCATTTTTTTCCCACGATTCTAAAAAAATAGTGTTCCGATCTTCGCGTCCGAAAACCGAAAAAGAAATCAAAGAATACAAAGATCTCCTCGCGCAAAACCTGATTACGCCTACACAAATGGAAATCTACACGATGAATATAGACGGCTCGGATTTAAAACAAATCACCAATCTCGGAAAAGCAAACTGGTCGCCGTATTTTCATCCGTCCGACAAAAAAATCCTATTCTCGTCTAACTACAATTCCACGAAAGGCTACGATTTTCAGATTTATTCCATTGATACAGACGGAAAAAATTTAAAACAAATCACCTACGAAAGCGAATTTAACGCCTTTCCGATGTTTTCGCCGGACGGAAAAAAACTCGTGTTTTCCAGCAACAGAAACGGCGATAAACCTCACGAAACCAATGTGTTCATCGCAGATTGGGCAGATTCTGACCCCGCTGAAAATATGGACGAAGTCGGTTTAAAAAAATTGATTTCTTATCTCGCATCAGATGAATTAAAAGGGCGATTAACAGGAAGTGAAGGCGCAGAAAAAGCGGTGAAATTCATTAATAAAAATTTAAAAAAATCCGGCTTGAAAACCGAAATCGAATCTTACGAATATTCCGTAAAACTGAATCCGCACGAGGATGATTCCTCCGTGAAAATGAACGGCAAAAATGTAATCGGATATTTGGACAACAGAGCCGACAAAACCATCGTCATCGGGGCGCATTACGATCACCTCGGTTTGAACGAACACCACAATTCCACGTTGGCAAATTCAGACGGGCAAATTCACAACGGCGCAGACGACAATGCTTCCGGAACCGCCGCCGCAATGGAACTCGCGAGAATGTTCGCCAAAAATAAAACCAAAGAAAAAGCGAATTTCGTTTTCGTGCTCTTTTCCGGCGAGGAGGACGGATTGATGGGCTCTAAACACTTTGCAGAAACCGTGAAACAAAAATATCCGAATGTGGCAGCGATGATTAATATGGATATGGTCGGGCGAATGAATAAAGAAAAAGATTTGACGATTGGCGGCGTGGGAACTTCCCCGATTTTTCCGGAATTAATCCATAAATTAAAACCCGCCGGCGTGAACATTGCGATTGACAGTTCGGGAACGGGACCTTCCGACCACACCTCGTTTTATCTGAAAGATATTCCGGTTTTATTTCTGTTTACGGGAACGCATATAGATTATCACAAACCGAGCGACGACGAAGATAAAATCAATTATTCGGGTTTAAATCTTGTGATAAATTATGCGTTTAATATTGCCAATGATTTGGCGGATGAAACGTCAATTCCGTTTACCAAAACCAAAGTTCAACAAAGCAAAGCCGTTCCGAAATACAAAGTAACGTTGGGAATTATGCCGAGTTATGCCGATTCGGGAGACGGAATGATTATTGACGGCGTTCAGGAAAACCGACCTGCGGGAAAAGCGGGAATACAGGCGGGCGACAAACTCATCAAAATTGGAAAATGCGAAGTGAAGGAAGTTTACACATATATGGATTGCCTTTCCAAAGTAAATTCCGGCGAAACGCATCCCGTAACCATCGTCCGAGACGGAAAAGAATTGACGGTGGATGTGGAGTTTTAGATTCTGGATTTGGCTTTTCAATTTATAAAATCTTTATCCAACTTATCCAAAAACCGTTCATCCCGCATTCCCGTTCGATTAAGGAAAACCACGCTTCCCAATTTTATTTCGGGATAAATTCTTATTTCGCAGTAATAACCGCCGCCACCGCCGGCGTGAGCAAAATATTTTTCGCCGTTCAGTTCGCCCGAAAACCAGGACAAACACATTCCCGAATTTCCGTTTTCCTGAAAAAGCATCTGTTTATATTTATCGGAAATCAAAATGCAATCGTCTTTCAACAATTCCTGAATGTATTTTACGAAAGATTTCGGTTTTCCAATCAGTCCGCCATAAGATGCGCCGTTCACATAAAAATTTTTAAACGGACGCCATTT
>JAITMJ010000106.1 GCA_031277475.1 Flavobacteriaceae bacterium
GTCATTTTTGTTATGAAAATATTTGGTATAATTTTTAAAAAATTCATCTTCATCTTTTTCGATAATTCTAAACTTTGAATAAAAATATTGTTTTCCGATTTTTGAAAAAGTTCTGTCGATATTTTAAATGACCTAAATTTTTCGGTGTTTTGAAAATTAATTCTTACTTCTAAAAATCACCCATTTTTTCTGATAATAATTTTTAATCTGATGTTTTTGCCTCAGTTTCATTGTTTTGGGAATTTGAGCATAAAACCCGAAATGAGCCCGAACAACCGCCCAAAGATGTGGAAAACCGTCTTTAATTCCGAAATAAATTCCGGCAATTCCGTCTAAAACAAGCCTTAAAAAAATAATCCACAATAGTTTTGGAAACGGCAAATTTTTCTGAAGCATCATCAGATTGTTCCGAAAATTAAGATACGTTTTCTGCGGATTTTGTTTGCTGAGCGTTCCGCCGCCAACGTGATAAACCACGGATTTATAGGTGTAAAAAATTTTCTTTCCGGAATTTTTCAGTCGCCAACACAAATCTATTTCTTCCTGATGTGCAAAAAATCTTTCATCAAAACCATTTTGTTCCCAAAAATCTTTGGCGCGTACGAACAACGCACAGCCGGAAGCCCAAAAAATTTCGGTTTCGTCATCGTATTGTCCGCGGTCGGTTTCGATATTTTCAAAAATTCTGCCTCTGCAAAACGGATAGCCGAATTGGTCGATAAAACCACCGGCAGCTCCCGCAAATTCAAATTTTTCTTTTTCTCGAAACGACAGGATTTTTGGTTGAATCGCTGCGATATTTTCATCTTTTCGAAAAAGTTCCAAAACGGGTTTCGTCCAATTTTCGGTAACTTCCACATCGGAATTGAGAAGGCAATAAAATTCGGTGTCTATTTTTTTTAACCCCTCGTTGTAACCGCCCGTAAAACCGCGATTTTTTTCGATTTGAATGATTTTTATTTCGGGAAAATTTTGTTTTAAAAAATCTACGGAATCATCTGTGGAGGCGTTGTCAATAACGTAAACATCGGCGTTTCCCGAAAAACGCAAAACGCTCGGCAGAAATTCGTTCAGCCAAGATTTTCCGTTCCAGTTTAATATAGCGATGGATAGCATTTTCCTTCAATTATCTCAATATTGTTTCGTCCCTGCGGGACTTTTCACATTTCCTGTATTCTCAATATTTATCGCTTTCAAATTTTCTTTATTTTTCATATCCCAAAGTTTCGTCTGAAATTAATTGTCCGGTATTTACATTTATTTTTATCAATCTCATAAACGGATATAGTGATATAGCTATCGAATAGGCAAAAGGATTTCCTCCGATGTCTACTCCTACTCCTGACTTTGACGAATCTAATAAATCAATATCAAACTCTTTTTTCATTTTTTTTATCAAATCTTCAATAGTGAAAATTCTTTTTTGAGCCTTTGAATAGTCTGTTTCTGCTATAATATTTCCGCTCTCGTCGTATTTTTTAGCTATTCCGTTTTCATGATCTTGTTCCTCTACAATATTTCCATTTTCATCGTATTTTTTTGATATTCCTGTATTAACACGATAAAAAAAAGTGACTTCGCTTCTTAGTTGATAATTGGTTTTATAATATGTTTTAGCCGTCCAATACGGACTTCCTTTGATATAAATGCGCTTATCAATTATATCTCTATAGTTGTCACTACCGTGCTTATACCATCCATATTCTATTATGGTATCGCCAATTTCATCTGTATATCTTTTGTTCAGTTCGAGTTCTTGATTTTTAAACTCGCTCATATCCAATGTTTCAATATGAGGCTGTGCCATAATTTTGCAACCGAACATTAAAAATGCAAATGTAAGCGTCTGTATTTTTTTCATTTTATTTGAAAACATTGTTGCAAAGATAGACAATGTTGAAAATTTTGGGGAAAGTTGAACGCCGCAGGCGTGAGATGTGCATAACCGTATGCAAGCGAAGCGCAGCTTACGGTAAAAAAAGTCCGTTTTATTGGTAAGCCCCGCAGGGGCGAGATTATCTGTTCCAATCTCTTTCGTCCAATTCCAAACCCATTTCTTTGAGAAAAGCTACATACTCGTCTTTGGAAGAAACTGTTTTGTGATGTTCTCGCTTTTTATATAGTTGATAATCATTTCTTTATCTTTTAAACTGTATGTAAGCGCCGCATATCCTTCACTCCACGCCGTGAATTTTTCAAAGCCTTCCGTTCGCTTTAGCATTTTGCTTGTTTCTGCTTTCATTTCCCGTATAAAGTCTGAAAGAGCGAGGGTCGGGTGAAGCGACAACAAAATATGAACATGATCTTCCGTTCCGTTGATACGATAAAGCACGCTGTTTTTGTTCTTAACAATCCCCCAAATATAACGATACAATTTTTCGGAATGTTCAAGCGAGAGCACAGGCATTCCTGATTTTGTTCGGATAATGATGTGATATAAAAGTTGAACGTAACTCATATTTTTTTTGATTAATATTGATAATTTCGTCCCTGCGGGACTTAGAGTCTGTTTAAATTTTTTTTGTTCAAATCAAAAGCGTTCAGCACTTTGAAACGTTTCACATTGTCATAAATATAAAGACATCTTGTCTGTCTTTTGGGTAAAATACCCTATTTTTGGTAGAAATTTTCGGAAAATCCTAAATAGAATGTTTTTTGATTGTAGTCGTGGCGTGCCGCGACCGTATATCCAAAGTTCGCCCGTAGGGCGACACAAATCTGTAGAAAATCCGAAGGATTGGCTACGCCGAACCACTTCGTTAGGTTTCGCCGATTCCATTGAAAATAATAAAAATGACAAAGGCAAAAATCTGCAAAAATCTGTGGAAAATTTTTCTGTGAAAATCCGTGAAATCTGTGGGAAATATAAAAAGCCATTCGCAAAAAGCCATCCGCTATTCGCCTACTCAAACTCATTCAAACCGTACAAAATTTCCTTCATTTTTGAGCCGTTGATTTCCACAGGTTTATAGGCTACGTTGAATTTCTCGATGGCAACATCCATATCGGATTTTAGTTTGGTGTATTCGGGCGGAAGCTGGCTCTGGCACTGGGTTGCGTTTTCGTAACTGTTCAGAATGATTTTAAATTTTCGGTAAAATTGTTCGCCTTGGTCAATGAAATTGTTGTATTCATCGATGAAACGCAAGAGCCGATCTATCGGAAACTCGATGTTTACTTGCTTTTTGAATTGATCTCTGCCTTGTGATTTTTCCATTTCTTTCAAGTAGATTTCCAATTTCGAGAGTACGGCATC
>JAITMJ010000121.1 GCA_031277475.1 Flavobacteriaceae bacterium
TGGAAAATATGAATTAGAAACTGCTTATTAAACTTTCTGAATATGCTCTGATTTTTAGATTAAAGTCGGAGCATATTCTTTTCTTTATTATGTAGTAATTTTCTTAAAAATATGATGATATGGGAATCTGTGATATATTATTAATTATAGCGAAATTTAAAAAAGTCTTTTTTCTTTCAGTCTATAGCCACTAAATCCATAATTTTTACTTCCAATGCTTCTGCAATTCTGTGGAGTGTAAAAACAGTAGGGTTGGTTCTGCCGGATTCTATGCGAGAGATATTAGTTTCGTCTATTTTTCCTACGTTTTCCACCATTTTTACAGCAAGTTCCAACTGCGTAGTATTTTTAGAAATCCTGACCTCTTTTATCTTTCTGCCTATTGCTTTTAATAGTTCCGGCTTCTCCACGATTGACATATTTGGCAGGTCAAAATAAATGTATATCTTTGTTCAATTAATTGCCATATATGGCAAGTTTTGAAATTTTTGTGAAAAATGATTGAAAATGAAAAAACAATTACACGCCAAATAAAGAATTGGGAAATAAAAGAGAAATACGAAAAATTGCTCGATGAACTGAAAAAATCTTTTAAAGAACAAATAAAATCAAAAAAATAATT
The DNA here is from genome assembly GCA_031277475.1 of Flavobacteriaceae bacterium. Taxonomy (GTDB): domain Bacteria; phylum Bacteroidota; class Bacteroidia; order Flavobacteriales; family Weeksellaceae; genus JAITMJ01. The sequence continues at coordinate 623 of JAITMJ010000121.1, forward strand.
AATAAAATTTATAAAACAATGAAAAAAAACAGTTTTTATTACAATTTTCCTTTTGCTGGCTTTTGCAGTAAAGGCACAAAATGTTACATTAGACGAACTTATAGATTTAAAAAAACACGATTTGGCTTATGTAGAAGAATATCTGACAAATAAAGGATGGACATATTTTGGAAATGGAGATATTAGCCAAACCCTTTTTGCATATAATAAAGGACACGATTCTGATAAAGCGGAATCTTTTATTTCCTATTTTCCTTCTCTCTTATCCGATAACGCATTGATGGTGGAAATACAAATACATAATCCTAACAAATACACTTCTTACCTCAACAGAATAAAATCCTTTGGTTGTAAACTAATAGATAGTTATACAAAAAATAAAGAGATAGTAAAAATATATCAAGGAGCAACAACTACTTTTATGATAAGAGTTTATACCAAATATGAATATTTTTCAACGACAACTCTTTATGAAATTACAATAGTAAGCAATGAAATTTACGATTTAACACAAATTAGAAAACAGAAATAATGAGCAGATAAAGATAAATTTTTATTATATCAAACACAAACCACTCTTTTTCGGGAGTGGTTTTTTTATGCAAAAAAAATGAAAAACTTAAAATTACCCTTTAAAATTGGGCTGCATTATGAAAATTGGGAGTTTAGTTTGGAGGTTTCAGATGTAGAAAAAATCAAAGGTTTTGATACCTATTTTTATCTCCAAAAAATCAAATTTCTAAACACAATTCCCAAAAGAGTAGAACTGACATTCAGTTGGGACATTCTGGAAGTGGTAACTTTCACATTAGGTTCAGAGCAATTACACCAATTAAAAAATGCTTTAAATCAACACTTTAAAGAAAAAATTAAAAACATCGAAATCTACCAATTAGAAAACAACTTGGAACTTTTGTTGGTTTATATTTCAGATAAAATAATTGAAGTTTCCTATGGAAACAAGGAATATTTGAGGGAGATTTATAAGTAAAATACTTTCTCTATTATGTTAGTAAAAATGATGCAAAAGGCATATTTTCAAGCATACTTTAATTCCGAAAAACCCGTAAATCTTTAAATATCAATGTGAAAGATTATAAACATCGAATCCCTCAGAACCCACAAAATCTCACAGAAATGTGAGTTTTTTTTTGTTTTTATAGCTTTTGTTTAAGAGTGTTTGGAGGTTTTATAGTTTTCTCATACTCTTTATTTTCCATTAATTATTCCTGTTTTCTGAAAAAATTAGGTTAAGAACTTTTGATTATTAGAAGTTTTTAATAGAACTTTTAACATCTTGTAAAATTCCGTTTATATGGCTGATTATCAGTTCGATATGAAAATTAAAGAGTTTAAATGACTTCTTGGAGAAAGAATTATTTCAAAAAACAAATTCTTACTCAGATTCTCCCACCCAAATTTCTATTTGTTCTGTGGGAATATCAGGGAATTTATCTCCCAAATATTGAATTTTAAAACCATTTCCGAATTTCTTATTTATTTTCGTAACATTTTTTAAATCTTCTTTATTAAAATATCGAATAAACTTGCCGTAATTTCCATTGATTCTTTCCATAGGATATTGCGTAATGTGCATTTCTTTTATTAAAGAATCTTGAATTTTTGAGGCATCATCTTTAGTTTTATCCGTGTATTGAATAAAAATCTTTAAATTTTCCGATGAATCCGAAGTTGTTTTTGCCGCTGCCGGTTCTTTTTTCACCGGAAGCAAATTTTTTAGTGCATTGGTAAATCGGGTGGTGTTTTCATTTTCGCCGCTGCCGGCATTATACATTTCGGAAAAAATGGAATCAATGGTTTGGCTGCTCAAGGCTCTTGTCAGAGAATAGGATTTTGTAGGAATCACTTCAATATAATACCTGTTATCTTTTGTTTGATTTCTTTTATTGATTTCATTTTTCAGAAGAGCCTTTGCTGCAGCCTCTCTGCTATCGAGATTTTTGGTCAAAAAACTTAACGTGGACAAAATAGAATTTTTTGTTTCCTGTTTTTGCATTTCTTTTTTCGGAGGACTGTTTAAAACGGTAATGCACGCAATCCTTATTTTACCATATTTTCCTTTATTCTTTTCATTATCAATGATTTGTATTAATTTTTTATAAGTTTCCAATGTGGTTTCGGTTCCCGAATTTTCATAAAATCCGCCGTCTCCCAAACGCCCGACTCCGGGAATAAAATTATAGGAGTTAATCAACGGAAATGCTTGTCCCTGATTCACAGAAGTAATCAAAGGTAGTGCCTTATAATTGTTGCCGCTGCTATCTCTATATTTTTTATAAGTATTTTGAAATACGGATAAATCATTTATCACAGGGCTGAATATTGCCTTTGTTCCGTTTTCGACTTCGACGGCATTAATAAAGAATAAAGGAAATTCATAATTGTATTGAGGTTTGTAGTTTTCTAAATAATCATTTAAAAAGTATCGTTTTACCCGTAGAACGAGGTTTTTTTTATCCTCGTTTTTTAAAGTTTCATATTTTAACAGGTAATTCATAAAACTGTTCATTTCTTCATTTTGAAAATAATAATTTCTGTCCCTGCCGGTTCCTCCGAAACCGTCGATAAGATAGTCCGAAAGAAACAATCCGTAGATTCCACTGCTCATATAGTTCGTACCATAAATACTTTTGAGAAAATTATTAATCTTCAAAGAATCATTATCCTGCAAAGTTTCAAAAACGTGAAAATGTTTTGCCGCCATATACATATTTGCCCCGGAAATGGAACCGGAAACAGACGAAATACTAAATATTTTTTTGTAAAACATAATATCTTTCGTCGCTTCTTCGGCTTTCAGCATAGACATGATGAACCAAACCGCCGCTCTGGAACCGCCGCCTTGTCCGGAAACCAAATAAATAGTCACCGAATCTTCTTCATTGTATGTGCCGTCAAGAAGCCTTTGCCTGTACCAATTTTCAAAATAATTTTCAATATTTTCCTGTTTGCAGGAGGCGTTGGTTACCTTTTCGCTATATTCGGTTCGGATTTTCGATTGGTTTAACGATGCAAATAAATAAGTGAAAACCACAACCGCCAAAACAATTCCGGCAGAGAGTTTAAAAATGTTAAATCTTAATTGGTGTTTCTGATACGAGGCGATGTTCGATAAAATAAATTGCGATGAAAAGAAAAATTCAAAATTGATGATTAAAAATGCCGAAATCAAAACCGCAACCACTATCGGACTCAAAAGCGGAAGCAAATTGTTATTAAGTAAAACGTATAACACAACGAACATCAACAAATTCAATATCAGAAGAACGATGAGATGACGCCGCTTTGATTTTTTGTATTGTTTTCCCGATGTTGTACCCTGCTTTTCCGAGGCGTAATTCATTTCTTCTAAAATCTTCGGCATTTTCCAGTCATCAGCCAGCAATTTCGTATAATATGAAATAAAAAACATCAGGAAGCCAAAGTAACAGATATTGAACCATTCAATCCATTTGTAACCTTTCTCAATCTTCGATAAATCATCCCAATTAAATAGCCTATACATCAATAAAGGAATCATATATATGACAATAAGTAAAACATATACCCATATTTCGTTCCGGATAAGAAATTGATGTCTTTTTTTTCGTTCCCCCTTTTCTCTGTTTCTCCTGATCCGAAAAAGTATGTTTATCAAAACAAAAAGAAAAATTCCCGACAAAGCGAACCATTTTCCCCAATAAATCCAAACCATTGTTGCATTAAAAATCAACCAGGGCAATACCGCCCAATGTCTTGAAGTAACATACTTTTTATCGTTCACGAATGAATATCTGTTTTTTAATCGATTTGCCAAATCTATGCGTTCATTTTCAGAAGTATAACTTCCGGTGCAAAAACTAAACAGATTGATGGATAATGTTGGCAAACACCACATACTCAATGTCAATAAATGAAATGCAAGCGCCACAAAACCGACATTATAAAACTGATAAGGATCTTTAAGTAATAGAAAAAGTTCGGCTCCTGCATCAATGCTTATAAACAGTACAGGAAACAATATGGACAAAATGATAAAAAGTCCGTTGTAGGAAATTGATTTTAATACAGAGAATATAAAGTTAATGAATTCTTTCATCATGATTCATCAGATAGTGTTTTATGTAAAGGCAATAAGTTAATTGATCCGGTATTTAAATTTTTTTTTACGAATGTAGGAAAATTTAAAATAAACAAAACATCACGGGTTTTTACCCTCATTTTCACTCATTGTAAATCCGTTTTTCGATCTTTGGTAACATGGATGTGGAGCGGACGGCGACAATGAATTTTCATATATCGCAGGAGAAACTGAAGATTGGGATGGAGATGAAATTCCCGATAATGTTGTTGCCTATTTTGCTAAATAAATGACAAATAGTCTTTTCAACGGAGACCAAAACCTTGAAGGTTTGGATGTTTTGTTCTTTTCTTTTTTTCAAAACTTTGACAAAGTATTTTCCCCTCACTTTCGTCTTGTGTCTTTTGTCTTGTGTCTTTCGTCTTTCGTCTATCAATAATTCAATCCAAAAGTCCACAAAGGAATTACGTTTTGGTATCCGTATTCGATGTCGTCTTTCACGATGTAAGCATTTTTCAAACCCTCAATTTGTTTCTGCGTTTTGCTTTTTCCGCCCACTTCAAATGTGGTATTATCAATATTAAAATCGCCTTTTTCCGAACGATAAACTTTGTTTTTTACCCGCATTTGATTGAAAAAAAATGTTTCGCGAAGGTTTCCGGTTTTTGGATTTTCTTCCGCCAAAGCATAAATCAAATTCGTGTTGTCAATATAAATTTTATCCGTTTTTCCGAGTTGCCCGATGCCTTCGCCCGGATCTCGCAGTTGCATCAGCAAACCCGCTTGTTCCATGAAATAACAATAATCATTAATATTATTTCGGCTTGCCTGAAGCATTCCCGCAATTTTTGTAAAATTCGGTTTGAACGGAACGCTTTGAGATATGATTTTCAGCAATTTACCGAGTTTTTTACCGGTTGAAATATTCATATTGGCATAAATCGGAATATCGGTTTCCAAAGTTTGAATAATCATTTGGTTTAAACGATGCGAAAACATCGTATCTTCCGCGCCAAACGGATAATAGCCGCGCCGTAAATAATCTTTGAACAGCGGCAGCGGATGGCGAACCGGAAAATTGTCGGATTTATGATTCAAAATATCCTGCAAACTGTACGTTTCCACTTCAATTTTATGAAATAAAAACAGATATTCGCGAAACGAAAGTCCTTGCATTTTGAACATCAACGCTCTGCGGCTCAAATCTGCGCTGCCTTTGAGAATATCCAAAACCGATGAACCTGTGAAAACCACTTTCATTTGCGGAAAATAATCGTAAATGGATTTCAACGCTTGCGACCAGCCGGAATATTTATGAATTTCATCAATGAACAGATATTTTCCTCTGTTTTTGGAAAATTCGTCGGCAAGTTCTACCAATGTATGGTTGGCAAAATAAATATCATCCGCTTGCACATAAAGCGTTTCGTTTATGTCGAGATTTTCTTTGATGTATTGCAAAATCATTGTGGTTTTTCCCACGCCTCGCGGTCCGACGATGCCTATCATTCTGTCGCTCCACGCGATTTCAGAATATAAATATCGTTTAAAATCGGTTGGCGTCAGCAGCAACAAATCTTTAAAATTTTTATTTAATGAATCCATTTTTTGCTTGTATTTTTCGGCGAAGTTACAAATTATTTCCAAAATCGCACTCTTGAAAGTGCGTTTTTGCGTTTAAATTGCACTTTGTTTTGTGCGAATGTTTCTTTTCTCTTTTATCGTCATTCCGCGCTTGACGCGGAATCCCTTGTTTCTTTCCAAAACTTTGTCAATCTCATCCTACTTGTTTCTTTAAAAAGACGAGAGACGAGATAAACTTTGACAAAGTGTTTATCTGTTTTTTATTCATCATAATATTCAATTTCATAATAAATATTTGCTCCCGGAATATTATTTAGAGTATAGGATAATTCGAATTGGCTTCCGGAATCATAACAAACGGTTTCTGTAGGATTGTTGCTTTCATTATACAATGAAACCTTTTTTAATATGCCATTATCAAAATATTCATAAACAGATTTTGTGTAGATGTCTCTTGGAGGATTATATCCCCGACTATCGTGATATCCCGAAAAATTTGTAGGTGCACCTGACGATAAAAAATCTTCCTGATAAACAACTTTTTCCTCTGAATATTTTTTGATGTGGAAAGAATATGTTAGATTTTTTTTATCATCAGGAAACCACTCTAATATACTGTATTTTAAAGATTTATAAGAGTCGTAAACAAGTTTTAAAACTTCTATTCCCTCTATCGCAGATTTTAAAGTGTATTGTATTTCAATATCTCCCGTTTTTACGGGTAGTCTCGATTTTCTAAATGGAGATTGTATTTTATTGAACATGATGGAATCTAATTTGGAAACATAATTTTCAGATAATAATCTTCTATCTCCAAAATATCTACCAATTATATATTGTAGTTCAATATCGCCTGTTTCCGTATGTTTAATAGTATCCGTTTGTAAAATTTTGTTTTTTTCAATCGGGTCGTAGGATTTTGGAAATATCCAACTTTTGGTGCTGTTGGTAGAATTGTAATTTTTATAAATTTCATTTCCCTTTTGGTCGTATTTTGTTGTAGTTTCTATTTTACGATTATCCCCTAAAATAGATTCACCTTTTTTTTCGGAAACCTTCCCGTTTTCAAAAAACTTTAATCGGGTTTTAACTTGAATTGAAAAGGAAGGAGGATATATCTCATATTTGGCGTGTTTACATTGATTTTCTATTTGTACTGTTGAATTTTCAAAATCATAAGTATATGCCAAACATTTGGTAATCATCATTTTGGGATTAAAACCCCAACCACCGTTTCCTTTAGAATCGGGGATAAAATCAATCATTCCATATTCATATTGTTCGACCAATATTCCGTTTTCATCATAAATCCACTCAAATAAATTGGAAGTTACGCGTTCACTAAGCCGAATTTCCGATCTTTTGTTTACGGTTTTTGACAATAAATTATTTTGATGATCATACTGATACTTTGTAATCACCGAATCGCCGTACAGATTTACGTTTTTCTTGTACAAAGGTTTTCCTAATTTATTAAATTGATAATATTGAGCGTTAAAAGTAGTAAGACCGTCTTGAGATTTTTTATATTCCGAAATTGATTTGATTTTATGTTTTGAGATAAATTCTACCGGATAATCAAATTGATTTTCAAGACTATACGATTTAGCAGATTCAATCAGATTTTGTGAAAAACCATAATTAAACCACAAAAATATTACACTAAAAGAAAGAATTTTATGTTTTTTCATTTTTTCTGATTTTTTTGTGCCGCTCTCCGAGCGGATTCTCTTATCATTCTTAAATCCACAGGCTTCCGCCTGCGGTTATTCACATTCAGTCCTACGGACTGCCCTCTCCTTTCATCCTTTTATTCTGTTTTAGGGACTTCAGTGACTTTTGTGACTTTTGCTTTCCAAAACTTTGTCAAAGATTTTAAACTTTGACAAAGTGTTTTCTCGCATTTTCGTCTTGTGTCTTTTTTCCATTTTCCCCCTTTGGGGGACAGGGGGCTTTTTTCCACAATGCAAAGTAACACATTCCGCACACAATAAAAAAAATGATTCACCAAGTCAAAACGGCAATTCACCAAGTTTGCAAATTTTCGACGGATTTTCAAGATAATTTTGGCTTGAAAAATTTAAACATTGAAATTTAAAGATTACAAAATATGTAAGATTTGAACCTTGAACTTTAAACCTTAAACCTTAAACTTTAAACAAACCCATTAAACAAAAATAATATATGAAAAAGACCATTCTAATCACAGCAATTCTTGCGGGATTATTTATAAAAACGAGTGCGCAAGAGGAAATCAGAAAAAATATCACGGTGAAAGAAGCGGTGGTTTACCTTCGAGGCGCAAAAGTTTCGGGAACGGCTGCCGTAAATCTGCAAAAAGGAAAAAACCTTGTGAAAATCGTGAATCTACCGAATGATATCGACGAAAACACTTACAAAATCAGCCTCGACAAAAATTCTACGCTGCTTTCCATAACGCTCGGAACCGATTTTTTGAAAGAAAGCGAAACGTCCGACAGCGAAAAACCACTTTTGGAGGAACAAAAAAACATCAATCTCGAAATTAAAAAATTGGATGTGCAAATCAATGCGCTGACGGGCGAAAAAGGAATCATCAATCAAAATCTTTCCATTTCGCACGACGACCGTTTTTCCGCGCAAGAACAACTCATAAAACTCACCGAATTTTACAGAAAACGAATCTTGGAAATTGATAAAAGCCTTCTCGATTTGAGCGAACAAAAAACCGTGTTCACCGAAAAAATCTCAAAAATCGCACTTCAATTATCCGAAGTGAATAGCCATAAAAACCTGAACAGAAAGGAACTTTTGTTGGAAATATTTTCAGAAAATGCTTACCAAATGAACCTCGGCGTTTCGTATTACGTTTCGAGTGCAGGCTGGAGCCCCAACTACGATTTGAGAGCAATGAACACGAAAAGTCCGCTGGAAATTATTTATAAAGGAAAAATTTACCAAAAAACAGGGCAAGATTGGGAAAATATAAAACTCTCTGTTTCCACATATTTGCCGAATTTTAACCAAAATCGCCCGATTCTGAATCCGATGTATGTTCGGGACTACATCGCAACTACGGCGTATCCTTCGACGAATTATGAAATTAGTGCAGAACTTTCCAATTCTTACCAAATGCGCGAAAAATCTAAAAACGCCGGATCTTACAGCGAAATTCCGATAGCAGAACTCACTGAAAATCAGATGAATATTGTTTACGAATTAAAACTCGAACAAAGTATTTTGAGCCAAGAAAAAGCACAATTCGTGATTTTGGATAAAAGGCAAGTGGAAGCCGATTACAAATACCACACCGTTCCGAAGGAAAGCAACAAGGCTTATTTGCTGGCACTCGTGAAAAATTGGCAAAATTTGGATTTGATTTCCGGCGAGGCAAATATTTTCTTTGATGAAAACTATATCGGAAAAACGCAAATCACGAGCAATTATGTGAAAGACGAATTCCCGATTTCTCTGGGCATAGACGAAAGAATTGTGGTAAAAAGAACAAAGCTTTTAGACAAAAACGAAAACAAAGTTCTCAGCGGCAATAAGCGTGAAATCGAAAGTTACGAAATCAGCATCCGAAACAACACGAAAGAAAGCATCGAGTTGGAGATTTTAGACCAAATTCCGATTAGTGAAAGTTCAAAAATCAGCGTAAAAATGTTGGAAAGTTCCGGCGGAGAATTTGATGAAAAAACCGGAAGTCTGCTTTGGAAAAAAACGATACAGCCCGGAAAAAGCGATAAAATAAATTTCTCTTACGAAGTCCGATTCCCGAAAGATTCTCAGATTCAATATTATAAAAGATGAGATTTAAAAATTGAAAGATTGAAAGATTACAAAATATGTCAGACAGAACACAGAAAAAGTCTAATAAAACATTGAAAAACGTAAATGATAACCGCTGTCACACTGAGCGAAGTCGAAGTGTTAAACTTTAAACAAAAAACCTTAAACAAAAATAATAGAAATGAAAAAGACCATTCTAACCACAGCAGCTCTTGCAGTCATCATTATTTTGGCTTCTGCAAGTTTGAAAAAAGAAGTCGGAACCCAACAACAAAATGTTCCGCAAAATGAGTTTAGCAATCGGATTTATACCCACAAAAATCTGACTATTTTCCTGATTCAAGGAAAAGATGAATTGCAGCGTAAATATCTGACGCTCGAGGAAGCAATGCAACAAAAGAAAATTATTTTGAATGAAACAGGCAGCGTCGGGGAATTGTCGGCAGACAATATTTCTTCGGAATATGTATTTATTATGGCAGGCGATATTGTGAAAGGCGGTCGCCAAGATCGTACCATCGGCGAGGATATTGTGCTCGCGCCGGGTTCTAAAAAAATCCCGCTGAAATCCTTTTGCGTGGAACAAAGCAGATGGTCCGGCAGAGGCTCGGAAAGTGCTTCCGTTTTTTCTTCTTCGGAAAAAATGTTGAATAATAAAGCCCTGAAAGTAGCTGCACGAACGGAAAAAAATCAGCACAAAGTCTGGGAGGAAGTGTCCGGCTATCAAACGAAAATCAGCGATCGCGTGCAATCCGAAGTGAAAAGCAGTGCTTCGCCTTCAAGTTTGCAACTCACCTTAGAAAACGACAAACTGAAAAATAGCATCACAGAATATGTGAACGCGCTGCAACCCGCTTTTGAAGGGAAAAAAGATGTATTGGGCTTTGCTTTTTTTGTCAATGGCAAAATCTCAACCGTAGAAACTTTTGGTAATGCCGACTTGTTTCGAAAATTGCAGAAAAAACTGTTGGAAGCGGCTGCTTCTGAGGCTTTCGAACAATATGACGAAAAACTAAAATTCGAAACGCCAATTTTAGAAACATTAAACACTTTCATAGAAATGGCGGGAAAAGGAACAGAAACCGTTGAGCAAACTTCTGCCAATATGACGGAATATACCAAGAAAACCGAACACAGTATTTTATTACGCAGCGTGAATACCGATGCCGGAAAAGCCGCGTTGCACACAAGTATTTATTCTACCGAAGGATTGACGCTCGGCGAAAATAAATTCGAATACGGCGGCAGACAACGCAATATAAACAGAATGATAAGAGATTAAGATTTCAAATAATTTGTATCTTTAATGGTATTCGCCAATGTTTTGCATTTTGTATTGCTTGTGCGGTTTTCTTTAATTTTTCTGTCCAATTATTGGCAATGGCTTTCAACCGTTTGCCTCCGTTTTTTTCAACTTATTTTGTTGATTGTGAATAATTTTAAGGAAAGACGGATTTTTAATTATCGAGAATTAAGTTTTGGATGTATTCATTATCATATTTTCCAAAATTTTTTCGGGAACATTGAAGGTTTCATCGTGCCAAATTCCGGCTCTGTCAAAATATCCGTTGGATTGCATGATTGCATTATGAGAAAAACCATAACTCATTTCCACTATTTTCCCTATATTTTTTTTACTGTCAAACACATAATCATATCCGGTACACTGAAATCCCAACGCATCACTTACTCGAAATGCAGAATCTATAATATCTTTTGTTACCAAAGATTTGTCATAGTAAATATCTCCGCCGCCGGATGCTCTGAAATCATTTTCTCGAGTATGACGCGCAAGAAATCCTAATTGATTGCCGACTACCGCTATTTTCAAGTCATATCCGTCATTTTTTATAAATTCCTGCAAAAACACATAGCCTTTTTCCTTGGGAAATTGTCTTGCATTTTTCCATGTTCTGTAAAATTCGGGGATTCGCTTTATTCTTTTCATCATCAGCGATTTATTATCTTTTGACGATTCAAAGTTTGCTTTTGCTTTTCCAAAAATACTTGGAGCAGGATTGTATCCTCTTCCAAACATCCGTTTTGCATAGGATAATAATCCGTTTTTTGATTTTATTAATTTTACGTTGTGCGATCCCGAACCGCTTTTTAATTTCGCAACTATCGGAAAATCATTGTAGTTTTGAGTCCAAGTTTTAACATCGCTGTATTGATGAAAAATATAGGATTGCGGAATGGGCGCATTTACAGATTGCAAAAGATAAGTTTCTGCAATTTTATCGTCAAAATGCCAAGCATCATTAAAATCCGGAAAAATTTTTAAACCCATTTGTTTGGCACTGTATAAAATACTTCTTGCAAAGAGCATGTCGCTGTAAGAATAACCACTGAAATGCCATAAAAGACCGGTGAATTCTTTTAATTGATCGATAATATCGGATTGAAAACAATCTACAATTTTGTATGGAATATTGTTTTTTTCACAATAATCTATCCAAACGTATGACCACGACGTAGAATGATCGAATTTTGTTTTGTTTTGATGAATGGCTATTTTCATGATGTTTTTTTGGGGATTAGGGAATCATTATTTTTTATTTTTTATCTTTTCAATTGTTTTATAAACCGTTCCCACTCTTCATTTTTCGGAAGTTCTATCAAATATTGCGAAACAAAAAGTTTATTGTCCATTCCGGCGGTGGCATAACGCACCAATTCATCCGATTTGTCGGTGCAAAGCAAAATTCCAATGGGTTCATTATCGCCGGTTTTTCTCATATTTTCTTTGTAGTAACCGACGTAAGTATTTAATTGTGAGATGTTTTCATGTTTAAATTTCTCATTTTTCAAATCAATTAAAATGTGGCACTTTAATACGCGATGATAAAAAACCAAATCGCAAAAATAGTATTCTCCGTCAATCAGAATTCGTTTTTGCCGGGCCTCAAAACAGAAACCATAACCCAATTCGAGCAGAAATTCCTGAATTTGATTGAGCAAAGCCGTTTCAACATCCGATTCTTCTACGACATCTTTTGCCTTCAATCCGAGAAATTCAAAAGTGAAAGGCGA
>JAITMJ010000029.1 GCA_031277475.1 Flavobacteriaceae bacterium
ATTTTTCTCCTTGAAAACCAACTATTTACAAGAAATCCTGTAAAAAATTAAAAACAAATTTTAATGCGTCAAGTTTTGTCGTAGTGCCGATATACCTTTGCTTTTAGAAACTTTGAACATTGAATTTTAAACTTTGAATTATAAGATATGTTACCCATCAAGTAAAAAGGTGGACATCCGTTTAGCCGGAAACCACCCTAAAAAATAAGGCTAAAACCGAAGATTCGCATTAATAAAAAATGCCCTTCAAATTTTAACTTTTTAAAAAAATCAAAACAAATATAATAAAAATGAGTAATAATATCAACACTACAGACGTAGTAAGTTCGCCGCCGGCTACACAAACACTTTTCAGATTTGTGAATATGAGAAATCCGGAATTGGCAAAAAAAAAGGAAACCTGAAATTTATTTTCAGAAACAGCAGACAAGAAGGCGTTTTCGATACGCTGATTGAAAGTTGGACGAAAACAAGCGGAAAATCTAAAATCGATTTTTTGACCGCGCAAATACCTGGAAACCAAATAGATGTAAACAATACGCCGAGCATCAAAAGAACACTGCAAAGTTTGGAAACCTATTTCGGAAATTTTTATACAAAAAGTAAAAATCTGGCAGAAAACGGAATGCTTTCCAAACCGGAAGTGATTGAACTTCAAGGCGATTTTTCCGGGATTCAAGATGTTAATTTCTTTTTCCAAATATTGTGGGACAGCCTTGTTTATCAAGTGCTTATTCAGGAAGATTTTTATGTGAAGGAAGCCCTCATACAAATTCTTCAATTGATGCATTATATCGAGCATTACAACAGCGTTTCTGATGAAATCGATTCAAAGAAAAAAGCAGAAAAACTGCAAACTTTCGCCACCGCAAAAGTAGTGCTTCCCGAAGAATTGTTTGTAGATTCGATTTCTGCGGGAAGCAGTGACGTTGTTCCTCCTATTGTAGCAAAGCTTCCGAATGGAACTTTTCCTTTGGAAGTACAAAATTTGTCGGCAGACTTCAAAAAGCAAGAACTTTTGCAGGCTGTTTATGGAAAAAATGCGTTGGAAAAACTTAAAAAAGAACTTCAAAAACTTCAAAAAAAATATACCGCCGATTATGCCAAATCTTATGACGCTGCATACAAACGGTATCAGCAAAACATAAAACCGCTGTTAGAGGTTTATGAAAATGCTATTTTGGTTGTAGAAGCCAATTTCACGGAAGAAACTACCGACGCTCAAAAACGTTTGGCTCTAAATAATGTGCCAAAACCGACAATAGAGGAATTTGCGTACAACGCCCAACCCGAAAGGGATTTGACGGTGTTTCAACAAAAACTCTCCTCCGAATCTTTGAATACTTTTGCCGCTTTTTTCGGAATCTATATGGAAAGTTCCGAAGTATCATCAAAAGCAATTTCGAGAGACAATGTTCTTGATTTGGAAACCATTTCCGCAGTTTTTCCCGAAGATGAGTATCTCACGTTTGATGACATTTTGAATGAAATCAACAACAAAATCTCTGAAGCCAATGATGCCATTTATACCAATACGGAAATCAAAAAAATGGAGTTTGCAAGCGTTGGCGGTGTTTTAATTCCGATTGGTTCTAATGGCGACACATCCAATAATAAAACGTTCAGCATATCAACCATAGGAATTGATTATGAGAATTGGTTTGTGCTTATTTCATTGGATGATAGAACACTTGACATCGTTTCCGCCGAATACACGGCTCACGGATTGAACAACGCTTCGGTTAGTGATAACTCCGGACAAAAAACATCATTGGGAGCCGGAACTTTTGAAATATTCAATGATAATATTCATATTCCCGCTCACAATTTTACCGGAGATAGTTTTACGATTAACGCAGAATTTGTATTGTCGGATGGAAATACTTACACTACGGAAATTGTAATGAATAGGACAATTAAAAATGGTAATAATCTACCTGATTATTATACACAACAATACAATTTCGTAGGCAGGAATGTTTTATCGCCTCAATCTCCGGTGCAAGTTTCAACTTCGAGTGATTTCACGCCTTCCGGTTCCGGCATCAAAAGATTGGGAATTGCGGATTATTTGAAAGTGGAACAGTCCACGCACGCTTATGTAGAAGGCGAAGTAGCCAATATTGAAAACATTATGGCTCGGGAATACCGTGAAAAATCTACCCGAAGATTGAGAAGAAGTGAAATCACCGAAACCGAATCTTCCGATACGGAACGCGAGCAACTTACCGATACAACCACAGCCAGCCGCTTCGAAATGCAATCCGAAATTTCAAAAATTCTCCAAGAAGCCACAGATATGGGAGTGAGTGCAAATACACATGTCAGTTTGGGTGTGAAAGGAAACTCTTATTTTGATATCGGCGCAAGTTATGCCAATCATCGTTCCAAAGAAGATAGTATGAGGCAAGCCGTAACGCAGGCTCAGGATATTACGGCGAGAGCGTTGGACAGAGTGGTTTCCAAAGTTCACAAGGAACGAATCGAGAAAATCATTGAAGAATTTGAAGAAAATAATATTCACGGATTCGACAATAAAAAAGGCGATAAACACGTGGTCGGCGTTTACAGATGGGTGGACAAACTGATGAAAAACCAAGTTTGGAACTACGGCAAACGCCTGATGTTTGAATTTGCCATTCCTCAGCCCGCAAAATTGCATATGCTTGCGATGAATTCTATGGACAAAAAAGTTATTGAAAAACCCATAGATCCGAGAGATCCCGGTTCTTTTTCTATGCCAGATTATACCGCATTAAGCAATGATAATGTTTTGAAACATTGGGCGAGTGTGTATAATGTGGAGATAGATGATAAGCCTAAGGATTCATTTAAAATTGGGAAATCGTTATCCGGTGATTATACTATAATATATTCGTCCGTTACCGAAGATGAACTTCTCAATGCACCGAAGCGGGTAAAGGAGTTTTTAGAAAACATTCCGTCAAATTTAAAAAAGCGAGTGGAACTTACGGAAGAAGCCGTAAAACTTGCTGATACATACATTGCCGAAAAAGTTGTCGGAAAAACAAGCAGGGAAGATTGTCTTCACATCGCTTTAGCAACTATCAACAAAGCCGATATTTTGGTGAGTTGGAACTTCAAACATATTGTAAACGTTTTTAGAATAAGAGGTTACAACGCCGTAAATTTGAAATCAGGATATACACAAATAGACATTCGTTCACCCAAAGATATTATAAACTATGAGAAGTAAAGACAAAATAATAAAGGATTTCAAAGCGGTAAAATTTATGCGGGAAGTTAGAGACAAAATCTCAAACGAAATAAAAGATATGGATTTTGAGCAGATTAAACGCTACTTTGAAGAACGTAAACTAAAGTTAGCACAAGAATAAAATTCAAATCTCCCTCCCCAAAAACTCTCCCGTCAAACTTTTTTTATTTTTCACGAGTTCTTCCGGCGTTCCTTGTGCGATGATTTTTCCGCCGAGTTTTCCACCTTCGGGACCGATGTCTATGATGTGGTCGGCGAGTTTTATCACGTCTAAATTGTGTTCGATGATGATGAAAGAAAAATCCATCTCAAAATATTTCCTTACATTTGTTACCAAATTTAAAAAATAAATGGCATAAAAAAACGGACATAAAAATATAGCGTTTTGCTGTATTCTTGCCTTGAAACTTGAGAACTTTCAAAATTATTCAGAGAATAAGTGACAACGCTCGCAGAAATGCGGGCTTACTTATTTTGAATAATGGGTATCTCAAGACCTCAAGGCGGATAATTAAGTCCGCTTTTTTTGTGGTTTGTTTTGAATAAAAATCAAAAAATGGAAAATCAAAAATCAAATTGGTACGGCAGAAAAATAATTGCATTATTTCTAATCTGTTTTGTATTTTTGGCAAAAGCCCAAAATGTTACATTAGATGAACTTATAAATTTGAGGAAACACGATTTGGCGTATGTGGAAGAATATCTTGCGAAAAAGGGGTGGGTGTATCTGAGCACTATAGAATACGGTATCGTCTTTACAAATCCATCTATTTCGAATAATAGGGTGACTGTGGCAATAATAATATACCGATATTATGCTGATGATATTAAAACACTTCAAATATCAACGAATAATACAAATAAATATCTTTCTTATGTTGATAGAATAAAATCTTTCGGCTGCAAACTTATAGATAGCTATGAGGAAAAAGAAACAGGTATAGTAAAAGAATATAGGGGAGCAACAACGACATTTATAGTAACAAATGAAGGATATACAAACGTTGACATCTTTGACTATTTCGAGGAATATGGATATGATGTTAATAAAAACTTCTATACTATTGGTATATTCAGTAATGATGATTATGATATAATTCAAATGATTAAGAAACAGGCAAAATAGTTAAAACAAAGAATATGAAAAATCTTACTTGGAACGAAACACAAAAACTGTCTGATAAAATTCTTTCCTGCGGATTGAACAAACTAAAAACCTTGCCCTATTGTGATTTAGCAAATATTAATGAAAAAAATATGGGAAATTATTTGATTTCTCTTGACGAAATTCCTTACTACATCGGGGAAGCTAAAGAACTCAAAAACAGATTAAAACAACAATTTAAATTGAACACTTCAACTTTTTACAAGAATTATAAAAAATTACTACCTATAAAACTACTGCCCATTGATAAATTTAAAATTCAATTTATGCTCACAAACATTGGGAGAAAAGAAGTTGAAGAATTTGGCATCGTGAATTTACCCACAAAACTCAATCGTTTTCAGTTGGGAAAAAGAAACAAATATAATATTGCCGACCAAGACGGACTTTGGAATGAAGTGCAAAAAAACGCCGAAAATCTTTTAAAAGAAGGAGAAAATGAAATTTTAATGTCGGATTTCAGACCTTGGTTTGATACAAAGGTTGTTGGATTAGCCGGACTTTATTTGGTCAAAGATAAATTAGGCAAATTAATCTATATCGGTGAGAGTTCGGACATAGCAGATAGAATTAAAACACATAGCGGACAAACCTATTTTTCTGCTCTAAGGCGACACATAGGAACGGATATTTTAGGTTTTCATTTACAAGAAAAAAGCGGTAAAAAACGTTATTTCAATGAGAAAGAAGATCAAGCAGTAACTGATTTCCTAAAGACCTGTAAATCAACGATTTTTCCCGTATCATTTGGTCGCTACGAACTTGAAGAATATTTGATAAAAAAATATAAGCCATTACTAAACAGAAAAGACAATATATGAAAACCCGATTACTTCTTTTTATTTTCTCTTTCGTATTTTCATCAGTTTATTCGCAATCCACAAAAATGCGATACGACCAAAACGGCAGGAAAATAGAAACCGTCAAAACCGACAGCAAAGGAAACAAAACCATTTATAATGCCAACGGTCAAAAAACAGGAAGCATTAAAACAGATTCCAAAGGAAACCAAACCGTTTACGATTCGAGAGGTCAAAAAACCGCCTCAATAAAAACGGATTCCAAAGGAAATCAAACGCAATATGATAAATCCGGAAAAAAAGAAAGTGTAGTTAAAAAGGATTCACAAGGCAATGAAACTTTCTATGATTCGTCAGGCAAAAAAACCGG
>JAITMJ010000118.1 GCA_031277475.1 Flavobacteriaceae bacterium
CCGCCTGCTTTTGTAATCGCCAAATTATCTTTCAGAATATTTTTTATTTGCTCCAAAAATTCGGGATAAGGCAAATTTCCAAAATCGTTTTCTTCTTGGCTGTATTGTTTTACGGTGCTGTTGTTTTCGTGTTGTATTATAGAGGTTTTGTGAACGGTTGCCCTATCTTTCAATGATTTTTGTATAAAATCCGCGTATGGCGGCGAGGTAATGGTTAGTTGTATTTTATCTTTTCTGACGTGCTGCAAAAGGTTTCGGCAATCATCATTCACAATTTTATAGTGCATATTATTTTTAAAAAGTCCTTGCACATCGTCTAACCAAGTTTGAGCAATCTTTGCAAATTTCGGATTTAATTCTGTGCCTACGCAATGGCGATTAAGTTGTTGGGCGGCAATCATCGTTGTGCCGATTCCTAAAAACGGATCAAAAACGGTGTCGCCCTCTGCCGAATACATTTTTATCAATCTGTCGCAAAGTTTAATCGGATAAACCGCACCGTGTTCCAACTGATATTTATTTCGGGGAGAGGATAAATCGTTCCAAACAGGATTTAGTAAATCGTCTTCTACAATCACATTTTTAGAAAGCAATGCCCATTCGGTAGGCGTTAGCCCATTGAAACCTAATTTTGATTTCTTTTCTTCTTTGGCAAGTTCTCTTGAAACAAGATATTCGGCTTGTGGTTCGGCAACAAAAAAATCGGTATGTTCTTCCGGTAGTTCATATCTTTTTTCGGAACGCATTTTTTGAATAAAATCATCCCAAATGTCGCCTTTTACTATCCGCCTTGCGCCGCCAATTTTAACAGAGGGAATTACGCCTTTAGAAATATAACGCTTAATAGTTACTTCCGTAACCTTCAATAATTCAGCCGCTTCTTTGACCGTTAGCAATTCTTCCGTTGCATTTTTTACATCCATATAAAAGTATCAATTAGTAACCACAAATTTACAATTTTTCACGAATTGATACTTTTATTTATCCGATGGTTTCTATGCAAACCCGCTTCATCTCCCAATCACCCCATTTCCGCATTTTCAAATTTGTTTTCCCCCACCAATCCGTCTTTGGCTTCGTTTACGGTGAGAACTACGGTTTCGCCTTCGCTGAATTGTTTGTTTACGAGCATTTCGGCGAGCAAATCTTCGATGTATTTTTGAATGGCGCGTTTCAGAGGTCGCGCTCCGAAATCTTTGTCCCAACCTTTTTCGGAAATGAAATCTTTTGCTTCGTCGGTGAGTTCTACATTATAGTTCAATTTTTCCAATCTGCCGTAAAGTTTGGAGAGTTCCAAATCAATGATTTTTCGGATGTCTTCTTGTGCCAACGAATTGAAAATCACAATGTCATCAATTCTGTTGAGAAATTCCGGCGAGAATGCTTTTTTCAACGCACTTTCAATCGTGGCTTTCGCTCTGGAATCGGCGTTTGCTTTTTTCGCGGAAGTCCCGAACCCGACGCCGTCTCCAAAATCTTTCAAATCTCTGGTTCCGATGTTGGAAGTGAGGATGATAATCGTATTTCTGAAATCTATTTTTCTTCCCAAAGAATCTGTGATGTGTCCTTCGTCCAAAATTTGCAGCAAAATATTGAAAACATCGGGATGTGCTTTTTCGATTTCGTCTAAAAGAATCACGGCGTAAGGTTTTCTGCGAACGGCTTCCGTCAGTTGTCCGCCTTCTTCGTAGCCGACGTAGCCCGGAGGCGCGCCTACCAATCTGGAAACCGCAAATTTTTCCATATATTCGCTCATATCAATTCGGATTAATGCTTCATCGGAATCGAACAATTCGCGGGCGATTACTTTTGCCAATTCGGTTTTGCCGACACCGGTGGTTCCGAGAAAAATAAACGTTCCAATCGGTCGGTTCGGGTCTTTCAATCCGGCTCTGTTTCTTTGGATGGCTTTCACGACTTTTTTCACCGCATCGTGCTGACCGATTACTTTTCCGTTCAGTTTTTCGTCCATTTGTGCCAATTTGTCCAATTCATTTTTCCCAACTTTCGTTACCGGAACGCCGCTCATCATCGAAACCACTTCCGCCACATTTTCTTCGGTTACGGTTTCTTTTCTTTGGCGCACATTTCTATCCCATTCTTCCTGAGCAAACTGCAATTCGCGTTGCAAACGTTCTTCTTCGTCTTTCAATTTTCGAGCCTCCAAATAGTCTTGCGCTTTTACGGCTTTTTGTTTCAGTTCTTTTATTTCCTCGATTTTGCTTTCGTTTTCCACGATTTCTGTCGGAATATTCATATTTTTAATGTAAACCCGCGAGCCGGCTTCGTCCATCGCATCAATGGCTTTGTCCGGTAAAAATCTGTCGGTAATGTATCTGGCAGTCAGGTTTACACAAGCATTTATCGCTTCATCGGTATAAACTACGTTGTGATGATCTTCGTATTTATCTTTAATTTGATTTAAAATCTGAATGGTTTCGTCAATGGAAGTCGGCTCTATCATCACTTTTTGGAAACGCCTTTCGAGCGCGCCGTCTTTTTCGATGTATTGCCGATATTCGTCCAAAGTGGTAGCACCGATACATTGTATTTCGCCTCTTGCCAACGCCGGTTTAAACATATTTGAAGCGTCTAAACTTCCGGTTGCGCCGCCGGCTCCGACTATGGTGTGGATTTCGTCTATGAACAAAATCACGTCTCGGCTTTTTTCGAGTTCCGTCATCACGGCTTTCATTCTTTCCTCGAACTGTCCGCGATATTTTGTTCCGGCGACTAAACTCGCCAAATCCAGCGTAACCACGCGTTTTCCGTATAAAACTCTGGACACTTTTTTCTGAAAAATTCTCAGTGCCAAACCTTCCGCAATCGCAGATTTTCCGACTCCGGGTTCGCCGATGAGCAGCGGATTATTTTTTTTGCGCCGAGAAAGAATTTGCGAAACGCGCTCGATTTCTTTTTCTCTGCCGATGACGGGGTCGAGTTTTCCGTCTCGTGCGAGAATCGTCAAATCTCTTCCGAAATTGTCTAAAGTCGGCGTTTTGGTTTTTCCCGTTCCGAAATTTCCGAGTGGTCTTCGCATCGGTCCGAAATCTTCTTTTTCGTAGTCGTCTTCGTAAACACTCATTTTCGGTGAGGAATGTCCGGAATTTTTCAACATCGTTTGATATTCTTTTGAAACTCTTTCATAATCAACATCATAAGCCTCCAAAATATTTGAAGTGGGATCTTCCTGTTTGTAAAGAATTCCCAAAAGCAAATGTACGGTATTGATTTCGGGACTTTGATATTGCCGACGTTCCAATTCTGCGCGTTTCACGGCTTGGTCTGCCATTTTTGTAAACTGAATGTTGGGAATTTCTTCCATCACGGTCGGGTTCAGCCAATCGGAATTTAAGGTTTCTATTTTTCGGCGAATCTGCAATAAATCCGCATTAAAATGTTCCAAAATTTCTCTTGCGGAATTATCCGTTTTAATGATGCCGAGCAGCAAATGTTCTGTGTTCAGGAACTCGCTTTTCAGCCTTCTCGCTTCATTTTTTCCTTGTTTAAAAACGCGGTTTAAACCTTCTGAAAATTTAAAATTCATAAGTGTATTAAAAGATAAAATTCTCTCCAAATATAAGCCAAAATTACAAATTTAATTTATAGAGCCGAGAATATGACAATTTGGCAAGTTGAAAAATGACGTGATGAAAGGAAAAAGCAAAAATGTGCCATGTTTCGTGAGGTTTTAATGTTTTCCGGAGTCTTTGTTTGTGAGTTTTGGCGATCCATTTTTAATGATTTTTGCAGAGTGGCTGTGTGGACAAACTTTTGTACCACTAACTTTGACACAAAGAATGATCATCAAACATTTAGAGTATAATTTTTAATAAAAATAAGTAAGAGCAGTTATTGCCTATTCTTGTCTTTTGTAGAACAATATTTTATTAAAAACCTGTTTCGATAAATCGGGATTTGTGCTGTTTCATCCTCGCAAAAATCATCCAGGCGGAAATCATTAAAAGCACGGAAATGCCGAACAAAATATGCTGAGAATACGGAAATATAATGTATTTTATCGACAAAATCCCCATAATTCCTAAAACCAATTCGTTTAAAAATGTTCCCAACAGAAATAATTTTACACCGGAATTGTTCTCACGATTTTCATTGGAAAAAATTTGCAGAAACAGAAAACTCGTGATGCACATCAGCAAAACCAAATGCAAATACGCAATCACAATATTTCGGAACCCGAAAGCGAATTGATTCACCGCCGGAATGGTGGAACCCAACTGCAAAAGAATTTTTACGAAAAACGCCAAACCTGCATAAATCAAGATAAATCTCTGAAAAGAGTTCCAATTTTCTTTTAATAAATTCCAATTTCTTCTCACCAAATTGAACAATTTTAGGCTTCCGAATGTTTGCATTAAACTTGCCAAAACAATGATTACATAAACCCAAATCGGAAGTTTCGCCCATAAAACCGATAATCCGTACGCCGCAAAACAACTGATGAACATCAGTAAAAAAATAGATTTATTTTCTTTTTCGGATAAAACGGCTCCGATTTTTTCTAAATTATTGATTAACAATCCGATGCAGGAAAAAATAAAAAATCCGTTGTATTGAAAATGCAGATAAAAATAGGTGGATGCCAAATAAGTATGCTGAAAAATGTGTCCGGAAACCATCATATAACTCAACATAAAAACGCCGAGCGAGGAAAACAGAGCGAATACAAAACCGCCGACAAACCATTTTCGGGAAAGGGTTTTCAGGTTTTTATAATCGGACAGAAACATAAAAAAATACACAAAACTGCTCAACAGCGAAATGCTTGAAAACACGATGGAAAGCCAATAATAACCGCTATACAAAAATGCGGCGAGCATTCCGTAGGAACCGATTAAATTGATAATGATGGTTGCAATGTATTTTTTCGCTTTAAAATCGGGGATTTCTTCGTGCAAAATTTTTAAAATCAGGAGGTAAATAATGCTCGTAATCCAGCCGTAAAATGCAAAATGAGAGTGCGATTCTTGAAGGTTTTTTTGGTCTAAAAACGGAAAAGAATACGCTATTTTGTAACGCATAATCACACCCAAAACGGCAACGATAAAAAAATTAAAAACGCTGAGTTTCAGTAAAATAGAAATCGTATTTTTCATAATCTAACCTAAAAATATTCTGCAAATTTAATAATAAACTTTTCCGTTGATGATTTCCAATTTGCCGTCTTTCTCCATTTTTTTGATGGTTCTGATGATGGTTTCAATCCGAAGTCCCGTCATGTTCGAAACTTCTTTTCGCGTGAGCTTGATCACTGTTTTTTCATTTTTTCCTTCCTTATAATCATTAAATTGTTTGATGATTCGATCTTCCGGATTCAGGAACACGATGTTTTTCAGAGCATTACTTTTTTGGATGGATTTTTCCGCAATAGATTTCATAAATTCTATGCACCAATCGGGATGATTTTTAAGATATTGCAAAAATTTTTCCTTTCTTATTTTCAAGATTTTTGCGCTTTCGGAAACCACTTTCACATTTCCCGGAAGCGGCAGATTTAAAAGTATTGCCGGCTCGCCGAAGAATTGTTTTTCCTTCACTTTGTGTTGTAGAAATTCCTTTCCTTCGGGCGCATCATTGTAAACGTGCAATTCTCCGGAGATCAAATAATAAAAGAAAAAAGACGTTTGTCCTTCATTGACGATGAGGCCTCCCTTGTTGTATCTTTTGGTTTCCGCATTAGTTTCGGTGATGAAATGGTCGTTGATCTCAAAAATCATTTCACAAATTTTGGAGGGTAAATATACGGATTTTTTAGTGTAATGACTCTATTCGGATAAGAGAAAATATTTTCCAAGCGGAATTCAATTTTGAGAAAATTAAAAAAACACCAGCATCTTACTGTGAATCAATCTATTGTATATTGTTTTTAAAAACTAACGCGTCATCACTATTGCCAAATCGCAAAAAATATGTATATTTGCGGCGGATTTACGGAAAATTAATGAATGAGAGGCTTCGAAAGAAAGCCTTTTTTCGTAGCAAAAAACTTCCGAAATCCGCTTGAAATGGAATTTAGAAAAGAAATTGAAATATGGCTCGACCGGTTTTTGCAGGAAAGAACGGATTTATTTCTTATAGATTTAAAAGTTTCCGCTGCGGATGATATTACCATCATTTTAGACGGCGATAGCGGCGTGAGTTTGCAGGATTGTTTAGATGTCAGCCGAGCGATAGAATTCAATTTGGATAGAGAAAAACACGATTTTTCTTTGCAAGTGATGTCTGCCGGAGTTGGCGAACCTTTGGTTTTGCAAAGGCAATTCGTGAAAAATAAAGGTCGGGAAATTGAGGTTTTGCTAAACGATTCGTCCAAAATTTCCGGCGAACTTTCCAAAGCAGACGATGAAAAAATCGCGCTGATTTTAAGATACAGAAAACCGAAAGAAATCGGAAAAGGAAAAATAAACGCAGAAGAAGAAAAGGAAATCCCATATTCCGAAATTAAAAAAGCGGTGGTGAAAATCCCCCTGTCCCCCGAAATCCAAAGGATTCGCCGATTCCTTTAAAAAAAATAAAAATGAATGAGGCAAGGGGGAAAAATCGGTAAAAAATGATGTTAAAAAAAAACAGTAATATTATATTAACAATTAAAAAAATCCAAAAATACCAATCCAAATGGAGCGCGCGAAGTCCCTCTCCTTGGGAGAGGGATTTAGGGAGAGGATAAAAAACAAACAGCAAAACAATATGGACAATTCAGCATTAATCGAATCCTTTGGCGATTTTAGAGACGAAAAAGGCATCAGCAAAATAGATTTAATGGCGATTATCGAAGATTCTCTTAAAACTTTATTGAGAAAAAGATACGATTCCGACGATCATTTTGACGTTATCGTGAACCCCGACAAAGGGGATTTTCAGATATTTTTAAACAAAACCATCGTGGAGGACGAAATGTCCGAAGACGACGACCTCGAAATCGAAATTTCCCAAGCCAAAAAAATAGACCCGACTTTTGAAATCGGCGAAGATTATACCATAGAAATCCCGCTCTCGCAGTTGGGACGAAGAAGTATTTTGGCTCTGAAACAAATTCTTTCCGCAAAACTTCAAGAGCACAACAATGCGATGCTTTACGAAGAATTTCACGATAAAATCGGGGAAATTGTAATCGGTGAAGTGCATCACGTTCGCCACAAACATGTGATTTTGTTGGATGACGAAGGCAATGAATTCACCCTTCCGAAGGAAAATCAAATCCCTTCGGATTTCTATAAAAAAGGCGAAAGCGTGCGAGCCATCGTGGAAAGCGTGGATTTTAAAGGCTCGAAACCGCAAATCATCGTTTCCAGAACGGCTCCGAAATTTTTGGAAAAACTTTTGGAACTCGAAATTCCCGAAATTCAAGACGAAACCATTATCCTGAAAAAAGTGGTGAGAATCCCCGGCGAAAAAGCAAAAATTGCGGTGGATGCTTACGACGACAGAATTGATCCGGTCGGTGCTTGTGTCGGCGTAAAAGGTTCGAGGATTCACGGCGTGGTTCGCGAATTGAGAAACGAAAATATTGACGTGATTCAATGGTCTAAAAATCCAGAAATCCTCGTGAAAAGAGCACTTGGAAATGCCATCATCAATAAAATTGACCTCAACGAAGACGAAAAATACGCCTTGGTTTACACGCCGGTGGAAGAAATCTCGAAAATCATCGGAAAACAGGGGCAAAATATTAAATTGGCGTCTTGGCTTTCCGGCTACGAAATAGATGTTTACAGGGAAACCAACGAAGACGACGACGTGGAATTGGATGAATTTAATGACGAAATCGAAGGTTGGATTTTAGATGAATTTAAAAAAGTAGGACTCACGACCGCGAAAAGCGTTTTGGATAAAGAAACCGAAAGCCTCATCAAAATGACGGATTTGGAAGAAGAAACCATCGAAGAAGTGAAAGAAATTTTGAAAGAGGAATTGGATGAATGATGCAACAATGTAACAATTTATCAGTGTAACAGTGTAACAATGAGTTTAAACATTGGGTTTTGAACCTTGAACATTGAACTTACAACCTATTGGTTTACACTAAAAAAAACTATAATTTTGCGATGATAATTTTAAATGCAAAGATTATGCAAGTAATCAGAAAAACCGTAAACACCAATCTGCTTAAACCGATTATGGACTTGCCTTGGGTTTCCGGGGATTTGGAGGTAGAAGTAATCGTGATGGCACCTCCGCAGGCAAAAGAAACACCTCAAAAACAAAAAAATTCCATAGAAAGTTTGGCGGGTTGCTTGAAAGAATATGCCAATCCGGCTTTATGGGAGCGGGAACAGCATGCGTGGGCAAATCATATAGCGGAGAAATATGGTAATATTTGATGCAAACGTTATACTGCGCATTGTTTTGAGGGATCATCCGGCAATGGTAGAGGAGGCTAAAAAACGCTTGTCCTCTGATGTTTGTTTCGTCCCTGTGGAAGTTGTTGCCGAGATTGTATATGTCTTGTCAAAGGTTTATGGCGTAGAGCGTACTCTGATCGCCCAAACCATGGCAGATGTAGCAAATGTGAATAATATTGTAGTCGCCCAACAGCATGTTGTATTGCATGCACTTCGGGTTTATGCTTCTACTGCGTTCGATTTTGTGGATTGTCTGCTTATAGGCTACGCAAGGGAAGATAAATATGACGTTTTTACCTTTGATAAAAAATTAAGAAATTTTCTGAAAGATTAGAAGATACATTCTGCAAAATGCCAAAGCGTGTAAACCAATAAAAAAGTTTACACGCTTTTTTTTGAAATCAAAATTCACCCCAATATTGGGGTTGTTTTGCGATGCCCCTTTTCAGACTTTTGCCGAGTGAAAAGCAGAATAGATTATGATTTGTTTGTTAATAACCGTGTCACATTGAGCAATGTCATCATGAGCCTGTCGAAGGGCTGTCGAAACGCTTTAACAGACTTTGAACAATTTAAACCCTGAACATTGAACCTCTGAACCTTGAATTACAAAACCCTACAATCTCTCCTGTTCCTCCGTATTTCCGGTGTTGTGATTTTGGGATTTGATGTTTTTGTTGCCGATTTTATAGGAAACGGAAATGCTGAAATTTTGATGGTAATCGCCGTAAAAAAGATAGACGTTTTTGATGTGGTTTGTGAAAGCAGTCCAAATTTGCCGATTGCTGCCCGTAATATCGTTTCCTTTTAAAGTAACGCTCAAATTTTTACTGAAAAAAGACATTTTTAAAGCAACATCTAATTTATTGTATGCCGAGCCAATGTCCATTTGATCCACACCTTTGGAGGAATACCACCAATTTATATTAAAAGCAAAATTCTTTTTTTCATCGAAATAAAAAGTATGGTCGGTGGAAAAATAGTAGCCCCAGCCGAAATTATTCGTATTCGTGATGAACGGCAAAAGTGCCTTGTATTCGGCGTAATGCAAATCAAATTCGGTATAAGTTTCCCACCATTTAATTTTAGAAAAATTGTAATCGCCTTTTAAACCGAAAATATTGGAATTCAATCCGTTATATGGTTTTATGATTTGCGTTCTATCGTTCGCGTTCAACAAGGTAAATTGCTCAAAATCGCCTTCCGCTCGTGAATAATACAGCGTTGTGTTGAGGTTTTTGTGCGAATAAGAAAATTCAAAATTGTGCGTGAAAGACGGCTGCAAATTCGGATCGCCGGTGGAATAAACCAACGGATTCGAATACCAACGAAACGGATTGAGATAGCCATAATTCGGACGTTGGATTCTTGTTCCGTAATTTATTGATAATGTGTTGTTTTCATTAACTTCATAATTCAAATAAGCGGTCGGAAAAAGTTTGGTATAATGTTGCCGATTGGTTTCATTCGTGGTCAAAGAATTTCCTTTCAGTTGCGTATTTTCCATTCTGATTCCCGCTTTTGCTTCCCATTTTTCGCCGAATTTTTTGTTTGCCGAAAGATAAAGCGCTTCATTGTTTTCTGTGTAAATAAAATGATCGGTATTGTTCGGGTCTAAAACCGGCGTTCCCGAAATCAAATCGTAATAAAACCCCTGATTATCGGTTTTTGAAAAGGAAAGTTTTCCGCCGTAATTCCAATTTATAAATTTCGTGGGATGTTCCATATCTACCAAAACCGAATAATTTTCTATGTTTTGATTTCCCAAATTGTTTGCCTTTGAAAAGTTTTGTAATTGATTATCAAGAAAATAACTCGAACTGAAAACATTGTCGTTCATATTTTTTCGAAATATATAATTAAAATCCACGCTCAATTTTCTGCCGATGGAATCTATTTTGTAAATGCCGTGCAAATTTGCCGTATTGAAATCGGAGGTTTCATGATTTTTTTTCGGCGTTTCTATCGCGTCATAATCGGGATTTCCGGTAATCCATGTTTTTTCGTGGTTATCGTAGTTGTTTTTGTTGTTAAAATGATTATACAAAATTCCAATCGTGAATTTATCGCTGATTGCATAATCCAAACCCAATTTTCCCGAAAAATAATAGCCGTTATTTTTTCGATTATTTTCTGCTTTCCAATATTCGTCGGGATAAAAAATTTCACTTCGATTGATAGTGTGTGCATTTCCGGAACCATAACCTACTGATGATGAGAGAGATAATTTATTTTTATTCAAATTAAACAATGCGGAATTACTGTTGTAGGCGTATTTTCCTTGCCGATAATTTTCCGTAAAATTGGCGTTCCAAGAATTGGCTTTTGCTTTTTTTAAAACGATGTTCACAATTCCGGAATTTCCCTCGGCATCGTATTTTGCAGGCGGATTGCTGATGATTTCAATGCTTTTGATGTTGTCCGCAGGCATGCTTTTCAGATAATCCGTCAGGTCTTTTCCGGAAATCAAAATTTGTCGGTCGTCAATAAGCACCATCAACGAACTTTTACCGATCATCGAAATTCCTTCATCCTCTTTCACCCGAATTTGCGGTGCTTTTTCCAAAGCGTCCAACGCCGTTCCTCCGCTTGCTGCCACAGAATTTTCCACATTGAAAACGATTCTGTCCACTTTTCTTTCAATCAATTTTTTCTGACCTAAAATTTCCACTTCCTGAATTTTTTGTTCGGGAGTTGCTTTTATGGTATCTTGTTTTTCCGCAGTTTTATTAATGGAATCTTGCACGTTTTCTTGCGCAAAAGCAGAAACGGAAATCATCGGAACAATGATAAACAGAGGTTTTAAAATAAATTTTTTCATTTTTTTCAATTTTTAATTAAGATTATTCTAACAAACAATAAAAAAGGGCGTGAATTAACTACACCCTTGTTTCAGGTTACTCGAACAACCCCACATAAGAAATGAAGCAAAACACACCCGACCGAGTGCATTTTACAGCCATTGTTCTTATGTGTTTAAATATTTCGAGTATTTGAAACAAGAAAATGAACTGCTAAACGCAATATTTTATGATTTGATTTTTATACTTTTTCGTTTTTATTTTCGCAAATATAGAAAAAAATGGAAACACGAAATACGGATTTTAACATCGAAAATAGTAGCGAGTAACTTTATTTTTTTGTTTATTCAAAAAATTATTTGTATTTTTGCAACATAAAAAAAGAAGAATTGACCGAATAATTATGCGATACCACGCGAGTTTTTCGGTCATTTTTCTGTTGTGCTGATACAATATTGTATTCTTTGTCGGCTTCCCCGCAATTCTCCTACGGTTAATTTGATTCTTCCAAAATCCGATTTCTCATAATACATCGTAAAAATCTTTGAAAAACGAACCTGATTTTTCACATTCGGCTTCAAAATCATTGCCATTTTCGCAAAAATAGAAAAAAATAGAAACACGATTTCGATGGTAAATGTTCAAAATAAATTTTTGAAAGAGATTTTGGAAGGGAAATAATCAGAGAAAATGAGGTGATATTTTCCGCCTAAATATTGCCATATCAAATAGAATTTGTAAATTCGCACCCAAATTATTAACAAGATAAGTGAGAAAGAGGGCGTTTTTTTAATATTACGAGTTTTTTTTAACACTTTGACAAAGTTCTAAATCTTTGTCAAAGTTTGTATAAAACCAAAAGCCATCAGCAAAAAGCCATCAGCAAAAAGCAAAATAATATATGCCAAAAGTCAGATTAAATAAAGCATTAAAAGAATTCAATATTTCAATGAGCCGATTGGTAGAGTTCTTAAACTCCAAAGGCATTGAAGTAGAGAACAATCCAAATGCACAGTTGGATGATGCCGCATATTCTGCATTGATGGCTGAATTTGCCAAAGACGGAGAGCAAAGAAAAGCCTCTCACGAAGTCGTGATTTCTAAAATTCCGGAGGAAAGATTGGAAATCGAAGAGGAAAAACCCGAAGTGATTCGCGCTAAAGCGACCGTAAAAAACGAAACAAAAATTCTCGACAAAATAGAGCTCGAACCGACAAAAGAACCGAGACAAAAGACGAAAGACACAAGACAAAAGCCACAAGACAAAAAACAAGAACCAAGCAAAAAAAACCAAGAAACTCAAGAATCAAGACACAAGACACAAGACACAAGACAAGAACCGATAACCAAAACCCAAACCCAAGAATCAAGACAAAAGACACAAGACAAAAGACAAGAGCCAAGTAAAAAGAGCCAAGAGCCAAAAGCAAAAAGCCAAAAGCCGGAAACCGACATCCAACCGCTGACGGAACCGGAAAAAATACAAACGGTTTATAAAAAATTAGACGGTCCGAAAATTCTGAAAGAAAAAGTGGATCTCGCCCAATTTCAGGAAAAACCGAGAACACCGTATTCCGGAAATAAAAAGAAAAAAAGAAAACGAATTGAAAAACCAACGCCTCCAAATCAGCAAAGCGGAGGCGGCGGAAATCGCCCTCCGAGAGAGGGTTCCGGTGGAAATTTTCAAAACAGAGGCGGCGGCAGCAGAAGAGGCGGAAAACCCGAAAGAGTGATGCCTGTGGAACTGACCGACGAACAGGTGAAAACCCAAATCAAGGAAACTTTAGAAAAACTCACCAGCAAAGGCGGAAAATCCAAAGGTTCCAAACACAGACGCGAAAAACGCTCGTTCCGAAGAGAACAAGACGAACTTCAACAAAAACGCGAAGCACAAGACAAAACCTTAAAAGTTACCGAATTTATCACAGTCGGAGAATTGGCAAGTTTGATGGACGTAAGCCCGACAGAAGTGATTTCCGCGTGTTTTTCACTCGGCGTGATGGTTACGATGAATCAACGTTTGGAAGCCGATACTTTGCTTTTGGTAACCGATGAATTCGGATATAAAATAGAATTTCAAGATGCGGATTTGGAAGAAATCATTGACGAAACCGAAGAAGACGACAGCAAATTAATTCCTCGCGCACCAATCGTTACGGTGATGGGGCACGTGGATCACGGAAAAACTTCGTTGTTGGACTACATCAGAAAAACCAACGTCATCGCCGGAGAATCCGGAGGAATTACGCAACACATCGGCGCATACAACGTGAAATTGGAAAACGGACAACGCATCACATTTTTAGATACGCCCGGACACGAAGCCTTTACCGCGATGAGAGCCAGAGGCGCGCAAGTTACCGACATTGCAATCATCGTAATTGCTGCAGACGACGACGTGATGCCGCAAACCAAAGAAGCCATTTCTCACGCGCAAGCAGCAGGAGTTCCGATGATTATTGCCATCAATAAAGTAGATAAACCCAATGCCAATCCCGATAAAATCCGCGAACAACTTTCCGCAATGAATATTTTGGTGGAAGAATGGGGCGGAAACATTCAATCTCAAGAAATCTCCGCAAAATTCGGGAACAATGTAGATGCACTTTTGGATAAAGTTTTGCTTCAGGCAGAATTATTAGAATTAAAGGCAAATCCCGATAAATCCGCTCAAGGTGTTGTGATAGAAGCATCTTTGGACAAAGGACGAGGTTATGTGGCGACGGTTTTGGTGCAATCCGGAACGTTGAACATCGGCGATTATCTCCTTGCCGGAAAAAATCACGGAAAAGTAAAAGCAATGCTCGACGAGCGAGGCAGAAATTTGAAAGAAGCCGGTCCGTCAATTCCCGCAACCATTCTCGGTTTGGACGGCGCGCCGACTGCCGGCGACAAGTTCCGAGTTTATGAAGACGACGGCGAAGCGAAATCTATTGCCAACAAACGTGGACAACTGCAGCGCGAACTTTCCATCCGCACGAAAAAACACACCACTTTGGAAGAACTCGGACGAAGAATTGCACTCGGCGAGTTTAAAGAATTGAATATCATTTTAAAAGGAGACGTGGACGGTTCGGTCGAAGCACTTTCAGATCAGTTGCAGCGGCTTTCTACGGAAGAAATCAATGTGAATATTCTACATTCCGGCGTGGGACCAATCACCGAATCCGATGTGAATTTAGCCGCCGCTTCCGATGCGATTATTATCGGATTTAATGTTCGAGCCGGAGCCAATGCGAAAGAACTCGCCGAAAAAGAAGAAATCGAAATCCGAACTTATTCCGTGATTTATGCGGCAATCGAAGAAGTGAAAGAAGCGATGGAAGGAATGCTTTCGCCGGAAATCAAAGAACAAATCATCGGAAATGTGGAAATCCGCGAAGTTTTCAAAATCTCAAAAGTAGGAAGCATTGCCGGCTGTATGGTGCTTTCCGGAAAAGTAACCCGAAATTCCAAAATACGTTTGCTACGAGACGGCATTGTGAAATTCGACGGCGAATTGGAAAGTTTAAAACGCTTCAAAGACGATGTGAAAGAAGTAACCAAAGGCTACGAATGCGGCTTAAACCTAAAAGGCTACAACGACATCGAAATCGGAGACATCCTCGAAGTTTACGAAGAAATTGCGGTGAAGAAAAAATTGAAGTAAGTTTTTGTTTGTCCCGAATTTTTACTAGACCAATTTGTTATGATAATTGAAACACTGTAAACCTTAAAATTTGTTTCTCCGAATCCCGATATACAAATCCCGATACTTTGTCAGACAAAACGCATTAAAATATTTGTGTTTTCGCAAAAAAATGCTAAATTTGCAAACTGAAAAATTCACACTGAAAAATGGGTACTATATTTACATTATTTATGGTTTTGATTATCATCGCTTCGGTTTTGCTGGTCATTATAATTATGGCTCAAAACCCGAAAGGCGGCGGGCTTTCCGGAACTTTCGGAGGAACATCTTCCGCACAATTCGGAGTGCAAAGAACCAACGATTTTATGGAAAAAGCAACGTGGACTTTGGGCGGAACCATCATTGTTTTAATCCTTTTAAGCGTGATTCTCACTGCAAAACCTTCACATATCAATAATTCCCCACCTGCTCAAAAACAAACTGCAGAACAGAATATTCCGGCGAAAGAAGAAACTCCGGCTAAACAATAGGCAGAGATACACAAAACCTAATATAAAATTAAAAAAGCAATGTTTTTTATGTTGCTTTTTTTTATTTTTCTATACAATATTTATTTTTAAAAAATAATTTTTTTCGGATATTTTACATGTCAAAACGCATTATAGAGAACACAAGCCTTTGCTAAATAAAATGCCTTTGAGTTTTCGAAAAATCCGGATAAAAATATAGAGCTTTGCGTTTTAAAAAAAGACGGTGGATTAACATTTTTAATGCGTTTAGCCGGGGATATTTTAGTTTTCGATTAACCAGTAAATCGCGGGAATTAAATTTGATACATAAAAATATAATATTCAATTATTTGCAAAATATTTATCTACAAACAACGCAACACTAATGGTTTTTAGAAATTAATGTCCGGGCTCTGATTCCCGATGATTAAGTTAAGTTTTAGTAAAATTTAACAATTTGGTATGCGGAAGAATGAATAATTATCAGTAGATTTGTTGCGATAATATTTTAAGTTATTATAATAATGAAAAGAATTTTAACGATTTTAGGAATTATGGTTTGTGCAATTGGTTTTGCACAGACATTTACGGCAACGTATGATTTCGAAGATGTGAATGGAGTTACCAATCCTCTCACAGGAACCACAGACCCCACGCCTCCGCCTACGGCAACCGGCGTAACCTTTGGTTCTTTTTCGGCAGTAGGTACTCCTGTAAATCCGAATGCGGATAATCGGTTTAGTTTTACAGACTGGGCTACAGGAGCAACAAACGGTTCAAACACGTTTACAGGTGTTTTGAATACGGGTGAATACTATCAAGTTACCATTACTCCGGCAACGGGATATACGGTAGATTTGAATTCTATTACTTTTACCATGCAGCGTTCCGGAACAGGAATACGCCAATATATGGTAAGATCGAGCATTGACGGCTATACTGCAAATCTCAGTGCAAGTATTAATCCTGCTAATGCGGATCTTTCGGTAGTTGCAACCAATATTTTCCAAGTTGCGGATGCGTCGACCAGTGCTGAAAACGGAAGTACGATTACATTGGGAGGTGCCTCTTTCACGGGTTTAACTTCCGCGGTTACTTTCCGCTTTTACGCATTAAATGCAGAAGCAGCCACAGGAACATTCGGTATTGACAATGTTGTGATTAATGGTAGCGCTTCCGCACTTGTAGCAGATTATTGCATCCCCGGTGCTTTAGGCGACGCCACTTATAGAAGAGTCGGAAAAGTAACGCTAACCGATTCATTCACCGGCGATGTTTTTGAAAACGAAAGCGATATTGACGGATTCACGGATACTAAACCGCCTTATGAAGATTTCACGAGTTTAGGTCCTATTAATCTTACCACAGGTTCTACAGGAAATACCATAGCAGTTAAAAAAGCATGGAGAACCGCTCCCGATAACGACGGAACAGCCGCTTGGATTGACTTCAACGGAGATAAAATATTTACGCTCGATGAAAGAATCTTAAACACTCAATCCAATACCAATTCTGTGGAAACTGCAACTTTTAATGTGCCAAGCACTGCTGTTGCGGGTTCATTGGTAAGAATGAGAGTGATGATGAGGATGAATGTGAATCAAGATCCACCGAATCCGCCGAATATTCCGGATCCTTGTTGGGATTTTATGTTTTCTCAAGGACAATTTGAGGATTACACGGTGAGCATAAATGCACCTGTGGCAACTCCGAAAATTAATGTAACAGCAAGTTCAGGAACCGCAACTGCTGATTATTCTACTTTAAAAGATGCGTTTGATGCCATCAATTCAGGAACTCACGGAGGCAATATTGCAGTAAACGTATTGGAAAGCACTACGGAAACCGCAACAGCCGTATTGAATGCCGGCGCTTATACTTCCGTTATCGTGAAACCTGCGGCAGGAGTTACGGCTACCATCAGCGGAGATCTTGCGGATGTACCGCTGGTACAGTTTTTAGGAAGCAACATTACCATAGACGGCTCGAACACTGCCGGTGGAACTACCCGCGATTTAACGTTTAACAATACTGCGGTCGGAGGTTTCTTTCCGATGTCTCAAGTGGTTCAATTCGGTTCTACTTCTACCACCAGAACCGATAACATCAATTTGAAAAATGCAGAGTTTATTGCTACCGATACTAATGCTTATGCGATTATGTTCAGCGATGCTTCTTCTTTGGGAGGCGATGCTTATTTCAAAAATGTGATGATGGATAATATTTCCGTTCAGAACTCTTATTTAGGAGTTTACGCGTGGGCTGCCACTGCACCGGGAGTAAACGGCAGTCTCACCATCAAAAACTCTGACTTTACGGCGATGTCAAGCGAGGCAATTCTTGCATTGGGAGTAGACGGTTTGGTTATAGATAATAATAATATAGGAAACTTTGTGCCTAATTCTGAACCTAAGATAGGAATGATGCTGGGTATGAACACCATTAATGCAAGCATTACCAACAATACCATTTCCGATATTTCCGGAACAGCGGAAATTACGGGAATCAACGTTAGCAGTGGACATGCCGATGCCAACTACACCATTTCCGGAAATACGATTTCCAATTTGGAAGCGGATTATTTCAGTTATATTTCCGGTATCCGTGTGACAGGTACGAATAGCAATCCAACAGGAGATATTTCTATTATCAACAACAAGATTACCGGTATTAATAATATTAGTACGTCCGGTTACGGAGCACATGCTATTACATTAGACCCTAAAAATACTTCCGGAACTATAAGTATAATCAACAACTTTATTGCCGATGTTACAGGAGTCGGATATTCCGGCGGTTGGGGAATTTTTGACAATGGCTACGGAATGTTTTTAGGCAGCGGCAGCGGTTATAAAATTTATAACAATACCGTTAATTTGGCGACAGACCAAAGCAGTGGTGGCAATATGGCAGCAATGAATATTGGTACCGGTATTGCGGCAGGAGCCATAGATTTGAGAAACAATATTTTTGTTACCACTCAAACCACAGGTACCCGCTATGCAATATACAGTGCTTCACCGAACACCGCATTCAGTAATATTGACAATAATGATTATTATTCCGCAGGTCCAAATCTTGGATTTATCGGAACTGCAAGAGCAACATTGGCTGACATTCAAACAGGTTTCGGAGGAAATACCAATTCTGCAAACATTTTGCCGGTATTCACTTCGGGAACAGATTTGCACTTAGATCCTGCAACCAACACCACGCTTGATAATCTTGGAACACCGCTTGCGGATGTTACCACAGATATAGATGGCGAAACCAGAGATGTTGCAACTCCGGATATGGGTGCAGATGAATTTGGTGTGCTGGCTGCAAAAATCCACGTAACCGCCACATCCGGCACCGCAACCGCAGATTATGACACTCTGAAAGAAGCGTTTGATGCGATAAATGCAGGAACACACGCAGGGGATATCGAAGTAAGCGTATTGGAAAGCACTACGGAAACTGCAACTGCCGTGTTGAACGCAAGCGGAACAGGAAGCAGCAACTATACCAACGTTGTCGTGAAACCTGCAGCAGGAGTTACGGCTACTATTGACGGAAATATCTCAACTGCCGGTGCTACATCGATGGTACAAATTCTGGGAAGCCATGTTACTATTGATGGTTCTAACACTACCGGTGGAACCACAAGAGATTTAACTTTCCAGCAGACCATTACGACACCTTTGTGTGTATTTGGGATAAATTCTACCGCTACATCTGCCCCTGACGATATTAACATCAAAAATGTAACAATTGTTCAAGGTGGCGGAGGTTATGGAATAATGGCACTTACCGATGCTTTGGCTGCCGGTAACTTCAGCAATGTAACGATAGACAATATTGCCGTGAAAAACGCCGGTTTCGGAATTTTCGCACAAGCATTGCCTGCACCCGGAGTAAACACTAACTTCACCGTGAAGAATTCTGATTTTTCGGCTACAGGTACTGATGCTATAAAAGTTATGGGAATATATGTACAAGGAGTAGATGGAGCCACAATAGATAACAATACTATTGGAAACTTTGATAGTCTTAATTATGCCACTCCAAATAATTTTAAAAGACCTATTTGGATAGCAACAGGCAACCTCAATGTAAATATTACCAATAACACGATTTCGGATATTACAGGATCTGCTACAGCAGTTTCAGGGATTTTAACCAATGGTAACACCACAATTTCCGGAAATACCTTTTCTAATCTTTCATCGTCTGTTGCAGGAAATAATCAAGCTATTTTCGTAAATAATACTTTTGCTAATGTTTCTGTGGTTAATAATGAGATTACCAATATCAAAAATGTTAGTACAACCGGTTGGGGAGCACACGGTATTTATCTCGCTGCGACCAACACCACCGGAAATATAAATGTATTTAACAACTTTATTTCCGATGTTACAGGATATGGATATTCATTCGGTTTTGGAGTTAGCGACAATGGCTACGGAATATTTATAGCCAGCGGTACCGGTTATAAAATTTATAACAATACCGTTAGTATGAATACCAATCAGCCGACTAATGGTAATGCTGCAGCGATTAATATTGCCAGCGGAGTAAATACCAACGGTGCTGTTGATTTAAGAAATAACATTTTCTCTAATACTCAAACTGCCGGTGCTACCCGATATGCAATATACAGTGGAGCCACTGCTGCCAGATACAGCAATATTGATTATAATGATTATTATTCTCCGGCTGCACTTGGATTTATCGGAGGAAGTGCGAGAGCAACATTGGCTGACATCCAAACAGGCTTTGGAGGAAATACCAATTCAGCAGACATTTTGCCGGTATTCACTTCCGCTACAGACTTGCACTTGGACGGACCTACCAACGCCACCCTTGATAATCTCGGAACGCCGCTTGCCGAAGTTACCACAGATATAGACGGCGATACCAGAAGCACAACTACACCGGATATGGGTGCAGATGAGTTTGGAACACCGGTAGCAGTTTCAGGCTGTCTCAGTGATCCTTACGGCGAATATCCGCACAGCATCTATACACCTGTATGTAATGGAGTTGTAGGAGTAATTGTTCCGGACGGTTGGGCAGGAGAATATTCTACAGTAGCAGTAACCGCAGGAACAGAATACACATTCGCAAGTTCCATTGCCACCGA
>JAITMJ010000127.1 GCA_031277475.1 Flavobacteriaceae bacterium
CTGTCGCTTTTAATAGAACTTCCGGAAAGCAAAATTTGTCGGTCGATTGTGGAAGTCATATTCGCTAAAAAATCTTGCGCGGAGGATGGAAGATTGCGCTGCCAAAGGGTTTGGGCGGAGAGATTTAGGGTATTTGATAAAAGGAATAATCCATAGTAAATATGTTTCATAAAACATT
This sequence comes from Flavobacteriaceae bacterium, assembly GCA_031277475.1. Lineage (GTDB taxonomy): Bacteria > Bacteroidota > Bacteroidia > Flavobacteriales > Weeksellaceae > JAITMJ01. Next base: position 179 of record JAITMJ010000127.1, read on the forward strand.
CTAATTTAGTTGGCACGAAATTAAAATGTATCCCTTTAGCAGGATTATAAATGATAAATAAAAATAGTATTTTTACGCATAAAAGTATTTATAATATGAATATGGTTGGCTCTAAAATAAGAAGATTCCGCGAAGATAGGGGCATAAAACAAGAACATATGGCACACGAATTGGAACTGACGCAAAGCAGTTACGGCAGATTGGAAAAAGATGACAACAGGCTCACGGTTCCTAAAATACAGAAAATAGCAGAGGTTTTGAACGTTCCGGTTTCTATCTTATTCGGTGAAAAAACCGGAAATATTTTGTATGAAAACAACGGAAATAATGTTCAAACAAGTACTTTGGTTCAGAATTATGAAACGGAACATATTAAAAGTCTGAAAGAAGAAATCACATTTCTACGGAAACTTTTGGAAGGAAAAATGAAATAACAAAAACCACTCCCACAACCTCTTTCCCGAAATATCGCTCGGGAAAAGCACGAGAATGTTTCGGGAATGTGGTTGCACCGATTTTCTGCAAAAATGCGATTTCGACCGCAGGAGAATTGGCATTTTTGCCGCGAGCCCCCTGTCCCCCGAAGGGAGAAACAATGGCAAAAATGGAATTAGATAATTTGAGATTGAGATAATTTGAAAACACTTTCCTCCTTCGGGGGACAGAGGGTTTTGAATTGATTCGGTATCGAGGACACTTGGCTTTTTTTCTTTACCTCTTTAATTTTTATCTTTTTCATAGAAATCGGTATCGTTCTTAAAAACGAGATTCTTCGATTTCCCTTTATTTAAGCGAAAAACAAAATTCCTTTCGTTAGTCTTTCCGAATTTTCGGTATTAAAACTAACGTCTATGAAATCGAATTGATTCGTATAACTGAGGTTTCGGCTTTTTCTTTGCCGATGGGAAAGGGTGGCGTTTTTCACCCGAAACCGCATTCCTTCCGCAGATTTTTCCGGCGAAAACGGATTCCGGTGAAAACAAAAAAAATCGGCGTTTTCGGGGAAAATTAGAAATTCGGAAAAGGCTTGAAATCTTTTTGTCCGCAGGAGTAGGAGTGTATGAAAAAATTGTCGGAGCGTAGTGGAGAGAATTTTTTTTAGATACCCAAAAAGATTTTTTTGGGTGAAAAATGCCGCCCAAATTTGCAAAGTAAAAAGCCGAAAAACCGAAGTGGGAAGTAATTCGGCGAGCGGATATCATTGGATAAAATTTAAAATTCCAATCTTTGGCACATTGCCACGCTACCAACATTATCTACTCTGTTTTATGGTTTTCGGTATATCCTTTATCTTGAACGGAAATTTTACCACCTACCGAACATTGGCAAGTGCTTTCTTCGGTAAGAATTTTATAATTGTTGATGGTATCTTTTTTTTGTGGTATTGTCCCATAGGATAGTGGCGGGCGTACATTTACTCTGAGTAACAGAACAAAGTCCGAAGATCGGAATATTGATTTCGGGTTGTTTGTCTTGTTCTGTAGCGATGAGTTTGTTTTCTGCTTTACTGAAAGTCTGGCTGGTTACTTTCAATTGGCTTGGTTTCGTTCCTTTATCGCATAATAAAATCGCTTCTTCTGTGAGTTTTTCATAATCTTTTGCCAATCTGCGAAATCCGTTCAGCCACGCAAAACTTCTTTCAGCTGTTTATATTTTATTTTTTCAGCGGTCAGATGGAACACACGGTACAATATTTACTTGTATATCAATTATTTGATAAGGGTGTTTCGATGCCCCAGCGTTTCGGCAACGGTTTAAAATCAGTTGCCTTATCACTGCGAAGTGATATTTCCAAATCAAAACGCAATTCCTCTCTCACTTTTTTCGCCAATTCATCACCTCTGTAAGCACCGGCTGCATATATTTTTTGCATTTTTGAGAATCTGTTTTTCAATGTTTTAATCACATCGAAGGCTTTTTTACCATCATATTCATTAGCGGCGTGAACCACGACCGAAAGCAGCAAACCATTCGTATCTGTGATGATGTGGCGTTTGCGACCATTGATTTTTTATTTCCGTCAATTCTCCTGCTCTGCCCGCCATAAGAAGATGATTTAACACTTTGACTATCAATAATTCCAACACTTGGCGAGATATCTCTACCCATCTTTTCTCAAGTTAAACCTCTGACTTCTTCAAGAATTTCACAAAAAGTTCCATTCTTTTTCCATAGCTTAAAATAGTAATAGACCAATTGCCATATGATATTAAGTTTGAGTATAGCGCAACTATGTTTAGCGCAGGAATATCCTTTGGATTATAAAGATAATGTTCCAAATGGAGCATATTATAAAGATTTTAACGGAGAGATGAATAAATATATCGGTTTGTGGAAAGGAACTTGGGACGGAAAAACAGTTTATCTGGAATAAAAAAAACAGAAATATATGTTAGGGGATAGCAATAACTATGTCTATCGCGATATGATACTTGGTGAAAGAAAAATAATAGCATCTAATGGAACGGTGGAAATAGACAGAATCACGAATTTTGATTATGAAAGTCCCGAATTTATGGGGATAGGAATAAATCTAAAAAATGGTTTACGGGAAACCATCACTTTTATCCTAAAAATATGTGTCATAAAATGGCAGAACTAATCGTTACCAACATTACCACAACACAGCGTTGCAATTCAGATATGTTCCGGGGCGGATAGATGAAAGTTGTCAATACTATAACTCTATAATGCAAGGCAATGATTACCCGATAAATTTTCCAAAGAGAGACATCATACTGACAAAGCAGTAGAAATATCTCTTTATCTCATTTTCAAATTCCCTCATTCCCGCTTATATTTCACCTCCTCTTTTTCTGCCTTTTCCAATCTTTTATCAAATTGATTAAACTTTTTAAAACTCTGCATAAATATAAAAATACTGAATAAAATCAACACAATCCCGACAATATTGCGAATGATATTTGCCAATCTTTGCGTCAATTTATCGTGAAATTGTTTGGCGAGGAAAATTTTAAGCAAATCAATACTCAAATAAGTGGTAACCACAATTGAGATGTAAAGAACAAAATTGTTGATGTCGGGATATTGATTTCTCACGGAAATCACGGTTACCAACCAAAAAAGAATCACGCCGACATTCAGCAGATTGAATAAAAATCCGTTGGTGTATGCCCTGAAATAATTTTGACTGATAATTTTTTCCTCGTTCGGAAGGTGCATTTTGGTTTTGGTAACCATCATCACGATTCCGTAAACGAAAATAATGAGCGCTGTAATTCTGTAAAATCCCGGATGTTTGTCGATGAGAGATACCAAATCTGCGCTTGCATAATATGCGGCAACAATGCAAAGAACATCGGCGGAAATCACACCCAAATCCAAAGCCAAAGCATGTTTCGGACCCCTTGAAAAACTGGTTTCGATGAGCAGGAAAAAAATCGGTCCGATGAAAACCAGACTCAACATAAATCCTAAACCTACGGCTGAAAGTATCAGTTGGAGCATTTATTGTTTTTAAGAACAAAACAAATTTAATAATAAAAAACGAGTTGCGAGCGGTTCATAAAAAATCATCAACCGACACTCAAAATCATACAATCTTAAAATCCACTTATTTTTTGATGACGTTTGCTTTCATCACTTTTATTTTTACACGGTCGCACAACTGATAGCAGTTTCCGCATATTTCCACAAAATCTACGTGCCAATCACCCAAAATTTTCCGCTAAAAAACTTTTCCTATTTAAAAATAAAAAAAAACAATTCAAAAAAGCTATAATTTAGAGTCTGATAATCAGTAAATTATGAAAATATAAACTACTCACTCGCAAGGTTGACAAAAAACGAATTAGAACAATGTATTTTGCCGTTTATTCCAAAAAAAATAAAAATGGAAATATTTTGATTTTACAGACTTTGGGATGAGAGACAGCGAAAGTCAAAAAGCCATCAATCGGAAATCGGCTGCCGGAATCTCTATTCGTTCCAGCGTTTCGGGTAGAAATGTGTTCGGGAAAATTTGTCGGGCTTCATCAGTGAAAAGCGTCAAATCCGAATATCTATTGGAAAAATGTCCCAAAATCAATTTCCCGACTTCGGCTTTTTGTGCAATTAATGCCGCCTCAAAAGCAGTGGAATGTCCGGTGCGAATTGCCGTTTCTTCCAAATCTTGAAGAAAAGTAGATTCGTGGTAAAGCACATCAGCATTTTTAATTATCGGAATGATATCTTCCTTAAAACGCGTATCGCTGCAAAAAGCATAGGAAACCGAAGGTGTGGGATCTGTGGTTAAAATTTCATTTTTCAGAATGTAGCCGTCTTTCAAAATAAAATCATTTCCGGCTTTCAGATTTTGATAATCGCAGATTTCAATTTCCGAATATTTTGAAATTTCCTCCATATTCAGATGTCGGTTCTTAGGTTTTTCACGAAAAAGATAGCCGTTGCAATAAATCCGATGATCCAGCGGAATAGTGAAAACTTCCACTTTTTTGTCCTCATAAATTTTCTCGGATTTGCGACTTTCGAGTTCATGATATTCTATTTCAAAACCGTGTTGCATTTCAGCGGTCTCAAAAATGGTTTCAAGCATTTTTTTAATACCTTTCGGTGCATAAAGATGAAGCGGCGTTTCTCTTCCTAAAAGACGAAAAGATGAGATCAAGCCAGGCAATCCGAAACAATGATCTCCGTGAAGATGCGAAATAAAAACATGATTAATCCTGGAAAATCTGGCTTTGGCTTTTCTCAACTGAACCTGTGTTCCTTCGCCGCAATCAATAAGAAAACAGCGGTCTTCCATTTCCAAAAGTTGTGCGGTCGGGGAAGAATTAATTGTTGGAATTGCCGAATTAAAACCCAATATCGTTAAATAGATGCTCAAAATTTTAAAAAGACAAAGATACAAAAAGTTACGGGTTCCGAGGCTCAAGAGTTCAATATTTACAGACCAAACGCATTAAATATTTTTAATACGTTTAGCAAAAAAACAACCGCAAAACCGCTACTTAACAATTTCACATTAAAGAATCTTCCGGCATATCGAGATATTCCTTACTATTTTCGTGATTGTATGATTTCAACAGCGAATCCAATTCTTCCGGTGTTTTCATTCTGCGCAGAAAAGCGGTGTTTTTCGATACGAAATCGCGTACCACAAAATCATTTTTTCTTTTACCAAAAATGCTGTTTATCAATATGGAAAGCAATTTTACAGGTGTTCCAAAAATTCCACCGACCGACCACCAACCGCCCAAAAAAGTAACGAGCAAATTTTTTCTTCTGATTTTTTTTCTGCAATCGGTGCAAGCAAACAAATAGTAGTTTTCGTGATATGAACCGAGGATAAAAGATGTCATTTGTTGAAATTCAAAACCGATGATTTTTTCTTTGTTTGTTTCGCATTTCGGGCATTTGCATCTCTCGATTTTATCTTTTAATTTTTCTATTTCCGTTTCGGAAAATTCGTTGGTTTCATCGGCAATCCACGAAATTAATTCCAAATCCAAACCGCGTCTGATGATTTCATCATTTAAAACCGGTATAATTTCCTTGCGCAAACCTTTTGGTTTTTTTGCGAGATTCTCGATTTCGTAGTCCGCCATTTTAGCGTAATTTGCCTTGATTTCTTCGGGTGTTAGCATTTTTTTTATTTCTTGTCAGAAAAACCAAAGGTATTAAAATTTGGCAATCAAAGAAGTTTTTTTATCTTCAGAATAGGTGACTATATTTTTTTTTCAATTTTCGTCATTCTCAATTTTTCAACAGATTTACAAAAAGATTCAAAATAAAAATCCCCGAATGTTTCTCGGGGAATCACAAGTGCTATCAAATCGCGGTTAATCAATAAAATGCACCTGCCTTAAGTTTTCAGCAAAATGGTGTAAATTGTTTTGTATCCGCTGTGTTGTTTGCTGTGTCGGTTTGCGCTTACCGGAAGCGTAGTGCCAAAGTTGTTTTTGATTAATTCCTGTTATTTTTTCCAATCCGGATTTAGATAAAATTCCGGAATAATAATTTAGAAAAGAGGTTACGTCATATTGTATGTCAAACGCCAATTCAGGCATTGTTTTACCTTCTTTTGTTTGCATTTTCTTTTCTTCTTCGACGCAAATATAGAAATCCTCTATTGCTTCTTTGGCGGTATTTCCAAATCCTGCAAGTCCGAAATCATAATCATAGCAATCCATAAAGGCACTGTATTTGCCGTCTTTGCCACATTCTACTAATACTTTTACTTTATTCATATTTTAATTATTTAGAGGTTAAAGTTTGACTCCTGCTGTTTTTGCGATACTATTTTTTGTTCCCGTTGCGAGTTCTTGAGATTGATGTCTGGGAACTCTAAATCGTTTTTTTGTAATTGGGCTATACCAGCAATCGTGTTCTTTACCATGTTCAACGAAGTAACAGCCCGCTTTTTTTAATTTTCTTGTCGCCTCCGATGTCTTCATTTTAACATTTTATTGATTAACCGCCACAAAGATAACTATTTTTCTACTAACTAAGCAAGTGTTTTTATGTTTTTATTGGAAATAATTGTGAAAAAACCCGAATTATTTAATCCTAAAATCCAATTTCACATTAAAGAATCTTCCGGTCAGGCGAACGGGAACGGGATACATTAAATTGTTGGAAACGTCTGTAACCCATTGATTGGCAATAGTATTATTAATGTTGAACGCATTGAAAATTTGAACGCCCAAAGTCAGTTCTTTGAAATTTCCCCAGAATCCGCCGCTCACTTTTTTGTCTTTTTCGTCGATGAAAGTTTTGGATAAACCGATGTCCACGCGTTTGTAAGACGGCAAAGTGCTTTGATAATTATACGGATCCGTAAACAGCGGTGCTCCGTTTGGCAAACCGCTCGCAAAAGTGAGCGTGAGATTCACTTTCATACTTGGAAATTTCGGCATATAATCTTGATAAAAAAGCGAAAATCTGAAACGCTGATCGGTCGGTCTCGGAATGTAGCCTTTGCCGTCGATATTTTCGTAGGCTCGCGCGTAACTCGCTGAAATCCAAGAATCTATTCCCGGAACAAATTCTCCGAACAAACGCGCATCCAAACCATAAGCATAACCTTCGGAATTGTTTTTTCCGGTGTATCTGATGCGCACATTATCCAAATAATACGGAATCAAATCGTTCATTTTTTTGTAATAGGCTTCGGTGGTGAGTTTGAATTTACGTTTAGACATTTCAAATTCGTAATCATTGGCAACGATGAATTGCAAAGAACGTTGAGATTTGATGTTCGCATTAAAACTGCCGTCCAAATCTTTAATTTCCTTATAAAACGGCGATTGATAATAAATTCCCGCCGAAAATCTGAACAGCATATCCGCGTCCCATTCCGGTTTTATGGCAAATTGCAATCTCGGCGAAACGATGGTTTCATCATTAAAATCCCAATGCGAAACGCGAACGCCGCCGTTTATGGAAACTTTGTTGGTTCCCCAATTGAATTTTTTGGAATATTGCGCGTATCCGGAAAGCCGTATCGGCAAAATGTGATTGTTTCCGGAAATCAAATATTTTAATTGCAATTCCGACGGATCCAAAGTTCCGGGATCGGCGAAATCTCGCGGCGTGCTGTAGCCCAAAGAATCCACGAGTTGCCATTCATTCGTCAAATCTCGCAAATTTTCTCTTTCAAATTTGAAACCGATTTCATAATCCGTGTTCACGTCCGGCGAAAATCTGCCTCGAAATTGGCTTCCGAAAGTTTTCACGAGCAAATCGTTTCTGGCGTGATCGATTTGTCCGCCGACATCATAAGACGTGGTCGGCTCTCCGGTAATCGGGTCAAACGCTTGCAACAAATACGCGGAGGAAATCGAATAATATTCTCTTTCTCGGTTTTGATACGCAAAATTGTCCAAAGTGAACGTCCATTTTTTGTTTGGTTTAAAATTTACGGACGCGGTTCCCATCATATTTTTGTATTGGTCGTCTTCTTTTCCGGCGTAAAAAATGCTAATGTTTATCGGCGTCAGCAAACTTCCGAACTGAACATCTTTTTGTTTGGGAATCATTTCATAGTCGTTTTTACTCCAAAATCCGATGAAGGAAATATTCCACTTTTCGTTGATGTCGTATTTTATATAAGATTGAAAATCAATATATTGTGGATTAAAATCGGTATCTTCATTCAAAGTATTCAGCACGAAATTCGTATTTCTGTAGCGAGCGGAAAAAAGTGCCGAAAGTTTTTTATCCTTCGTTGCAAAACCGGTTGACAATCTGCCGCCGATTAAACTTGCTTCGCCGGAAAGTTCGAATTTAGACGGAGTTCGGTAATAAACATTCAGCGCAGACGACATTTTATCGCCGTATCTCGGTTCAAAACCGCCGGCGGAAAAATTCACAAAACCGACCATATCAGGATTGATGATGCTCATTCCTTCCTGCAAAGAATTTCGGATGAGAAACGGGCGATAAATTTCAATATCATTAATGTAAATTAAATTTTCGTCGTAGTTTCCGCCGCGAACCATATATTGCGAGGAAAGTTCGGCATTTGTGTTTACAGAAGGGAGAGATTTAATCATCGTTTCAATACCGCCGCCAAGAGAAATCACGGTTTGAGCATCTTTTGCGGAAATTTCTACGGAAGTGAGGTCGGTATTTTCAGGTTTTGGGTTAAACTTTTTAATAAAAACCACAGGTGCAATTTCGGTTGTGGAAACGGATTTCACGAAAAATACATTGATGTTTTGCACTTTCGGCGTAGTTTCGATGGTTTTGGAGAAGCCTTTAAAATCGGTTTTTTCTACGGAAAGCACACGCACGGAATCCGCGATTGGAATTTTTGCGTGTCCGTTTTCATCGGTGGTAAAAGTTTGGTCGTTGTAGGAAACTTGGGCTTCGGAAACAGGTTTTCCGTCTTCGTCAATCACATTCAAATTGATTTGCGAAAACGCCGCAAACGGCAGGAAAAACAGGAGTATTTTTAGTTTGTGTAGTGTATTCATACATTTAAAGTTCAAAAGTTCAAAAGTTCAAAAATTCAAAGTTCAAGGTTTAAAAATTCAAGGTTCAAAGTTCAATGTTCAATGTTCAGGGTTCAAAAATTAACTAATTAACAAATTTTCAAATTCTCAAATGCTCACAAAATCGCCTCTCGAATCCGCGTCAGTTTTCCGAGCAAATCATCCAACAAATTGAGTTTTAGCATATTTGCGCCGTCGGATTTTGCAATTTCGGGATTGGGATGCGTTTCGATGAAAATTCCATCTGCGCCTGCCGCAATTCCTGCTTTGGCAATGGTTTCTATCAGTTCCGGTTTTCCGCCCGTAACTCCGGAATTTTGGTTCGGCTGTTGCAAAGAATGGGTAACGTCTAAAATCACGGGTGCATAATTTTGCATCGTCGGGATTCCGCGAAAATCCACCACCAAATCTGTATATCCAAACGAATTTCCGCGTTCAATTATTGCCACATTTTCGTTTCCGGAATCCAAAATTTTTTGCACTGCAAATTTCATGGATTCGGGCGAAAGAAATTGTCCTTTTTTCAAGGTAACGGCTTTTTTGGTTTTTGCGGCGGCGATGAGCAAATCTGTTTGGCGCACCAAAAATGCAGGAATTTGAAGCACATCCACATATTTTGCGGCGAGTTCTGCGTGCGGAATTTCGTGAATATCCGTCGTTGTGGGAATGTTGAAAGTTTCGCCGATTTTTTTGATGATTTCCAATGCTTTTTCGTCTCCGATTCCCGTAAACGAATCCACGCGAGAGCGATTGGCTTTTTTGAAACTGCCTTTGAAAATATACGGAATTTCGTATTTATCCGAAAGTTTCACGATTTTTTCGGCGATTTCAAATGATAAAGTTTCATCTTCCACAGCGCATGGACCGGCAATCAGGAAAAAATTTTTGGAATTTTTGTGGTGAATATTTTGCAGAGATTGTATCATTTCTAAATAAATCTCCGCAAATATAGGGAAATATTGGGACGTAAATATTACGGATTATTTGTGTTTTTACGGATTTTTTTAGAGTAAGTTTTCGTGTTTATCAGGCTAACGTATTAAAATTTAAATGATACCATATTGAAAAGTAACCACATGGATTCATAGATTTTAAATATATTAGGCAGAGCGATTTTAGTTTACAAGGAAATATAAATAAAATTTTTGCACCATTGTGTTTCGCATCTTCACTCCTTTTGCGGCTTTGCGTGGATTTTTTCATGCAAAGATTTCAAAGGCGCAAATGTTCATCTTGTTTTAAAACTAAAATCCGTCTGTTCGGAATACCATTTTAGTATAATGGTTTCATTAAATTTTAATGCGTTTCTCCCGAATTTTATCTGAATTTCCGCAAACTTCACCCAAGTTTAATTATCTTTGAACCCCCGAAAAAAAATGAAAAATTTGTTTTTATTTTCTTTGATTGCTTTTAATTTTGTGAGCGTTTATTCACAAAACGATACCATTTTCATTCAAGCGAAAATTTCGGAGGACAAAAAATATATGTCTGTAAATCAGGAAATTATATATCATAATCCGTTTGATGTTGAACTCAAAAAAATAAAACTTCTCAGTTGGATCTCGGCTTACAAAAATCGGAAAACGCCTTTGCTGAAACGCCTTTTGCAAGACAGAAAAAAAGATATGTATTTCGCAAAACCCGATGAATTGGGCAATCTCGAAAATCTAAATATCAAAATCGGAAATTCCGAAATTTTGGAAATCGACAATTCCCGCGAAACGATTTACATTCCGCTCGTAAAACCTCTGAAAAAGGGAGAATCTGCGAAAATCTCTTTAAGTTACAATTTACAACTTCCGAAAGATATTTTTACGGGCTACGGATTTTCGGAAAAAACGGCGGAATTAAAATATTTTTTCATCGTTCCCGATAGTTTTGAAACGCCGGAACAAAAAGAAAAACAATACATTAACATCGAAGAAAATCAAAACGCAAATACGTTTTGGAAAGTGATTTTGGATGTTCCCGCCGGAAATTTTTCTAAAAGCAATTTGCCCGAAATTTACCCGAATTATTACTCCGGAATTTTAAAAAACGACCCCGAATTTTCGATTTCCGAAACGCAATTTCCAAGCATCAATGCAGAAATAGACGGAAAAAATGTGTTGGTGGATTTCGGATTTCCTTTATCTGAAATCGAAAAACAAAATTTGGAATTCTATTTGCCGCTGCAAATCAAATTTATACGAGATAAAACCGGACTTTTGGCGGAAAAAATATTCATCGGAAAAAAATTTAAAACCGACGAAGATTTCATCGGGAATGATGATATCCGGTTTTGGAAATTTCATTACAAACTCTTTACCGATGCGGAAAATACGGATTTGGATTACTTCGGAATCATCGCAAAAAATACGTTGAATCAATTTTTAATCTACGATAAAAATCCCGAACATTGGCTCGTGAACGGCTTGAAAACTTATTTGGAAATTCAATACATCCGGTCTTTTTACGAAAACAGAAAACTTTTGGGCGATTTTCCCGACCAAGTTCGCTTTTTGGGATTGAAACCGCTGAAATGGTTTTATATTTCAAAATTGAAACTTTCCGAAAGATATGGACTTGGTTATCAATACATTAAGAGCGAAAATTTCGACCAAAAAATCGGCGAAAATTTTTCCGAATTGAGCAATTTCAACAAAACGGCAATCAGCAATTTTGAAATCGGGAGTTTGCTGAATTTTGTGGCAGAAAAAATGGGAAATCAGAATTTTGAAAATTTCCTGAAAACGTATTTTGAGCAAAGCGGCGAAGCCGCGACCGGTCAGGATTTTTTAAACCAACTTTCCGCAGCATCCAACAATTCATCGGCGTTTATCGAAACTTTAATCCAAAGAAAACAGCGCATCAATTTTTCATTAAAAAGTTATAAACGCGTGGACGATTTTTTCCGATTGAAAATCACCAAAAATACCGACGAAAAAATTCCATTGAAAATAGAAACCCAAGATTCCATTGGCGAAAAAAAGGTTTTTTGGTTTCTGAATACGGACAATTCCAAAAAAAGTTATTACGGCGGAGTTCCGGTTGACGGCGTTTCAAAAATTCTCATCAACAGCGATTATTCTTTTCCGGAAAGCAATTTTCGAGACAATTATCTCTACACAAAAGGTCTGTTTTCCAACGCTAAAAAATTGAAAATCAAATTGTTTCGAGATGTTCCCAATCCGGAATACAATGAAGTTTACCTCAGTCCGAGATTTAATTTTAATGCTTACGACAATTTGCTTTTGGGAATGAATTTTAAAAATTCATCGCTTTTTCGCAACAAAAAATTTGCGTATTATCTGACGCCGTATTACAGTTTTGGCGAGCAAAAAATCACAGGAACCGGCAATATTTCCTATACTTTTATGCCGCCGGAATCTTTTTTCAGATTTTTGCAAATCGGGATTTCGGGTTCGCATTATCATTATGATTATGGTTTGGGCTATCAAAAATTTTCGACTTTTGCGGGAATTAATTTCACTAAAAATCCGAGAAGCGACATCAGCCGATCGCTCGGTTTTTCTTACAATTATTATCAAAAAGACCTCAATCCGCAAATGATTTTGGATAATGAATACGCCAAATACAATCTTTGGAATTTGAATTATAGTTACGCAGACCAAAGTTTGATCCACGAAAACTACGTCGGCGGCGGTTTGCAATGGATGGAAGATTTCTGGAAAATTTCCGGCGAAGCCTATTATCGCTACGAATATGCGAAAAATAAAAAAATCAGTTTGCGACTTTTTGCGGGCTATTTCTTGAACAATAAAACAAAAAATAATCTTTTCGATTTTGGAATTTCAAGGATTTCCAATTATGCTTTTTCCTACGGATTGCTCGGTCAGAGCGCAACTTCGGGAATTTTGGCACAGCAATTTGTTTTGGCAGACGGCGGTTTCAAATCTCTCATCGGCGGAACTGCCAATCAATGGATGGTTTCTACGAATATGGATGCCAAAATCTGGAAATGGTTCAGTATTTATGCAGATGCCGGAATGTTTAAAAACCGAAATTTCAATTCGCATTTTATTTGGGACAGCGGCGTGAAAGTGGCTGTAATCCCTGATTTTTTGGAACTATATTTTCCCGTGCAATCCACTTTAGGTTTTGAACCGTCTTTAAAATACTACGGAAACCGGATTCGTTTTACGCTGGTTTTCAATCCGGCAGCCGTTGCGAATTATATTCGGCGCGGGGTTTTTTAATTATTGAGATAACAAATTTAAAAAATATTAAATATCCGTGATAACGTCAAAACCTTTGAAACTGCTGACAATAGCAAGTCCCGTAATATTTTTAGCAATACCTTTGTGTTAAAAAAAAGATGGAGGATTAACATTTTTAATGTGTTTAGCCTGTAAAATAACCAATACGATTTCGATTGCAAAAGTTTCGAGTTTCGAAAAAAAACTTAAATTAGACAAAAAGATTCAATTTGAAAACTTCATACGAAATTGTCTCAAAAATAATTTAGCACACGGACGGCTCAGATTGTAAAGATAAACACAGATTTTAATATATCTGAATACCTGCATTATTATGAATAATAGTTTATTTATCCGCATAAATCCGAAAAATCTGCGTCATCTGCGTGCTTTTGAGACGATCTCTTGTGACAACTTGACAAAATGAAAACCCTAATTTCCATCATCGGAACCACCGGAATCGGGAAAACGAAATTGGCGATAGATTTAGCTAAACGTTTCCAAACCGAAATCGTTTCCTGCGATTCTCGGCAGTTTTTTCGCGAAATGAAAATCGGAACGGCAATGCCAACAGACGAAGAACTCGCCGAAATTCCGCATCATTTTATCGGAAATCTTTCGGTGCGGGATTATTATTCCATCGGACAATACGAAATTGATGCACTGAAAAAAATCGAGGAACTTTTTGAAAATCATAATGTTGTGATTTTAGTCGGCGGAAGTATGATGTACGAAAAAGCCGTGATCGAAGGTTTGAACGATTTGCCGGAAGCCGATGCCGAAAATCAGAAAAAATTAAATAAAATTTGGAAAACCGAAGGCTACGAAAAACTTTTGGAAATATTAAAAAATATTGATAATGAATACTTTAAAAAAGTTGACCGAAAAAATCCGAGGAGAATTTTGCGGGCGATTGACGTGATTTGGCAAACCGGAAAAAAGTATTCCGAATTGATTTCCGAACCGAAAAACACGAGAAATTTCAACGTAATCCGAATCGGAATTGAAGCATCGAGAGAAATAATTTATAGAAAAATAGATGAAAGAGTGGATAAAATGATGCAAAACGGATTGTTAGACGAAGTGAAAAATCTTACGGGATTTAGAGATTTTCCGGCTTTGAAAACCGTGGGCTACACCGAACTTTTCAATTATTTAGACGGGATTTGGGATTTGGAATTTGCCGTTTCCGAAATCAAAAAAAACTCGCGAAGATTTGCAAAACGCCAACTGACGTGGTACAGAAACGAGGAAAATATCCGATGGGTAAATTTTGAAAATATTGAGAGTCTGAAATTTGATTCTGAATTTTAATTCAGGATTTACCATTGTTTAAACTGATATCTGCCATCAGCAATTTTTAAATTTACCATTAAAATAAAAATCAATATTTTTGAAAATTAAAAAAAATGTTTATGAATAAAATTTTTACAACACTACTTTGCCTATCAATGTCGGTTTCTGCATTTGCGCAGTGGAATACAACTGCAATGAGAGGTGAAAACATCAAACCGGCTGCGAGAGCCGAGAGTTATTACTCGCTGAATCTTACAGCGATGAGAAATAAATTGAGCAATGCGCAAGAAATGGGTAAAGGCGCTACGCCTGTGATAATTAGCGTTCCGACAATGGGCGGAAAAATTGAAAAATTTGCGGTTTACAGTAATCCCGTTGTCGTGAAATCTTTGGCAGACAAATACCAACTCGGTTCTTACAGTGGTGTTGGCGTGGATGATCCTGAAAAATATATCCGTTTTTCGGTTTCACCCTACGATTTCCAATCCATGATTTTCAAAAACGGAGAAACGGAATTTGTAGAGCCGATGAACAAAGAAAGAACGGTTTACGGCGTGCATCCGAAAACGGAAAAAGCCAAAACCGCTGATGGTTCTTTGTGGATTTGCCCTACCGGTGAGCAGGCTTCGTCATCATCGGAAATAGAAAAAATGTTGGAAAACGGACAAACTTTTACCAATAATCCTGCGAATTTTCTGCTGGCTTCCGACCAAAAATACAGAACCATGCGTTTGGCAGTATCTGCAAACGGAGAATATACGCAATATTTTGGAGGCGTTTCTCAAGCGATTTCGGCTATCCATGCTACTATGACGAGAATAAACGGTGTTTATGAAAAAGATTTTGCTTTGCATTTGGATGTGCAGGATTTTCAGAATATTATTTATACCGATCCTGCTACAGACCCATATACCAATGCTCCCGAAGGTTCAATGAATAACGTCTGGAATAATGAAGTACTGAATGTTATGAAAACTCAAGTCGGGGATGCTAATTTTGACATTGGTCATGTTTTTATAGGTTTTGGAACAGGATCGGGAGTAATCGGTAGTGCAGGCTGTATCGGCTGTGTTTGTTTTAATGGAACAGTAGTATCTGCATACAAAGGTTCTGCATTTTCTTCACCCGCATTTGGAATTCCTGAAGGAGACGGATATGATATAGATATTGTAGCCCATGAAATGGGACATCAGGTAGGATCCAACCACATATTTTCTTTTGACTCGGGATCAACAGAAGTACAGAGTTCGGCACAAAATGTTGAACCCGGTTCCGGTTCTACCATTATGGGATATCCCGGAGTTGCAGGTGGTGCTAATGTACAACAGCGTTCAGATCCGTATTTTCATATCAACAACATCATTCAAGTTCAAACTAATTTAAATTTAGGTTCAAAAACTTGCGATATAGAAACGGCAATCACCAATCAACCGCCCGTTATCACAGCAATGCCGAACGTTACCATTCCGAAAAGCACACCTTTTGTTTTAACCGCAGAAGCCACTGATCCCGAAGGTGATCCGATGACTTATACTTGGGAGCAAACCGATGACACCAATGTTTTTATTTCAAATCCCACAATTTTGGGAACATTGACCACCGGTCCTACGTTCAGATCATGGAAACCGGACGCAAGCCCAACCAGATATTTTCCTAAATTCAGTACCGTTTTAGCCGGAGAAATTAGAAATGATGCCGATTGGGAAGCCGTGCCTACGGTTGCAAGGACTATGAACTTCAGAGTTACGGCTCGAGATAATAATGCTAATGCCAATCAACAGCAAACAGCCAATGCTGCACTGTCAATAACTGTCGACAATGCCGGACCTTTTAAAATTAATACCACCGAAGTGTTCACCAATACATCAGATCCGGTAACTTGGAATGTTGTAGGAACCAATGCCGCTCCGTTTAACGTGCCTAATGTAAAAGTAGATTACACCACGGACGGCGGAAATACTTGGACGGTTCTCGCCGCATCTACAGCAAACGACGGCTCGGAAGCGATTGACTTTTCTTCTATTGCTCCCGGAACCAATATCTATTTGAGAATTTCTGCCATTGATAATATATTTTATGCTTTGACAAATTTGATGGTTTCTCAAATCGTACAATGCGACGGCTCTGCTCCTGTAGCATTGGCTGCTTCAGCTGAGGATGTTTCTGCAACCATTTCCTGCGGCATAGTTCAAGGAACGCCGACC
>JAITMJ010000128.1 GCA_031277475.1 Flavobacteriaceae bacterium
CTGTCGCTTTTAATAGAACTTCCGGAAAGCAAAATTTGTCGGTCGATTGTGGAAGTCATATTCGCTAAAAAATCTTGCGCGGAGGATGGAAGATTGCGCTGCCAAAGGGTTTGGGCGGAAAGTTGGAATATGTTCGCTAATAAAAATATTCCGAAGTAAAGTTGTTTCATAAGTATTCTTGTTTTAAATTAATTTTCGGTGCTATCAATGGATAAAACCGAATATTTTTTACGTTAAATGGTTTCGGGGCAAAGATGAAAAGGCTTTTTTAAATTTCGTGCAAAAAAAAATTAGCAAATTTTGCCTAAAAAATTGTGCATTTTTATTATACTTGCATAAAATTTACTGCTATGAGTGTTGGTACGAACTTGAGAAAATTAAGGACGCAAGCAAAAAAGACACAGCAAGAAATCGCTGACGAACTTGAAATTGACAGAAATACTTATGCAAATTGGGAAAATGATACCAACGACATAAAAGGCGAGTATCTGCTTCAACTTGCAGATATTTTTGGCGTAGAATTAAAAGATTTGTTTAGCGACGAAAAAGGAGTGAAAGTTTATAACAAATCGAAAAACAGAGACCATGCAACAGGCGTGGTTATCAACATTTCCGATAAGGAAACTTCTGAAAAACTGTTGGAACAAATCACACTTTTAGTGAAGCTTTTGCAGGAAAAATGAAAGAAACAATAAACAAAAGATTTAAACATTTTCCTGCTTCGAGAAACCAAGATTTTCAAACCTGAATAATTCCCAAATTAAATTTTTCGGTAATCGGAGAATGGTTTGCTGCTTCTATTCCTATGGAAATCCACGTTCGAACATCGGTCGGGCTGATGATGGCATCTGTCCACAATCTGGCTGCGGCGTAAGTAGATTCGGTTTGTTTTTGATATTTTTTTGAAATCGTATCCAAAATATTTTGATGTTCTTCTTCCGAAATTTCTTTGCCCTGCTTTTTTAATGTAGATTCTTGAATTTGCGCCAAAACTTTCGCCGCTTGAGTGCCGCCCATTACCGCCAATTCCGACCAAGGGAAAGATACAATCAATCTCGGATCGTAGGCTTTTCCGCACATCGCGTAATTTCCGGCGCCGTAGGAATTTCCGGTGATAATCGTAAATTTCGGAACCACAGAATTGGAAACGGCGTTCACCATTTTTGCGCCGTCTTTTATAATTCCGCCATGTTCGGATTTTGAGCCGACCATAAAACCGGTTACGTCTTGCAAAAATATTAATGGAATTTTTCTTTGATTGCAATTGGCGATAAATCTCGTGGCTTTGTCCGCAGAATCCGAATAAATCACGCCTCCGAACTGCATTTCGCCTTTTCCGGATTTCACCAACTTTCGCTGATTCGCCACAATTCCCACGCTCCAACCGTCTATTCTCGCGGTGCAACAAATGATGGTTTTTCCGTAGTCCGGTTTGTATTCTTCGAATTTGGAATCATCGACCAAACATTTTATAATGTCGTAAGTATCATATTGTTCTGTTCTGGAAGCGGGCATTATTCCAAAAATTTTTTCCGATTTTTCTTTCGGCAAAGCACTTTCAATTCTATCAAAACCCGCTTTTTCAAAACTGCCGAGAGATTTCATAATTTCCTTGATTCTGTTCAAAGCATCTTTATCGTCTTTCGCTTTATAATCCGTAACTCCCGAAATGGAACAATGCGTGGTTGCGCCTCCAAGTGTTTCATTATCAATGTTTTCGCCGATTGCCGCTTTTACCAAATAACTTCCGGCGAGAAAAATGGAACCGGTTTTATCTACAATCATCGCTTCATCGCTCATAATCGGGAGATACGCGCCGCCGGCAACGCAACTTCCCATCACTGCGGAAATTTGGACGATTCCCATCGAACTCATCTTGGCATTATTTCTAAAAATTCGCCCGAAATGTTCTTTATCCGGAAAAATTTCGTCTTGCATCGGGAGATAAACGCCCGCAGAATCTACGAGGTAAACAATCGGCAATCGGTTTTCCATCGCAATTTCCTGAGCTCGCAGATTTTTTTTTCCGGTAATCGGAAACCACGCTCCGGCTTTCACGGAAGCATCGTTCGCTACAACCACACACAACTTTCCGGAAACATAACCGATTTTCACAACCACGCCTCCGCTCGGGCAACCGCCGTGTTCTTCATACATTTCAAAACCTGCAAAAGCACCGATTTCTATAGACTTGGAATTTTTGTCCAGCAGATATTCTATTCGTTCTCTGGCGGTCATTTTTCCTTCATCACGAAGTTTTTGAAGGCGTTTTTCGCCGCCGCCTTTTTCAATTTTAGCGAGCAATTTCTGAATATCGGCGAGTTTTAGCTTGTTAAAATCTTCACGTTTGTTAAATTCCAAATCCATTAATTAATAATAAAAAAATAATCGCATAAAGATACGGCTTTTTGGGGAAATGCTTTCTTGGCGAAACAATAAAAAAAGAAAACTTCCGTTAAACAAAATACTATAATAAATTGATTTTTTCATAGAAGATTTTGATTCATTTTTTTAATAGTTTATTGTTTAAATCCCCTGAAATTAATGATTTTGGGGGATTTTATTTAATGAATCGGAATACATAACTTTGCATTATGGAAGATTTAAAACAAATTCCGGCATTTAAAACTTCTCCGGAACTGATTGAAAAATTGCAGCAATACGGCATACAAAAAAATTATGACGCAGGAAGTGTGATTTTAAATGAAAATTCGCACATTCGTTCTATCCCGATTGTGATGAAAGGCACTTTGAAAGTGATTCGTACGGAAGAAGACGGCAGAGAAATTTTACTGTATTATGTGAAAACCGGCGAAAGTTGTATTATGTCTTTTTTGGGCGGTTTGCACCATGAAACCAGCAAAGTGAAAGCAGAAGTGGAAGAAGATGCGGAAATTCTTTTTTTGCCGACCGATAAAGTTTCTTTATTCATCAAAGAATATCCGGAGTGGTTGGATTATATTTTTAGGCTGTATCACAAGCGTTTCGAGGAATTGTTGGAAATTGTAAATGCCATTGCTTTCAAAAAAGTGGATGAAAGATTGCTGAACTTGTTGCAAAAAAAGAAAGAACTGACGGGAAATAAGGTTTTAAACATCACGCACGAACAATTAGCCAACGAATTGGGAACCGCCCGCGTGGTAGTTTCGCGATTGCTGAAACAGTTGGAGGAAGACGGAATGTTGAAGTTGGGCAGAAATAAAATTACGCTTGTGTAACCAAAGTAACTTTACCACCGGAAATAGTTTCGGAAATTTGTTTTATTAAATTTTTTGTTATGGAAAAAGTGCATTATTACGAAGTAGATGTTCAGTGGAACGAGGGACGAACAGGCGTATTGTCTTCGCCGATATTAAACCGAGCGATAGAATGTGCTACGCCGCCGGAATTTGCAAACGGTGTTCCCGGAATTTGGTCGCCGGAACATTTGTACACGGCGGCGATTAACAGTTGTTATATGTCCACATTTTTGGCGATTGCCGAAAATTTCAAATTGCCGTTCAGCGATTTTTCCTGCAAAACGGTTTGTAAATTGGAAATCGTGGACGGAAAATATCTGATTACCGAAGCGGAAATTGAACCGACTCTTACATTAGAAAACCTCGAAACCGATAAAGATAAAGCCTTGAAAATTTTGGAAAAATCTAAAGCGGCGTGTTTGGTAACCAATTCCATGAAAACAGATATCTATTTGAATATCAATATTGTGTGATGAAACACAAGATACAAAACAAAAGGCAATAAGCCATAAGCAATTATGTTTGGAATATTTAAAATGTTTTCGAGAGACAACAGCAGTTTAAGAGAAGCCGTGAAAAACGGCGCATTTTTAGTGGATGTTCGTACACCGGGGGAGTTTTCATCCGGAAGTGTGAAAGGTGCGGTAAACATTCCGCTGAACACCATCCCGAATCAATTGGTGAAATTTAAAAACAAGAAAAACATCGTTGTTTTTTGTTTGAGCGGCGGCAGAAGCAGCACAGCAAAAAGCATTTTGGAACGAAACGGTTTTCAAAATGTAATCAACGGCGGAACTTGGAGAAACGTCAATAAAATCGTTAATGAGTGAAAGATTTTTTTTTAATACGAAAAAAGTATCTATATTGAAAAATAAACAATTATGAAAAATTGGAATTTTATGCGGCTGTTGCGTTTGTTGCTCGGCATTGCAATCATTGTGCAAGGCGTGGTTTCAAGAGAGTGGATTTTTACATTTATCGGTGTTTTGTTTTCTTTAATGCCGCTTCTAAACATCGGTTGTTGCGGTGTTTCGGGTTGCGATTTGCCCGTTTCTAAAAATCGTAAAAAAACTGAAAATACAACTTATGATATTCATTAAAAAACATTTGCTCACGATTCTCGGAATTTTTATCGGAGCCGCGGCAGGATTTCTTTATTGGAAATTTGTCGGGTGCAATTCCGGAAGTTGCCTCATCACTTCAAAACCGATTAACAGCACAATTTACGGAGCAGCAATGGGCGGACTTCTACTTTCGACGTTCAAAAAAAATAAAAAAGAAAACGCTTGATTTTCAGTAAATTACCGCTTTTGATTCTAATATGAAAATTAGAAATATTATAGATTTCCATATTTTTTCTTTTATCTTCAAGTCTATTTTTTTAAATTTGTTTCATCTTAAAAACAAGAAAAAAAAGTAATCATGGCAGACCAGGCAACCTATCTGTTTTCAACAAGAACAAGCAAAGTTTTAGCAGAAAAAATTTCAAAATTTTACGGACAGAATCTGGGAAAAATCAATTTTCAAGAATTTAGCGACGGTGAATTTGAACCGGCATTAGATGAATCCGTGAGAGGCGGCAGAGTTTTTTTAATTGGCTCCACATTTCCGCCGGCAGATAATCTTTTGGAACTTTTATTAATGATGGATGCCGCAAAAAGGGCTTCTGCAAAAAGCATTACCGTTGTCATTCCGTATTTCGGGCTTGCACGGCAAGACAGAAAAGACAAACCGCGAGCACCGATTGGTGCAAAATTAGTTGCCAATCTTTTAACCGCCGCCGGTGCTACAAGAGTGATGACGATGGATTTACACGCCGACCAGATTCAAGGTTTTTTTGAAATTCCGGTAGATCATTTGTATGCGTCCACCATTTTTATTGATTATATCAAATCTTTAAAACTCAAAAATCTCACCATCGCGTCGCCGGATATGGGTGGTGCAAAAAGGGCAAAAAACTATGCCATTCATCTCGGAGCAGAAGTGGTCATCGCTTATAAAGAAAGAAAAAAAGCCAATATTGTGGAAGAAATGTTTTTGATTGGCGATGTTCGGAATAGAAACGTGATTCTTATTGATGATATGATTGACACCGCCGGAACCTTGTGCAAAGCTGCAGATATTTTGATGTCAAGCGGTGCAAAATCCGTGAGAGCAATGGCAACTCACGGTGTTTTATCGGGGAAAGCCTACGAAAATATCGAAAATTCCAAAATTACGGAAGTGATTGTTACCGACACCATTCCCATAAAAATAGAACTTTCTTCAAAAATTAAAGTGCTTTCCTGTGCATCATTATTCGCCGATGTGATGAAAAGCGTTCATAAACACCAATCCATCAGCGATAAGTTTATTATTTAGACTAAAAAAAATCTTTCGGCGGTTTGAAACGCTGAAAGATTTTGCATTTTATTCCGATTAAATTTTTTGAAATCTAATTTTCATCGTCATTTTCCATTGTAAAAGATCTGTTTTTATAATCTTTATCGTGTTTTTCAGAGATGACGTCTTCTCCTTTTTCATTAAAAATAAAATCTACAGACTCATTAAACATTTCTGAAAAACCTCTGAAATCTTCTTTATACAGATAGATTTTATGTTTTTCAAAAGATGCTTCTCCATTCTCGCCGAAATTCTTTTTGCTTTCGGTAATCGTAAGATAATAATCTCCCGCTTTCGTTTCGCGAACATCAAAAAAATATGTTCTTCTTCCTGCTTTTAACACTTTCGTGAAAATTTCATTTTCACGGTGTTCCTTGTAATCACTCATTGTATCTCGTTTATAAATCTTGAAGAACAAATATAAAAGCAATTCTTTTAACTACCAAAAAAAATGTTAAATTTATCATTTAAAGTGAGAAAATATGGGTAAGACATATTTTGTTTTTAAATGAGTCCTTGAAAAAAATCTACAACTTTAATGTTTGTGTCATCACTAAAAAATATTGAGGCAATGTCGCAAATCGATTGATATAAATCTATTAATCATTGATAATGTGTGTATTATGGCGTAAAACCAGATGATTTATGATACCGAATCTATTCAACTTGAAAAATATTCTTTTCACCTCAACATTTTCGCCATTTGATCGATACATTTTTTCTTTTGTTCCAAATTCGGGTGAACATATAAATTCAATGTGGTGCTGATATTGGAATGTCCGAGAATGACGCTGACGGTTTTGTAGTCGCAGTTGCTTTCGATACAGCGAGTGGCGAAGCTATGGCGTAAGCCGTGAAATTTCAGTTCGGGAATGTTCAGGCTTTGCATCATTTTTTTGTAATAGTTGCGATAGGTGCGTGGCTCGGTTGGCTTTGCATCGTTTGTGAGAATGAAGAAGTTGGGGTTCATTATTTTTTTGAGAGGTTTCAAGATCGGAAGAGCACACGTCTGAACTCCAGT
>JAITMJ010000153.1 GCA_031277475.1 Flavobacteriaceae bacterium
GTTTCAGCCAATAAATTATGATGGAACTTTTGGAGGAACTTTCGGTGACGCTTTCCGAAATGAAAAAATGGAGCAGCAATACAATATTAGTGTTGAAATCCTGAATATTCCCATCGCTCGCAAAAGAAAAAAATGTTGGATTGTAGAACCATCTCGTGGACATTTGATATATAGAAGATGCTCCAAAGATTATGAAAGGAAAACAGAGAATGCAAATGCGTTTATCACTTTAACCGATATTAGAAGATTTGTCTATTAGAAGATTTGTCCGGAAATATTAACTCAAACAGGTTCTAAAATAATTCTCAACAGTTACAAGAACGCAACCCAATGCCGGAGCCAACTTCCGTCCGAATACACCAAACTGAAATCCGATATGGACGTTGCCACCGACAAATTCAACGTAGCCTACAAACCCGTGGAAATCAACGGCTCAAAAATGAAGGAAATTTTGTACAGACTGAATGAGTTTGAGTAGGCGGATTGCTTTTGGCGAATCGAATGGCGAATGGCCTTTGGCATAATATTAAATCTCGAAACCCGAAACTCGTAACAGATTTCCCGCAGATTTGTATCGCCCTACGGGCGAAAACTTCGCTCAACCTGACAACGTACGGTCGCGGCACGCCGCGACCGTACAAAACCCGGAACATCACTCATCAAACAAACTCCCGATTTATCTTTCTTTTAACCAATCCATATAATTTTCACGATGGATAATTTTTGTGCTAACAGGCTGATATTCTTTTATAAAAGACGATGAAAAAGATGATTTCGCATTCGGATTCCACTTAAATTCATAAGCGTATATTTCGCCGTTGAGTTCTTCGATATAATCTATTTCCGCACCGTCTTTGGTTCGCCAAAAATAGCGATTACAAAACATTTTCTTTTCTGCGAGATATTTTGTTCTTTCCGCCAAGAGAAAATTTTCCCACAAACCGCCAATATCATTGCGCAAACCAATCGCCTGAAATTGATTGATAACCGCATTTCGCAAACCGGTATCGTAAAAATAAATTTTTCGACTTTTGTTCAATTCATTTCTGAGATTTCTGCTGAAACTGCCGAGTCTGTAAACAATAAACGCTTTTTCCAACAGATTGATGTAGCGTTCCACCGTTGCCACGTTCAAACCGGACATTTGCGCCAACTCGTTGTACGACACCAAATTTCCGATTTTCAAAGCGATGGCTTGCACCAAACGCTCCAATTTATCGGGTTTTTGAATGTTTTCCCAAGTGAGAATATCTTTGTATAAATATGAAGACGACAATTCTTTCAATATTGCGGTTTGATTGCCTTCGTTTTTTACAACTTCGGGATAATAACCATATAACAATCTGGTTTCCAACAATCTGTTTTCGGTAAAATCGCCGGAATGTCGGCACATTTCGGAATAACTCAACGGAAAAAGTTGCAATTCCCATTTTCTGCCGGTCAAGGGTTCGTTTATTTTATTTGCGAGTTCAAAAGAGAAAGAACCCGATAAAATCAGTTGGATATTTTCCAATTGATCAATGATGATTTTTGCCGTAAGCCCAATATTTTCAATACGTTGTGCTTCATCAATAATTAATGTGGAATTGTTTCCCAATATTGATTTTAATTTATCGGCGTTGGAATCCGTTAATTTTTGGCGTGTGTCCGCATCGTCTCCATTGAGCCAAACCGCATTTGGAAACAGTTTTTTCAGAACCGTAGTTTTTCCGGTTTGTCTTGCCCCGATTAGAACGATAGCCTTTCCGGTGGGCAAAAGTTCCTGTATTTGTTTTTCAATGAAACGTTCAATCATAATGACAAAAATACAACTTTTTTCTATTCAAACAGAAAAAAGTGGCGATAATTTTATGGTCGAGTAGAAAAAAGTGGGGTTCGGAAGTTAAATTTTATAAACCATTTTCAAAATGTTGTTAATTTTTTCTGTGAGTATTTCCACAAGTTCTTCGTTCATAAATTCGTATTCATCAAGAATATTCAGAACTTCAATGTCGGGAAGTTGCAAATGACGATACAATTTTCGGATTTTTGCTCGTTGCTCCGATTCCATTACAAAAACCAAATCACTCCAATTCAAGTCGTTTTCCGAAATTTTTCTGTTGCTTTTGGGGCTCAAACCGACAGAACGGATATTAAACCGATTGTCGTTTTTGAAAATATATTCTGCGGTTCTGCTGCGTTTTTTATTTCGTCCGCAAACCACAAGTATGTTTGGTCGTTTTGTCATTTTTTTATTGTTTCCCGCAGATTTTCCCCGCAGATTTGTGTCGCCCTACGGGCGAAAACCTCGCTCAATCCGATAGTACGGCGACCGCAAACCCGAACCACGAAACTCGTATCTCGTAACTCCCATCACTCATCAAACAAACTCCCGATTTGTCCTTCTTCGTCGTTAAAATTTTCATCGAAAAGCATTTCGGTTTCGTTTGTGATTTCCAAAACGATTTCTTCTTCAGGTTCTTCTTCCGGTTCGGGAACGGAAATGTTGATGGATTTTATTTTGTGTTTAGTGAGTTGATTTCCAATGGCTTTAATTCCTTTTATGGCGATAAATTCGTCGATATTTATCGTTTCCGGCTCTCTTTCTTTGCCGTTTTTATCTTTCGCAAAAACGATTTCTGCGGTCGCGCGATTTGCCGTAATCACATTTTCGATGAAAGATTTCGGATGTTCGCTCGGCATAAAATTTTGTGGATTCAAGGTATTTTCCGGCAAAAATCTCTTGATGAAATAAATGCCTTTTTCGCCGTCAAAATAAATGCAGGTAATCGGCTGTTCGGGTTTCCATTTTTCGAGGATGAGGTATTCGTCGTCAAAACGATTTCCGAGATCGAAATTGATGAGTTTCGCTTCGCCGTTTGAATTGATAGTCAATATTTTATCATCGCCTTTGAAATCTCCGAGCAAAGTTCCGCGTCCGTCTGCGTTCAGGCGGCGAATCAAATCATCAAACCAAATTTTTCTCGGCGCCAATGTAGAAATGCCTTCTTCCTTCAAATCTATTTTTTTCACCGGATATTTCGTAACCAAATTTCCTTTGGAATCCCTGCCTTTTATGGCAAGTTCAGAAAAATCGACTTCGATTTTATTTTTTCTCACGCGCGGATTGGGTTTCAAAAGAACGCTCACCGTTTCGGCTTCTCCGTTCGGATTTGCGGAAAAATAAAGCATTTCCGAGCCTTTTTTATCCGAAGCCAATTTGTAGTCGGTATTTCTCGTGATTCCCGTTACCGAAAAGCGTTTCATATAGCACGCACCGTCTTTTCCTTCGCGATAAATCATATTGTAAACCGTTCTTTTATCATTTTTTTTCCAAACGGCAACGTGCAAAATATCTTTCCCGATAAAGGTTTTGGCATCCACTTTCACCACTTTCATCGTTCCGTCTTTTTGGAAGGTGATGATGTCGTCTATATCCGAGCAATCGAAAATATATTCGTCTTTTTTTAGCGAAGTTCCGATGAAACCTTCCTCGCGATTCACATAAAATTTCTCGTTGGCGACGGCTACTTTTGCGGCATCAATGGTATCAAAAATTCTGAGTTCGGTTCGGCGTTCCTTGTCTTTTCCGTATTTTTTTTGAATGTTTAAATAGTAATCAATCGCGTAAGGAATTAAATTCGCCAAATGGTGTTTCGTCTGCTTGATTTTTTCTTCCAGCGATGCGATGTTTTCTTTAAATTTATCCAAATCGAAACGCGTAATTCTCTTGATTCGGATTTCCGTCAATTTTTCGATGTCTTCTTGCGTAACTTCGCGAAGCAAATGTTTGGTATGTGGTTTTAAACCTGCGTCAATAGTAGCAATCACGTCTTCCCAAGTTTTCACTTCTTCGATGTCGTGATAAATTCTGTTTTCGATAAAAATCCTTTCCAATGATGCGAAATGCCAACTTTCCTGCAATTCGTGGAGTTCGATTTCCAATTCTTTTTTTAATAATGAAACCGTGTGTTCGGTGTTCATTTTCAGGATTTCCGAAACGGAGAGAAACATCGGTTTATCGCCCACAATTACGCAAGCATTCGGCGAAATGGCGACTTGACAATCGGTGAAAGCATAAAGCGCATCAATAGTTTTGTCCGGCGAAACGTCTCCGTGCAGATGAACGATGATTTCCACCTGATCCGAAGTATTGTCCTCGATTTTTTTAATTTTAATTTTTCCTCTTTCGTTGGCTTTAATGATGGAATCTATCAAATCTCCGGTGGTTTTGGAAAACGGCAATTCGGTGATCGTCAAAGTATGTCTGTCGATTTGCAGAATTTTGGCTCTGGCTCGCACTCTTCCGCCGCGTTGTCCGTCGTTGTATTCGGAAACGTCTAAAAAACCGGCGGTTTGAAAATCCGGAAAAAGTTCAAATTTTTTATCTTTCAGATAAGCGATGGACGCATTGATTAATTCATTAAAATTGTGTGGCAGAATTTTTGTGGAAAGCCCGACCCCGATTCCTTCAACGCCTTGCGCGAGGAGCAGCGGAAATTTCACGGGAAGGTCAATGGGTTCGTTGTTTCGTCCGTCATAAGATTTTGACCATTCCGTAGTTTTCGGATTGAAAACCACTTCCAAGGCGAAAGGTGTGAGGCGTGCTTCGATGTATCTTGCGGCGGCGGCGGAATCTCCGGTGTAGATATTTCCCCAATTTCCTTGCGTATCAATCAGAAGTTCTTTTTGTCCGATTTGCACCATCGCATCGGTGATGGAAGCATCGCCGTGCGGATGATATTTCATCGTATTTCCGACCACATTCGCCACTTTATTGTATCTGCCGTCTTCGAGTTCGCGCATCGAGTGCATAATTCTGCGCTGAACCGGTTTGAAACCATCATAAACAGACGGAATTGCTCGGTCTAAAATCACATAAGAAGCATAATCCAAAAACCAATCTTTGTACAGACCGGAAATTTTTTTTAAACTTTCACTTTCGTTTTGTTCTTCAGTCATTGTTTAATTTCAGAGAAATTACTCTTGTTTTTTCGGCGGTAAAGATAGTATTTTTACGGGAAAATATTTTTTTCGAAAGATAATTTTTGCAAGTTAAACACAGAAAAATCGAAGATAACATTGTCTTGAATCTCTATTTAGAAAAAAAATAAATTAACAAATTTTAACACATTATGATTATAATCATTAAATTTTTTTAAATTTGTAAATCTTAAAAATTATAAATTTGCTTTCGCGATGGATATATTGTATTTGATGATTATGTGCAGCGTTTCTTTAGGCGCCGTTTTTCTGATTATCTTCATCGTAAATGCAAAAAGAGGGCAGTTTGAAGATGATGAATCGCCGGCAGTGAGAATTTTATTTGATGATGAAGCCAAAAATTACAACGAACAGGAAATCACTTTAAATAAAGGTATTGACAAAAAAATTTAATTTAAAAAAAGTTAATTAAGCTATATGGAGACACAAAAATTTAGTTATGACAACAGCATTGTCCGCGCATTTCTCTATGCTACCGTGATTTTCGGAGTGGTAGGATTTTTAATCGGATTGATTGCTGCGTTGATGTTGTTTTATCCGGAACTTCCCGAATATTTTTTCGGAACGGATGATGAGACTATCGCGAGTTTGAGAAGCGGAAACATTCAGGGACTCATCAGTACGCAAGGTGCATTTGGGTTTGGGAGAATCAGAATGCTTCATACTTCCGCCGTGATTTTCGCATTTGTAGGAAACTGCATTTTTGCGGGGGTTTATTATTCTTTGCAAAGGCTTCTCAAAACGAGAATGTTCAGTGACACGCTTTCCTGGATTCATTTCTGGGGCTGGCAATTGATGATTGTATCAGTTGTAGTTACATTTCTTATGGGAATCAATACTTCCAAAGAATATTCGGAACATGAATGGCCGATTGATATTTTAATTGCTCTGATTTGGGTGCTTTTCGGGATTAATATGTTCGGAACCATTGCCAAAAGAAGAGTTCGGCACATGTATGTTGCCATTTGGTTTTACATTGCGACTTGGGTTGCGATTACGATGCTGCACATTTTCAACAACCTTGAAATTCCATTGACGTTCACAAAATCCTATTCCGCTTACGCCGGTGTGAAAGACGCTTTGGTTCAATGGTGGTACGGACACAACGCCGTTGCGTTTTTCCTCACAACTCCGGTTCTCGGTTTGATGTATTATTTCTTACCGAAAGCGGCAGACAGACCTGTGTTTTCATACAAACTTTCCATCATCCACTTTTGGTCTTTAATTTTCGTTTACATTTGGGCGGGTCCGCACCACTTGCAATACACCGCACTTCCGGCTTGGGCGCAGGCTTTGGGGACAGGTTTCTCAATCATGCTCATCGCTCCGTCTTGGGGTGGAATGCTGAACGGACTTTTAACTTTAAGAGGTGCTTGGGATAAAGTGAGAGAAAATCCGGTATTGAAATTCTTTGTAGTAGCCGTTACTTGCTACGGAATGGCAACTTTTGAAGGTCCACTTTTATCAACTAAAACTTTAAATAAAATCGGGCACTATTCCGATTGGGTGATTGGGCACGTTCATATTGGCGCGCTCGGTTGGAACGGTTTCATCGCATTTGGGATGATTTATTATCTGCTGCCAATTATGTGGAGAACCAAATTATGGTCGGTGAAATTAGCCAATTGGCATTTCTGGCTGGGAACTCTGGGCATTATTTTCTACGCCATTCCTTTGTATTTTTCAGGATTTGAACAAAATTTAATGTGGAAAGATTTTAATCCGGACGGATCTTTGGTTCATCCTATTTGGATAGATACTGTAACTGCGATTCTTCCTATGTATTGGTTGAGATTTTTTGGAGGTCTTCTTTATATTACCGGAGCTATTTTTATGGTGGTGAATGTTATCGCAACTGTGAGAAGCGGCTCATTCCAGAAAGAAGTTCCGGCAGAAGCACCTGCATTGGCAAAAATTGAAACTGCAAAAAGAGAAGGCGAAAAAACACACTCTTGGTTGGAAAGGGTGCCGCTGATATTCTCCATTCTTTCGTTTATAGCATTGGCAGTCGGTTCATTTATTGAAGTGATTCCTACGTTGTTTGTGAGTAAAAATGTGCCGACACTTGCAGTCGTGAAACCATACACACCGTTAGAATTGGAAGGCAGAGATTTATACATTCGCGAAGGATGCAACGCTTGCCACTCTCAAATGGTTCGACCTTTCCGCGATGAAATCGTAAGATTTGACGGTGCCAACGGAGAATATTCCAAAGCCGGAGAATTTGTTTATGACCATCCGTTCCTTTGGGGCTCCAGAAGAACCGGTCCGGATTTGCAGAGAGAAGGAGGCAAAAGAGCAAATTCTTGGCATCTCAAACATTTTGACAATCCGAGAAGTTTTGCGAAAGGTTCCATTATGCCGCGTTATCCGTGGTTAATCGCCAATGATTTGGACAAATCTCTTACAAAACAAAAAATGAACTTGATGGCAAACTATCTCAACGTTCCTTATGCACCGGAAGAGATCAAAAATTGGGAAACTTCGGTAAATGAACAAGCGAAGAAAATAGCAGATGATATTTTATCGGTGAAGGAATTCGGTGATGCCTACAAAGACAGACCGGGCGAATTGGAGAAAAAAGAAGTCATCGCTCTGATTGCCTATTTGCAAAGGCTTGGAACTGATATTAAAACCGCAGAAACAAAAACTGCAAGTGTAGAATAAATTCTAAATTAAAGGAGCAGATATGATACCTCAAAGTTTTAAAGATATTTTATCAAACAGTGAAAATGCAGGAATGTATCAAAGCATTGCATTGCTGATATTCATTGTGCTTTTCACAGGTCTCGCTGTCTATGTTTTTACCAGATCAAAAAAACATTATGACGAAGAAGCCGCTGCTCCTTTAAATAATGATGATATTGAAATTTAAATATTAAATAAAAAAAATCAACTGTTATGAAACCAAGAACGCCCGTATATTTAAACATCCTGCTTATTTTAGGATTGTTGTTTATTATTTATTACATGTTCGCACAAAACACATCATTTCTGCAATCTCCATATTTTTGGGGAACAGCGGTAATTGCTGTCGTGCTTGTGTACATACACAACGCTATCGGTGATTTGATTGAAAATGAAAAATTCAAAAATCTTTCGGAAACCGAAAAAGCGGCTTACCTCGAAGCGAAAAACAAACCGTATTTCAAATCTTTATATGAAAGTGCTTTTAAAAAACAATCTGATGTTGAAGAAAAAGATATTCTTCTCGACCATGGTTATGACGGAATTATGGAATTAGATAACCAACTTCCGAAATGGTGGATGGGACTATTTTGGCTTACCATCGTTTATTGTGTGGTTTATCTGATATCGTATTCATTCACTGATTTTGCAGATCCCATAAAAGAATATGAAGCAGACTATAAACTTCAAATGGCGGAAATTGCGGAATTTGAAAAAAATCAACCGCCCGTAACTGTGGAAACGGCGAAATATTCTGCGGATAATATAGATGAAGGCAAAGAACTTTTTAAAACCAATTGTACAAGTTGCCACCTCGAAGACGGAAGAGGTTCAATCGGTCCGAATTTGACGGATAATTATTGGATAAACCAAAAAGAAAAAACATTATTCAGAAATATTTTTTGGATGCTTGAAAACGGTTCTCCGAATGACCCGACGATGGTAGCCTTTATTAAAAATAAAACCATTTCAGCGAAAGATGCCGAAAAAATAGCGGCTTATGTTTATCACATCAATCAAGAGCAACAGCCGATTTCGGAAAAAGACGGCGGCAAAGCTCGGGAACCAAACGCAACAGAAGCCCATTGGGAAAGTAATTAAAAATAGTGTCTAACTAAACTACCCTCGCCTCTACTTGATGCGGGGGTATTTAATTTTTACGCGGGAATGATTGTTAAAAATTTAGTATTAAACTTCTGTTTTAGAAACCGGTCGCCGGCGTTTATGAAACTCCTCGCCGTCTCTTTTTTAAATGCTCGCCAACTTTTTTTAAATGCCCGCCGTCTTTTTTAAAATGCTCGCCGTCTTTTTATAGTCTGTTGGAATCTTGATTAAAACTCACCTCCTCATCTCTGCAATCAATCATTATTATTAAGTTCTGCAATCTTCAGAATTTGGCTTTACGAAAACTACCGGATATTCATAATTATCCGTCTTTTGCACTTGGAAAATTTTACTTCATTTAGCTCGAACAAACAAGAATATTGTCATTTTAAAAAGAAAGAAAAATTTTTATACTCCAATAAAATTATATACATTCGCGGGTCTAATTACAAAATTTATGATAATGAAGAAAATTTTATTCCCGTGCTTTTTAGCACTGAGTTTAGGTGCAAATGCCCAAATTACCGGAACCAAGATCATTGGAACCGATTATCCTACTTTGAATGATGCTTTTGCAGACCTCAACACCAATGGTGTAGGCACCGGCGGAGTTACGATTAATATTCCCGCAGGATATACGGAAACGCCTCCCGCCGGCGGTTTTTCACTTGGAACCGTCGCATTGAATGCCACACTTTCTGCCGCCAATCCGCTGATTATACAAAAAAGCGGAACCGGAGCCAATCCGCTATTCACGGCTTATACCGGAACAAATCCGTCAGTAGAAAGTTTCTTTAAGTTTTTTGGAGTGGATTATATGACGATAGACGGCATCGACCTGCAAGAAAGCCCTGCCAATACTACGGCTGCCGCTCTCATAGAGAAAGGTTTTGCGTTTTACAACCTCAGTTCTACGGACGGATGCAACTACAATATGATTCAGAATTGCACCATAACGTTCACAAAAGTTCTTAACAATCAGGCAGTCGGTGTATATTTCGCACACACCAACGGCTTTTTCACACCAATCAATCCCACTTCAATAGACGGCATGCACAGCAACAACAAGATTTACGGCAATACCATCGTAAATACTCAATTGTACGGCGGTGTATATTTTATGGGATATGCTGATGCTGCTCCTTATAATCTGTATGATCAAAACAACGATGTCGGAGGAAATGCTCCGGGTATGGGAAATACATTTATAGATTGCGGAGGAATGATAAATGATGCAGCCTATCTTACGAATTACGCCGTATATGCCGCAAATCAAAACAATTTGAATGTATCCAACAATACCATAGATTTTGTTTCCGGCGGCTTGGGAACTGTGGGAATATATGTGTCCGGCATTAATTCCACATTTACTGCAAACAACAATACCATTGATGCAACCGGACAAGTGTTTGGCAATACCGGCGCATTATATCACGGCATATACAGCGATTCGGCAGGAACAAACCTTACCGCAAACAATAACGACATATCTGTTTTAGTATCCGAAGTTTATGGCGGAAACGGTTTTCCGGAAGTTACCGGTATAAAAACTTCGGGTAATGATTTCACCGCCCAAAACAACATCATAACCGGTAGTGCCGTTGGAAGTTTTTATGGAATTTATTCCGCTGCGTCCGGCTCAATAGACATTAGCAGCAACCAAATCGGCAACGCAACCGGGGCAGTCGGGGTAGATGCCGGTGTGTACGGCGTATATATGGAACCGACAGGAACCACATCCGATATTGTCCGCAATAAAATTTATAATTTACAGTCTAATGATTCTAACAGTGAAACTCACGGAATTTATATAGCAGGATCTGCCGCTTCCGCAACAACAAATATTGTTAATAACTTGATCGGCGATTTGAGAGCACCGCTTTCCGATATAGCCGCGCCGAGTATTTCCGGGATTTATCTTGCGGCAACGGGTACAACTTCCAATTTGAATTTATATTATAATAGTATTTATCTAAACGCAACGTCCTTCGGTACTGACTTTGGCACAACCGGAATCTATCACATTTCCGATGCAACCGCTACTACGGCAACTTTGGATTTGAGAAACAACATTGTCGTAAATCTATCCACACCCAAAGGAACCGGACGCACAACCGCATTCCGGAGAAGCGCAAGCGATATGAACAATTATGCTAATACTTCCAATAACAATGATTTTTATGTAGGAAACGCAGCCAACAGCAATATTTATTATGACGGAACCACTGCATACAATTTTGCCGATTTCCAAACCGCCGTAGCACCAAGAGAAACAGCTGCACAAAACATCAACGCCGCATTTTTATCCACAGACGGCACAAATCCGGACTTCCTGAAACCGGACGAAACCAATGCACAAAATCAGCCATTGGATAATAAAGGAGCGGCAATCAACGGATATACTACCGATTATGCGGGCGCGACAAGAAATGCAATCACTCCGGATATGGGTGCTTATGAATTTACAGTATTAATGGCTACCAGTGAAGTAAACAAAAACAGAATTTCCGTTTACCCGAATCCGACAACCGGTATTCTGAAAATTTCCGATGTTAAAGACGTGGCGTCAATCACTATTGTAGATATGACGGGAAGAACCCTTAAAACTTTTGCTCCGTCAAGCGAATTGAACCTTTCCAACCTTGTACCGGGAGCATACATTGTCAATCTGAAAATGACAAACAGTGAAACGCAAAGCGTTAAAATGATTAAGCAGTAATTTTTAATTGATATTACTATTAAACCGAGACTGTCTCAAAAGTAATTTGGCACGCAGATAACGCTGATTATATGGATGAACATAGATTTACCTGGATATCAGATCTTATAAAAACGATATTTTTATCCGCGTAAATCTGCAAAATCTGTGTCATCTGCGTGCTTTCGAGACGGCCACTTTTTTTCTTTAAGGGTATTTTGAATATTTCACAACTACTTTATCCGCCCGAGAATCTGTTCCAATTCTTCTTCGTTTTTAAAATCGAGGATGATTTTTCCTTTTTTTCCGTTCGTGGTTTTTATTTCCACGTTCACGTCTAATCTGTCTGCAAGCGTTTTTTGGACTTTTTTCTGAAAATTGGAAAGTTGGTTTTTTTCGGATTTTCTATCGGATTTTGGATTTTTCAGGTCGTTTGCAATTTTTTCTGCTTGGCGTACGTTTAAACTTTCTTTCAAGATTTTTTTAAACAGCAAATCCTGATGTTCGGAATCTTCCAAACCGATGATTGCACGCCCGTGTCCGGCGGAAATTTCGCCGCTTCGGATGGAATTTTGAACGTCCGGTTTCAGCCTTAGCAAACGTATGGAATTGGTAATTGTGCTGCGTTCTTTCCCGACTCTTTGGCTCAGGTTTTCTTGCGTCATCCCGATTTCATCCAACAATCTTTGATACGTCAATGCGATTTCAATCGGGTCGAGGTCTTCGCGCTGAATGTTTTCCACCAACGCCATTTCCAGAATTTCTTGGTCGTTCACCAAACGAATGTATGCGGGAATGCTTTCCAAACCTGCAATTTTAGAGGCTCGAAATCTTCTTTCGCCGGAAATGATTTCAAATTTTTCGCCGTCTTTTCTCAAAGTAATCGGCTGAATGACACCGAGATTTTTAATGGAAGTCGCCAAATCGTTTAGTGCTTTTTCATCAAAATAAGTTCTCGGTTGTGCGGCGTTCGGATAAATATCTTCAAGGGAAATTTCCACGATATTTCCTACAAATTTTTCGGCGCCTTCATCGGTTGCGGAATGAACGGTGGCTTTGGATTCTGCGCTCAAAATAGCACCCAAACCGCGTCCCATTGCTCGTTTTTTATCTTTCATATTTTTTTATTCAAAGTTTTGAAGTTTAAAGTTTAAGGTTATTAACATTATGCGAGTTGTAATTTTTGTTCTTTTCTTGTAGTTTTAATCATTCTTCCAAGCAGTTCCATTCGTAGTTCGTATTCGTATTCATCTCTGTTTGGTGTCCCGATTTTGCCAATATATTTGTCTTCCATTTCGGCTAATGTATAGATTTTCATTTTCTTAAATTTTCTTTGTTTTTTGTTCAAACTTTTACAATCCTTAAATAAAATTTAGGGGTTAAATTTCACGCATTTTCAAGATTTAATTTTTCTTCTATTGCGGATTTCACAAAGGCATTGAGATTTATTCCCAATTCTTGTGCTTTCAATACTGCTCGTCCGTGCATATCGGAAGGAATGCGAACATTAAACGCTCCGGTGTAAGATTTTTGAGGTTTTATGCCTTCTTCTTCGCAAACGGATAAATAGTGTTCGATTCCGTCTATAAAATCTTGTCTTAATTCATCCACAGTTTGTCCTTCGTAGGAAATCAAAATTCGGTGAAGTCCCAATACTTTTCCGTAAAGAATATTGTCCGGCTCGCTGTATTCTATGCTACCGATGAAATTTTTATATTTTAAAAAATCCATAATCAAATTTAAAAACTAAAAGCAATAAGCCAAAAGCATTTTCAAACCGCCACGTTTTCATTTTTAAGCAAAACTTCTTCCGCCAACTGAATATATTGAACGGCACCTTTGCTTTCGGCATCATAATTCAGAATACTTTCCCCGAAACTCGGTGCTTCGCTCAGCCGCACATTTCTGGCAACAATCGTTTCAAAAACCATCTCCGGAAAATGAGAATTGACCTCCTCTACCACTTGGTTGGAGAGCCGCAACCGGCTGTCGTACATCGTCAAAAGCAAACCTTCAATATCCAAATCGGGATTGTGGATTTTCTGAACATTTTTAATGGTATTCAACAGTTTTCCTAAACCTTCCAACGCAAAATATTCGCATTGAATCGGAATAATCACAGAATCCGCCGCCGTCAAAGTGTTTACGGTGATGAGTCCCAAACTCGGAGCGCAATCTATAATGATGTAATCATAATCTTTTTTTATGGATTTCAAGGCTTTTTTCAGCATATATTCGCGGTTTTCGCGATCCACGAGTTCTATTTCCGCCGCCACCAAATCAATGTGAGACGGAATGATATCCACATTCGGACAAGATGTTTTTTTGATGCATTTTTTCACGTCGGCACTGTGTTCCAGCAAGTTGTATGTAGAAAATTCCACGTCTTCCACACCCAATCCGGAAGTAGCGTTTGCCTGAGGATCTGCATCGATCAATAAAATTTTTTTCTCCAAAACACCTAAAGCAGCAGCGAGATTCACCGCCGTTGTCGTTTTCCCTACGCCTCCTTTCTGATTGGCAATTCCGATGATTTTAGCCATATTTTTAATTTAGTTCACAAAAATACATTTTTTTTGATTCGAGGACGAGTGTTGAAAAAGTTTGTTAGAATTAAAATATTGTAAATCAAATATTTATACAATAAAAAAATTATCCACAAATTTTGGATTTTTGTGGATAATCTTAAAGCCGTCTTATCAAAACTATTTTTTCATAATTCACATGGAAGTCAAAAATTTCAAATTTTCGGAGCAAACCAGAAGATGTTCTTTCTCACCGCGATAAACATTGGAGAAGTATTTTATATTGTTTTTATCCAAGATATTCAGCATTTCCTCAGCAGTTTCTTTCTCGCCGTTTCTATCATAATCATCCAATATTATACAGAAACTTTGTTCCAAAATATCGGGAACAAGTTCTAAAATTTGGGGTCTGGAATAATGCTTAGAACCAAAAGGGGCGTCGATTAATATGAGATTAAATTGTTGATTATCAAATTCTTTTTTGACATTCTTATAAGTTAACGTTTTGAATTTTTTGTATTTAATGTTTTCTAATTCTAACAATTTTATTTTGATTTTTGGTGAAAAACTTTTCTTAAAAAAATCCACCCATTTTTCATCATGCTCATAAGTAACGGTATAAATATCTTTGTGATAATCTGCGTATTGATGTATTAGTTTTGAAGATTGTCCCAAACCGAATTCTAAAATTTTCTGCGGTTTTATTTCATTTAAGATTCGAAACAGGTGATGCAATAATGTGAAGTCTACCGACCAAAATCCAGGATAAAATTTTTTATCTGAAATCCATTCGCAATTTGATATACTGTTAATAAAAATATTGGAATTTATTTGCTCTTTTTGCAGATTTATTATCTTTTTGTTTTGTTTGATTATCTGCCTTATATGTTTTATTCCCGGTATTTGGTAAAAAATTCTTACGGGTGTAAAAAGCAGTTTTTGGAAAAAATTCTTTTGCATTTTAATGATTTTAAAATCTTTATTCTCACTCTCACAAAAATACTTTTTTTGTTTCAAAAAATAGTAAATCATAATTTAGTTGGACTTTTTTATCTTTGCAGTCCACAGAAAATCGCCTTGTGTTGTTTGCTCAATTCCATTTCAGCATTAATAATCCCGTTAAAAACATTCAAAATCCGTTCATCGGCGTGGTCGATGAACTCGATAATTCTTTTTTTGATATCTATCGCGGCATCCATATTGATTTGATAATAATTGTTTCAAAAATAGTAAAAAAAAGACGATTAATGTAATCAACAAATTAAATAAAAAATTATCCACAAATTTCGGATTTTTGTGGATAACTTTAGGTATGAAAAAAAGAAAATCTTTTTTCAAAAAACCAATTAATGTTCCTTTTTCGAGGCGTTTATTTTTATTGAAAAACCATTGAAATCGGGAATCTGAAATAACTTCTCACCGGTTTTCCTTTTATTTTGGCGGGAATCCAACCTCCTTTTATATTTCGGATGGTTCTTTCCGCTTCTTTGTTGAAAACCGCATCTTTTCCATTGGCTTTCACTTCGGAAATACTTCCGTCTTTTTCCACGATAAAAGTGATGGTTGCTGAAATTTTATCGCTGCTGCCGTCAAAATCCGAAGTATCGAAATTTTGCAGCACTTTATTTCTGAAAGCATCAATTCCGCCTTTAAAATCGGCTTTCACATCAACTTCTATCGCAGGATTATTGTCTTCCGGAATTTCCGGCGGAACAATTCCGGTTCCCGGATTTCCGTTTCCGGGATTTGGCTGAATAATCGGCGGCAAAAAATTTCCGGTTGGCGGATCTCCGATAGTAGTTTGAGTTCCGGGAATCGCATCTTCCGGAACATCTTGATAATCAACATCATTAGTGGTATTTGCAGTTGGAGTCGGAACTGTGGAATTACTTGTGCTGACGTTTTGCTGCGGATTTTGAACATTTTGTGCAGGAGGAATAACCTCTTCGGGAATGGGTGTTAAATCATACGGAATCGCCGGAATCGGAATTTTATCAACAATTTTATCACTTTTAAAAGCATTTACAACAAGCGGAGCTACGGAAATTGTCGCGAACAGCAACATTCCGAAAATTGCGGCTTTGGTTAAAATTCGGTCTGAATTTTGTCTTAAAACATAAGCACCGTAATTTTTGTTTTTGTTTCGGAAAAGAATTTCATCGAGCGGAAATTCTTGGTTTTGCAGTAATTTCATCACTAAAAAATTTTGGGTTAATAATTAATTAAATTTCACAAAGCGATTATCGGTTTTTTAAAACTTATCAATAAGCAATTTGAAAGTTTCAAAAGACGTGCCAAAAAATTATGAATTGTGATTGAAAATTGAAAGATTGACTTTTTTAGGAATCTCGAGACCCACAATCCGAGCCTCGAACCTCACAGAAATTTCTTTTTCAAAATCTCGAAAACTATTTTGTCCACCGGCAACGGAAAGGGATTCTCGTTTTGCTTCAAAGGAATCCATTCGGTTTTTTCAATGCAGGGATCTAAAATCAGGAGTTCGGTTTCGTCCATGATTTCCGCCAGATAATAGATGCTTAAAAGTTGTTCGTTTTCCCGAAATCTGGAAGCCACGAAATTTTCCTGCGTGTAAAGATGTTCCAAAACACGAATTTTAACATTCAGTTCTTCGGAAAATTCTCGGTGAAGGCATTCCAAAACGCTTTCGCCGAATTCCAAACCGCCACCCGGAAGTTTCATTAGCAAATCACCGGCATATTCTTCAAAAAGCGTGAGGACTTTCCTGTCCTTCACTACGGCTGCATATATTCGAATGTTAATTTTGTCTATCATTTCGTTATGAAGTTTTTGAGATTTGAAAAAACTAACTTACGAAAAATTTTGTTTATGACTGATGGCTCTTGATTCTCACATCTAATTTAACCGTATAGTTTCATAATCCCTTAATCTTTTTTAACAATTAATCCGTATTTTTGCAATGCATTAAATTCTCAATTATGAAAAAACATTTCACTTGTTTTCTGCTTTTTCCCACGTTGGCATTTGCGCAAATTCCTACGGGATATTATGACGGAACTTCCGGACTTTCCGGCTACGAACTGAAATCCAAACTTCACGAAATCATTTCAAAAAAGATTTATTCGCACCATTACAGCGATGTCGTTGGTTTGTATGCGAATACGGATCTCGATCATTATTATGAGAATGACGAAACCATTTTAGATATTTATTCCGAAAATCCTACCGGACCGGATGCTTATAATTATGATTTAACGCAAAATATTTCCTCCGCAAATGCCGAAGGATTGGGATGGAACAGAGAACACGGAATGCCGCAAAGTACGTTTTACTCACTTTATCCGATGTATTCCGACTTGCATTATTTAATTCCGACCGATGCGAGAATCAATCAACTGAGAAGTAATTATCCGTATGCAAGAACCACAGGTTTGGACGGCGGAAATTCGCATAATTGCAATTCTCCGAACACAACTCCTTGCATTGCAAGCAACGGCAGCAAATTGGGATTTTCCATCACACCCGGATATACCGCAAGAGTTTACGAACCGATTGACGAATTTAAAGGCGATGTTGCCAGATATTTGCTTTATTTCGTCGTGAGATATGAAGGCTCGCTTTACAATTATAATTATCTGCTTTCCACAAGTCCATTAGACGGAAACGAAGAAAGAGGTTATGAAGACTGGTACATCACGATGTTGAAAGATTGGAACGCTTTAGACCCTGTTTCACAGAAAGAAATCAACAGAAACAATGCGGTTTATGCGATTGAAAATGTGAGAAATCCGTTCATCGATCATCCGGAATTTGTAAATATGATTTGGTCTGAAACACCGGATTCTACCGCGCCACAAACGCCGACTTCCCTTTCAGCCGCCGAAATCGGAGAATCTTTTGTAAAACTTCAATGGCAGCCGTCTCCGGATTCCGATATTTTGGGATATAGAATTTATCAAGACACAAAATACATCGGCTACACAAAATCCAATACATTTTTTGCAGACCGATTATCGCCTTCCACAACGTATAATTTCACCGTAAAATCTTACGATAAAGGCTATTTGGAATCTCCCGAAACTTCACCGATTTCCGCAACCACGATGGCTTCGGACAATTTGGCAAAAGATTTAATGATCACGAAATACATCGAAGGAAGCGGAAATAATAAAGCCGTAGAAATCACCAATAAAACAGGACACGAAGTGAAACTCACGAATTATTTTATTTCGATTCAATTTTTTTCGGGAAGCAATTATTATTTTGGTGAGAATTATCAGTTGGAAGGAAGTCTGCTTCCGGGCGAAAGCAAAGTGATTATCAATTTAGAATCCGCTTTTCCGAATTTCAATGTTTCCAACGGAGATTTCATCACCAATGCACCGTCGATGACTTTTTCCGGAACCCATTACATCGAACTCGCTTACGGAACAAAATATTTGGACCCATCTACAAACAATTACAAAATGTCTTACACAACCGTTGACGGCGTTGGAATAAAAAATACAAGCAACAGCAACGGCAACAAATCGCTTTACAGAAATTCCGATGTTATCGACCCGAATGTGAATTTCACCATTTCCGAATGGACGGAATATCCGAGCAATTATACCACAGGTTTGGGCGAAGATTTTTTGGCGACAAACGAAAATATCATCGAAAATAATTTCACGATTGTTCCAAATCCGGTGAAAGATATTCTTACAATTCAAGGTTCAGGGTTCAAAAATTCAAGGCTTGCGGAAATTTATGATATTTCGGGAAAAATTGTAAAAACGTTTAGCGGAAATTCTACGGATGTTTCCGATTTGCAAAAAGGAATTTACATTTTAAAAGTCAATAATCAAACATTGAAGTTTATCAAGAAATGACTATGCTAAACGCATTAAAATTTCAAATATTCTTAATAAATAAATTAAATTTCGAAAAATCCGGATAAAAAGAGAAATCTCTGCGTTAAAAAAAGACGGCGGATTAGCATTTTTTATAATGCGTTTTTAACATTTTTCACCCCAAAACTCACAAAGATTTCGTATCTTTACGCCTCTTTTTAAACCGCTTTTTATGTCTAAAAAAAACAATCATCACGGAATCGAAAAATCTTTAAAAAAACTCGGAATCCAATCGGAAAACAAAGGCGTTTCCACAGGAAATAAATGTTTCGCTTCGGGAAAATCCATCGAATCTTTTTCGCCGACAGACGCAAAACTCATCGCCAAAGTGAAAATGGGAAGCGATAAAGATTACGACAAAATCATCGAAACGGCAAAACACGCTTTCAAAGAATTTAGACAAATACCGGCTCCGAAACGCGGCGAAATCGTGCGGCAATTCGGAAAC
The DNA here is from genome assembly GCA_031277475.1 of Flavobacteriaceae bacterium. GTDB lineage: Bacteria > Bacteroidota > Bacteroidia > Flavobacteriales > Weeksellaceae > JAITMJ01. Next base: position 19,318 of record JAITMJ010000153.1, read on the forward strand.
AAATTCCGCGAATACAAGGAAGATTTGGGAAAATTGGTTTCCTACGAAATGGGAAAATCTTTGCAGGAAGGCTTGGGCGAAGTTCAGGAAATGATTGACATCTGCGATTTTGCTGTCGGACTTTCGCGCCAACTTCACGGTTTCACGATGCACTCCGAAAGACCGGGGCACAGAATGTACGAACAATATCATCCGCTGGGAATTGTGGGAATTATTTCGGCGTTCAATTTTCCGGTGGCGGTTTGGAGTTGGAACACGGCTTTGGCGTGGATTTGCGGAAACGTAACCATTTGGAAACCATCGGGAAAAGTGCCGCTTTGTGCGATTGCGTGTCAAAATATCATCGCCGAAGTTTTAAAAGAAAACAGACTTCCGGAAGGTATTTCGAATCTTATGGTTTGCGACAGAGAAGTTGGAAACCGATTGGTAAACGATAAAAATATTCCACTGATTTCGTTCACAGGTTCTACGGAAGTCGGGCGAATGGTCGGGAAAAATGTGGCGGAACGTTTCGGAAAATCCATTTTGGAATTGGGCGGAAACAATGCCATCATCATCACCGAAAATGCAGATTTGAATATGAGTATTATCGGAGCGGTTTTCGGAGCGGTCGGCACTGCCGGACAGCGTTGCACCAGCACGAGACGATTGATTGTTCACGAATCGGTTTACGACGAAGTGAAAAAACGTTTGGTGAAAGCGTATAAACAACTGAAAATCGGAAATCCTTTGGATGAAAAAAATCACGTCGGTCCGCTGATCGACAAAAGTGCGGTGGAACAATACGAAAATTCCATTAAAAAATGCAAAAAAGAAGGCGGAAAATTTGTGGTTGACGGCGAAGTTTTAAAAGGAAAAGGCTATGAATCAGGCTGTTATGTGAAACCTTGCATTGCCGAAGTGAAAAATTCCTACGCCATTGTTCAGCACGAAACTTTTGCCCCGATTTTGTATTTAATTAAATATAAAACTTTGGAGGAAGCCATTGAAATTCAGAACGATGTGCCTCAAGGTTTGAGTTCCGCAATTATGACACAAAATTTGCGCGAGGCAGAATTGTTTCTTTCGCATCTCGGTTCGGATTGCGGCATTGCCAATGTGAATATCGGGACTTCCGGTGCGGAAATCGGCGGTGCTTTCGGCGGCGAAAAAGAAACCGGCGGCGGCAGAGAATCCGGCTCGGACGTTTGGAAATACTATATGCGAAGACAAACCAATACCATCAATTTCACTACGCAACTTCCTTTGGCACAGGGAATTAAGTTTGATATTTAAGTGTGTGATTAATCATAAAAATTACCGATATATTTACCGATATAATTACCGATAAATTATCAAAATCGGAATTGGAATTTTTAAAGCAAATCGCCGGTTATCTCGATAAAAATGGCGAAATCACGAACTATCGCGCTCAATTATTAACCAACAAATCGGATATTAGCGTGAAGAAATATTTTGCCAAATTTGTGGAAATCGGATTGCTCCAAATCGAAGGAAAAAACAAAGGACGAAAATATAGAATAAATCATTAAAAAGCAGTAAGCAGTAAGCAATAGGCTTTAAGCAATAAAAATTCAACCAAACAACTATGAACAAAACCCTTACAATTCTAACTTTTTTAATTTCTTTAAACCTTTGCTCGCAAAACAAAATCGAGTATTTGGAACAGAATCGGTTTGATATGGAAAACCCCGATTTTGTATTTCCCGAAACGGATTTTAACATCATCGGTTTTGGAGCGTATCATGGAAGTGCTAAAACTTATGACGCTGAATTTCAACTCATTAAAAGTTTGAAAGAACAAAACGCTTTGGATTATTATGTTCCCGAAACCAATTTTAGCCAAGCCTTCTTTTTTCAACAATATTTGGAAACCGGCGATGAAGAATTATTGAAAGAATTAGTTTCCGTACATTATACATACGTTCCGCAGGATGCAAGTGTGGAAACGTTTAACCATTGGAAAAAATTGCGGGAACTCAACCAAAAATACGAGGAAAATCCGATAAAAGTCATCGGTTTTGATGTTACTTCCGGCATCTATAAATTTCCGATAAAACATATTTTGCTCCTCACCGAAAACATTCAAAATTGGAAAGCAAATGATGAATTAAAAAAATACGTCCCATTTTCTATTGCCGAGTTTGACGAGAATTATGACGAAATAGAGCAGGCATTGAAAAATTTTATTAATGACTACGAAACCAACAAAACGCTTTATGCCGATAAAATCAAGGATATTTTTGTTTTTGAGCATATTTTAAAAAACATTGCATACAATTTTCCCGAAAAAAGAGATCGAGAAAAAATCATTTTCGACAACTATGTTTACCTGAAAAATCATTATCAATTAGACACCAAAAAACAATTTGTAAAATACGGATTTTTTCATATCGAAAAAGAACGTGAAGGAAATTATCCGTCTTTTTTCACGAGGTTGATTGAGCAAAATGTTTACGCCAAAAACAAAATAATTACGGTGATGGGCTACCTTACAAAAAGTGAAGTGCTTTGGGCAAAAATCCGCGACAAGCAGGGAAATTACAAAACTTTCATCACCAAAAAAGGTTATGGAATAGGAGATTATTGGAAAGAGCGTTTTAAAGGAATCAAAAATTTAAAAAAGGCAAAATTGTCCGACATCACTTTGTTTAAACTAAATTCCGAAAATTCACCTTATAAAAACAGTGCCGACCTTATTGAGATAAATTTGTTTTTGAAAAAAGATAATCCCAAGTTGCCCAAAGAAAAAAATACAACCGA
>JAITMJ010000064.1 GCA_031277475.1 Flavobacteriaceae bacterium
GTAATCGTCTGCGTAGCAGCACCCGTGTTCCACAAATACGAAGCGTAACCCGGACCCGGATCTAAAACGATCGTCTTGTCTTCGCATGTCGTGTAGGTAGGGAGGAGAACAGGGGAGGGCGTTCCTTCGTCTTTTAAAAGCAGATTTAAAGTTCCGATATTATCGCAAAAACCGGGAGCAATTATCCTTACATAAAACGTTATGTCTCCCGTAATGGTTTGAGCAGTATTAATACCACCGGCAGGCGTATTGTTTTGTGCATCAGCCAAAGTGTTGTAAAACCAGACATTTGTGGTTGCTCCGGTGTAGAGAACGTTTATGTAATCTGTAAGATCAATGTCTTCGGTACTATCGAGATAGCTGTCGCAAACTGTTGCGGTAGCAGGGTCTGCGATTAAAGGAACCTTATTTCCTATATTTAAAATAATTTCTTTAATGGTGTTGCAAAATTGAGGATTATCCGCGCGAACCCAAATACTGTTACTTCCGGCATTGAAAGAATATATGCCTGTGATATTATCCGTTCCACCGGCGATTGCAGATGCTTGATTGGTATAATATCTTGTGAAATCCAGAATCGAAGGAACAACAATCGGTGTAATCGTATTCAAATCTACCTTGTAAACACCGTCAATAATGCCGTCTATATCTTCATCGCAATGAAGTTTGGTGTAAAGTTCGGGATGTACTCCCGGATTAGTTTTTAATTGCAATTCAATTTGTGCAATGGCAAAGCATCCGAAATTGTTTTGCATTCGCACATATACAAATCCGCCCGCAGAAGTATAATTGGTAGGATTCGGAATTACATCTCCCGGAATTTGGTTTTGCGCGCCGAGCAATGTTTGATAATAAACTTTGGTAACAGATGTATCGGGAGTTACGGCGGCTAAAGTTAAATCGTAGGTTCCGGTTGTGGTATCGGTACATTCTTGCAGCGTAACATCATATTTTTCAATTTGATTGAGATGAATGGTCGCTTGTGCGGTTTCACGATCGGGAATGGCTCCGATTCCGTCAAAAGTATATTTGAAAGTATCAATACCTGTTTGATTCGGAGTTGCGGTATAAGTGATGACTCCGGTTGTGGTATTTACTGTGGCTGTTCCTTTGGTCGGCGGCGTGTCTATCACTACTGTCGGCGGATTTAGAGATTGCGTACTCAGCGAGAAAGCAGGCGTGATGGTAATGTCGGAACAAATATCGTAATCGGTATTGGTATAAGAAGTACAATTAAAGAATTTAAAATCATCGGTTTGTATCGGATCGCAAGAGCCTTGTTGTAGGATTACGGCATAAATTCCCGCTTGAGTTGGGATGTAATAGTAGAGATTGTTCACGCCCGGAGCCGGAACATAAGTAGCACCGGTTTTAATAACCCATTGATAAGAATTAAAACCTTCGATGACTTCCAGCCGCACTTCGCCGTCCTGAATACATTCTCCCTGACTTTTCAAAATGGCGGGCGTAAAAGAAAATCCCGCAAAATATCCGCCATAACCCACAGCATCATTACCTGCAGAAATTCCGGCGGTAACAGCGTGCGAAGAGAAAACGGCAACATTTCCCGTGATATTGGGAATGGAGTAAGTAACCCAGTCATTGGTTCCGGTTACGTTGAAAGGTCCGTTGTTTGCATTCAGCGTGAGAGAAACGCCGTCTCTTTTTACATCAATGGTTGCACCTTTTTCCGTAATGATATTCAGTTTTGTGGGAACATTCAAAATTCCGCCGGGGTTGTTGTTGCTTCTAATAAAGTTTTCCTGAATTTTCCCTATTTCGTCAATTTTTTTCGGGAGATAGCAACTCAGCGGCGGGATATAGTTCATGCCTCCGGTTGCTTCAACAGAACCGCTGGCTAATCCTGCCAATAATTGATAGACATAAATATTTTTATCGGCTCTGATGTGCATATTGTAATGTCCGGCGGCGGTGGGAGTTTGTTGAATGTAGGCATTGTTCGGAGTAGTGTAGGATTGTCCTGCATTCAGTGTAGTTACCGCCGTTGCTGAACCGTTCAAATAGATTTGCGTGTTGTCTTCAGTGGCTACAATCAGTGCCTTTTCCATATTTGAAGTGGTGGGTCCGTTTCCTTTCATCAAAACAAATTCCTGTCCCAGTTTTTCCACCGGAACGCCTTGATCCATCAAAATATCCGTAGAACCCGTGGCTGTTGTTGCGTATTGTCCGTTAAAATTTCCGTTGGTAATGGTAATGGGTTTATTGGCAACTATTTTAGCACCGATAAAACCCGTCATATTTTGAGTGGCAACATCCATACCGTCGATAATATAAGACTGCCCACGGTTTAACGTAAAAGTAAATTGGGTTCGCGCAGCACCGTCTGTAAATATAATGCTCGGATTGAAACCATTTATGGTAACTTGTGTATTATCTTCCGTAGCCAAAACGCTCGTCATAAAACTGACATTACCGGAATAAGCGGTTATTGGTGCCGGCACTGCTCTGAAAGTGGTTCCAAGACCCGCTCCTCCTTTGGAAGTGATGATTTCTCCGTGATTATACACTGAAAATCTCAAACTCGCAAAAAACGGTCGCTCTCCGTTCAGATACAAACCTTTGGTTATAACTTTGAATACATCGAGATTATTAAGTGTAGTATTTGTATTTATTCCGTTTGATATGATGTATTGCCTGGGAACATCGAACTTTCCCGGATTATTTTTACTAATCGTTACTGTTCCAATCACCACATTATTGCTGTAAATGGTAACCGGAAACGGCGTGGTTTGGTCTGTGGACATATACAACGTTTGATATGCCGGATTTGTTTGAGTCCTCGATCTGTCCACCATCGGTGCAAACCAGTGTTCGCGGTCTAATTGGGCATAAACGTTAAGAAAGCCCAAAGAAAATATTATAAAAAATAGAAACTTTTTCATCTGTAAAAAAAATAATAAACACAAATGTAAATATTTTTTATGATATCTATCATTTTTACAAAAAATGGCAAATGGATAGATTCCATCTCTACAGGTCGCAAAAATTATCGCTGATGATTTGAATTATGGAAATTGGTTATTACAAAATTTTTAAGGATTCCATTCCGGAATTATTTTTGATAATTGAAAAATTTAATAATTTTAAAGACTTAAAAAAATTCCTCAAACTTCGTAACCTCTAACTCAAATGAAAAAAATCTTAAAAACTCTATTGAAAACAATAGTTATTCTATTGGGACTCATTATTTTATATTTGCTTTTCGGATATTTTATTCCTTTTATCGAAGTACCGGCAAAAGAAACTTCTGCTCCTAAAACAGTGGATATTTATATTTTGACCAATGGTGTTCATACGGATTTGGTGGTGCCGATAAAATCCCGAGAAACAGATTGGAGCAAGGAAATTCTGTTTGAAAATACGCGTTCCCAAAAAACAAATTTCAAATATCTTTCAGTCGGTTGGGGCGACAAAGGTTTTTATCTCGACACGCCGACTTGGGCGGAATTGAAATTTTCTACGGCTTTCAAAGCGGCTTTCGGACTGAGCAATTCTGCAATGCACTGCACATTTTATAACGAAATGACTGAAAATAAAAATTGCGTAAAAATCCCAATCACACAAGAACAATACTCAGATTTGGTGAAATACATTAGAGAAAAATTTTACCAAGATGAAAACGGAAATATCCAACTGATAAAAACCGATGCGGTTTACGGAAATGATGATGCTTTCTATGATGCAAAAGGGAGATACAATTTTCTGGAAACCTGCAACACTTGGGCAAATTCCGGCTTGAAAGCCGCCGGGCAAAAAGCCGCACTTTGGACGCCCTCGGATTTCGGGATTTTTCGGCATTATAAATAACAATTTGAAAACAAGTAAATTCGCAATTCGTCCTGAATTATCCCAAACATATTTCAGGATGTTTTTTTTCATCTATATTTCATATTTGTCAAATATATTTAATCGTTTCTATGATAAATATTTAAAAATTTTTAGTGCATTTTGTATGTTAATCAACTCATTAAAAGAAAAACAATAAAGAAAAAATTAATATATTTGAAAAAAAAATGTTTATGAACAAAATTTTTACAGCTTTGCTTTGCACTTTAATGTCGGTTTCCGCGTTTGCGCAGTGGAATACGACTACGATGCGAGGCGAAAACACCAAACCGGCTGCACGAGCCGAGAGTTATTACTCGCTGAATCTTTCGGCGATGAGAAATAAATTGAGCAATGCGCAAGAAATGGGTAAAAGCGCTACGCCTGTAATCATTAATGTTCCGGTAATGGGCGGAAAAATTGAAAGATTTGCGGTGTACAGTTTTCCGGTTGTCGTGAAATCTTTGGCAGACCAATACCATTTGGGTTCTTATACCGGCGTTGGTATTGATGATCCCGAAAAATTTATCCGTTTTTCGGTTTCACCTTTTGATTTCCAATCCATGATTTTCAAAAACGGAGAAATGGAATTTGTAGAGCCGATGAACAAAGAAAGAACCGTTTACGGCGTGCATCCGAAAACAAACAAAACGGAAGGTTCTTGGCTTTGTTCCACAAACGAAGATATTGCATCAACTTCCCAAATAGAGAAAATGCTGGAAAACGGACAAGTTTTTACTAATGATCCCTCAAATTTCACTTTATCTTCAGACAAAAAATACAGAACCGTACGTCTGGCACAATCTGTAACCGGAGAATATACCACATATTATGAGGGAGTTGATGGAGCAATAGCACAAATAAACGCCACTTTAACCAGAGTAAACGGCGTTTATGAAAAAGACCTTGCCTTGCATTTGATTTTGCAGGAATATCCTCAGTTGGTTTATCCCAACGCGGCTACCGATCCCTATACAAATCCTACGGATATAGCTACTACACAAAGCCAGCTTCAAAGTACGCTAAATAGTGTAGTTGGTGCAGCCAATTATGACATCGGGCACATATTCCACAGAACAGGCGGCGGTGGAAATGCAGGATGTATTGGTTGTGTTTGCCTCGCCGGAAAAGGTATGGGCTATACTTCTCCCGGAAGCGGAGCTCCGGAAGGCGATAATTTTGACATTGATTATGTAGCCCACGAAATGGGGCACCAATTGGGGGCCAACCACACATTCTCTCACTCTTTGGAAGGATTCGGACAAAATGTGGAGCCGGGTTCGGGTTCTACCATTATGGGATATGCCGGAATTACCAGCCAAGACGTTCAGCCGCATTCGGATGCGTATTTTGTGATTAACAGTATTAATCAAATTCAAAATAATTTAAATTTAGGTTCAAAAACTTGCGATATAGAAACTCCAATCGCTAATAATCCTCCGGTAATTACGGCAATGACACCGGTTACCATTCCGAGAAATACGCCTTTTGTTTTAACAGCAGAAGCTACCGATCCGGAAGGAGACACGATGACTTATACTTGGGAACAAACCAACAGCGCTACCACGCCTACAACAAAAACAAATGCAGGAACGCTGACTAACGGACCGAATTTCAGATCTTTACCGCCAACCACAAACCCAACAAGATATTTTCCGAAACTCTCTACGGTAATGAGTGGTGTTCTTAAAAACACAAACACTCCGGAGTGGGAAGCCATTTCTACCGTTGCAAGATCCATGAATTTTACGGTTACGGTTAGAGACAATAATGCTAACGCCAATCAACAGCAAACGGCTTCTGCTACGAGAGCAGTAACGGTTAACAACGCCGGACCTTTTAAAATTAATACCACAGGCGAAGTATTCACCAATACATCAGATCCGGTAACTTGGGATGTTGTAGGAACTAATGCCGCCCCGTTTAATGTGCCTAATGTAAAAGTAGATTACACCACGGACGGCGGAAATACTTGGACGGTTCTCGCCGCATCTACAGCAAACGACGGCTCGGAAGCGATTGACTTTTCTTCTATTCCGGCAGGAACTCCAATCTATTTGAGAATTTCCGCCATTGATAATATATTTTATGCTTTGGCAAATTTGATGGTTTCTCAAATCGTACAATGCGACGGCTCTGCTCCTGTAGCATTGGCTGCTTCAGCTGAGGATGTTTCTGCAACCATTTCCTGCGGCATAGTTCAAGGAACGCCGACC
>JAITMJ010000038.1 GCA_031277475.1 Flavobacteriaceae bacterium
ATCATTACTGGACAAATCTCCTGTAAATCAATTAATTAAAAAACAATATTACAAAAACACCAAAGAACAAAATTATAACTTGTTCTCTTTCAATTAGTTTAAACGCAACACTTGTGTGACAAAATAACAACTGCTGTCACGTTGATCTAAAGTCAAAATGCTGCGGACAAAATCCACAAAAGGCTTGTCGGATCTCGTCTTGCCCTACCCGAACTAAACACATTAAAAAATGTTAATCTGTCGTCTTTTTTTAACGCAAAGATTTCTATTTTTTCCGGATTTTTCGAAAACGCAAAGGTATATTATTTAGCAAAGGCTCGCGTTCTTTTAATACGTTTTTATATTTGCTAAGTAAAACGCCTTTGTGTTTAAAATATTTTTCAGTCCTGAACTTGATTCAGGATTAAAAACTCTTTGCATTAAAATTATACTTAAATATTTCGCAATTATTAAACATATTTAATTTATTTATTAAAAATATTTGAACTTTTAATGAGTTTGGTCTGCCCTGTACGGTTCTGAATTACCCTGAACCGAAAAATTTCATACTTTTGTAGCATTTAAAAACAAAATGAAATGACAACACCTCTTTGGATAATTTTAGCAGCGGTCGCACTGCTGTTTTTCTACGGAATTTCCATTTATAATCGTTTGGTAAAATTCCGAACTATGGTTGAAGAAGCGTGGAGCGGAATTGATGTGATGCTGAAAAAACGCCACGACCTCATTCCGAATCTCGTGGAAACCGTGAAAGGTTACGCCTCGCACGAACGCGAAACTTTGGATAGTGTAACGCAAGCGAGAAATCAAGCACTAAACGCCAATTCCGTGGAAGCGAAAGAAGCCGCCGAAAAAAATCTGAATCAAGCGATGATGAACCTTTTCGCCGTTGCGGAACAATATCCCGATTTGAAAGCAAACACTAATTTCCTGCAACTGCAATCTGAACTTTCGGCGATTGAAAGCGACCTCGAAAAATCCAGAAGATATTACAACGGAACCGTCCGCGAAAACAATATTTTGGTGGAAACGTTCCCAAGCAACATTATTGCAGGAATGTTCGGCTTTCGAAAATCACCTTTCTTTGAATTGGAAAATGCGGCGGAAAGAGAAGTTCCGGAGGTGAAGTTTTAAAGCAAAATAATTTCCCGATAAAACCTTTCGGAATAATTACTGCGTTTTCCGTTTCCTGAACAAACTTGAAATAGCGTTCCGTTCCGAAAGTATTTTTTTTAAATCATAAATTCGGAATTGGCAAAATTCAATTCTTCTTTCAATAAATTTATCAACGCTGTGGTCAATCCGGTTCTGCCGATTTTTACATCATTACTCAAAACGATTTCCAATTTTTTCGAATTTTGTTTTTGAAAAATTATATCCTGCGAATTTGAAAAAATGTTGCTAAAATAACTTCACATCATTGAGAAGTTCGCTAAGCGAAATCTCCAACGCAACGCAGATTAAAGCAATGGTTGTAATAGTTGGGGACACTTTTCCTTTTTCTATTTTGTAAAGATATTGTCTGTCCTTTCCGATAATTAGAGCCAATTCCGATTGTGTCAATTTCTTGACTTTCCGAAATCGTTTGATGTTCATTCCCAACTTTTTAGGGATATTTTCTTTTAAATCCTTAATGGTGTAATCCTCTATATTTTGCATTAAAGCAAAAAGAAATATTTAAAAGTATTTTTTTGTAATCTTTTATTACTACATTTGGAAAATAATTTTATCTTTGGCAAAATTTATTTTTTATGAAACCAATCTATATTATAGTATTTATCATCAATACCCTAAATCTCTCCGCCCAAACCACCTTGTGGCAGCGTAATCTTCCATCTTCCGCGCAAGATTTTTTAGCGAATATGACTTCCACAATCGACCGACAAATTTTGCTTTCCGGAAGTTCTATTAAAAGCGACAGGCAACAAGCAGTAGGCAGTAAGCAAAATGCGGGTTATGATTATCACATTGTGAAACTTGACCAGCGCGGAAATCCGGTTTGGGAAAAATATTTTGGCGGAAGTCGGCATGATTATTTGGCGGCTTCCACTGCTACGAAAGAAGGCGGTTTTTTGGTGGCGGGAACGTCGTTTTCCAATAAATCCGGCGATAAATTGGAGAACAATTTGGGCGGCTCGGATGTGTGGATTTTACGGTTGGATGAAAACGGCTCGGAAATTTGGCAGAAAACTTTGGGAACGAAAAGCAACGACGAGGCTTCGGCGGTGGTTCAAGCGATGGACGAAACGTTTTTCGTGGCGGGAAACATTAATTCCAACAAAGAATTGTTCGGCTCGAAGGATGTTTTTGTGAGCAAATTAGACCAAAACGGAAATTTGGTTCAGACCACGATTCTCGGCGGAAGCGGCTTGGATGAAGTCGCCGATATGATGCCGACAACGGACGGCGGGGCGATTCTCGCGGTATATTCTGTTAATTCTTCAGATTCAAAGTTCAAGGTTCAAAATTCTTTGGCTTCAAAGTTCAATGTTCAAAATTCAAGGTTGAGTTCGGATAAAAATACAAATTCGGGTAAAGTCTCGAATCTGTTGGAATTTATGAGCCCCGAATCTCGAATCCCGCAACTCGAAACCCGTAACATTGTCAGGCTGAGCACAAACGCAAGTTTGCGAACGCAGTTCATAGAAGCCTCGAACCCCGAACCCTTCGACTTCGCTCAGGGTGACAATGGCGATTATTTGATTGTAAAATTAGACAAAAACGCGGAAATCGAATGGCAAAAAACCTTTGGCGGCACCGGTGACGACAGACCAAAAAAGATTTCTTTGGCGGAAAACGGCTACATCATTTCGGGCGAAAGCCGAAGCAATTCGTCCGGAAATAAAACCCAAAATATCGAGGATGGAACGGACGTTTGGGTGATTTATCTCGATAAAAACGGCGACGAGATTTGGCAGAAAAATTACAATTTCGGCGGGCGAGATGTGGCGATGAGTTTGAGCGTGATAAACGGTAGGGGCGAATCGCATTCGCCTAATGAATCGAATATAAAAGGAATTTTGATAGGTGGTTATACACAAGCGGAGGAAAAAATCAAGAAAGACGACGAAAAATTTTGGATGCTTTGCATAGATTCCGAGGGCAAAGAAATGTGGCGAAAATTTGTTGAGGGCAATGAGAAAAAGCGAGAAGAACGGTTGGTTTCCGCGAGATTGCAAGGCGACGGCACTTATCTTTTGGCGGGAACTTCGGCGGACGAATTGGGCGAGGAACATTGGAAAATCCTGAAACTCGGCGACAGCGATTTGGAGAATATGATTGATAATCAACCGCTTGCAGTCTATCCGAATCCGGTGGGGGATTATTGTTATGTCGAGTTGCGAGATACGAGTTTCGAGGTGCGAGATGTTGAAGAATTTTCCATTGAAATCTACGATATGAGCGGCAAAAAACTACAAGCCGTTAAAACAAAAAATGCAGTTACGAAAATTGACACAAGCGCGCTTCCACAGGGTGTTTACATCGTAACGGCGAATATGAAAAGTACTAAAATTGTGAAGAAATGAGAAATAAAATATTTAAGAAAATGAGAAAGATAAATATAAAAAAAACTATGAAAAAGGGGTTGAGTGTGTTGTTTGTTGTTGTGGAATTAGGAATCTTAAAAGCCCAAACAAATAATACTATCAATTTAAAACAAAAATTGATTAATGCTGATTATAAAAATATTAATGATTATATCGCCAATAACCCAAATAATTCTGATACATCAAATAATGTGGAGACGGAAAGCTATAATGATTTAACTGCCTTGCCATTTTATGCGGAAACAAATAGTTTACTGAATATAGATGCAAATGTAAATCTCTACAAAGGAGTGAATGAAGTAACAATTCCTTTATTTTCAGTTCAGAGTGGAGGTATTAAATTGCCTGTAGTTCTTATTTATAGCAGTTCGGGAATAAAAATTGACCAAAGAGCGAGTGAAGTTGGACTTGGATGGTATTTATTAGCAGCACCACAGATTGAAAGAAACATAAATTCGGTTAATGATTTTGATCCGATACCCGATATTGTTAATGGGAAGTTAGGAGGGTATTTTGGAAGAGCATACGAAAACAGCGATATAAAACGCTATTATTCATATGAATCTAATCCGGACGAATATGTCGCAAATATAAACGGCGAGACTAAAAAGTTTATTTTTCTAAATGACGCATACAATCCTACTGAGCTAACAAAAACCGGCATAAAAATTCAGGCATTATTTGATGATTTTAGTTATGAAACTTCTGGCAGAATGAACACAGATTTTAAAGAATTTACTATTACCAATAGTGATGGTTTAGTTTATGATTATACTTATGCAGGAGTAAAAACGATTCTAATGGAATCTTATGAAATGTACAATCAGATGGTAGGAAATAAAGTTGAGGAATATATGGTATCGGATTGGAAAGCAACAAAAATTTCAGATCCGCTAAATAATAGAAAAATAGAATTCGAGTATGTAACCTCTCCTGTTTCTCAACATTTTTCATCAATTACTGAAAATACCACGGAAATGTTTAGTTCGCAACCACTTGAACAACCCGAACATTATGAACGAGATAATACCATCTATAATCTTAATAATTCTAATGATAGATACCCTTATTATATCAGTGAAATCGAAACTATAATTTCTGAGAAAAAATATATTTCAAAGATAAAATATGATGGAGGATATATTAGTTTTGGCTATATAATAACAAGTCCTCAAAATTCATCCAATACTCAATTTGTTGTGGATAAAATTGAACAGTTTGATGATAATGATCATTTGATAAAAAGTTATGAGTTTGCTTATTCTTACTTTGATTGCATAGAAACAGAAAACAATACTGTTGACCCTTGCGAACCCAGACTTAAATTGTCTTCCCTTTGGGAAAGCGGTATTGGGAAGTATGAATTTTCATATAACAATTTGCCATTGTTCAGTTATACATCTAATCAATATGATTCTTATGGTTATCACACGGATAGTTTAATTGGTGACAATGGAAACGGGTTATATTTTTATCCCGAACAAAATGAATGGTCGTTACTTCCATTCGATATTCCAATTTCTTCTGTTCCATTGAATGACCAAGGTTTTAAACAAAAAATCAAATTATTTCAAAATAACGGATGGAGTTTTCTCTATTATGAAATGAAAGTATTACCTCCTTCCGATTATGTATATGCAGGAATGTTGGAATCCATCAAATTTCCAATCGGCGGCAAGCAATATTTTGTGTATGAACCTAATAGTTTTCAGGTTTTTAATAATTATGAAATACAAGGAGCAGGATTAAGAATAAAAGAAACCTATTTTAAAGATAATGAGATTATACAGAAAAAAATAAAATATGAATATAATGATCCTGTTACCAATAAATCTTCAGGATTACTTGTATCACCTCCATTTTTTGGATATCCTAGAGAAAAATTTGGTATAGATACCTCCGTCGAAGAGATTACCGAAGATAACAATTATTCAGCCTATTTCTCACTATACGATAAAAACTCTTTTAGTTCAAAAAACAGTAGATTTAATTCGGTAGGATATGGAACGGTGAGAAAAAAATACGAGGATGGGTCTATGGAAGAATATGTTTTTAAAAACAAAAATGACGGGTATAATTTGGAAGATAAACACTATTCTTATTCTAATTTTCCTTCTGCTTATCCCGAAGACTACATTTATGGAGAATTTAAAAATAAAAACAGTGCTGCTTTAATTGCATATAAGAATTTTGAGCAATACGGGAATGGTAATTTGCTAAGCAAGAGTGTTTATGATAAAAATGGAATATTAAAGGAAAAAACAACTAATAATTACCGAAATACTTCTTCATTTACTTTGGAGTCGGATAATCAGTATTATACACCTTAAAAAACCCGGCGGTGGTTATCCTCAATGGAAATATGGAACATACAAAAATGATTATACAACCTATTTTAATGATTTAATAAGCTCTACCGAAACAGCATATTTTCCATCCGGAAATACCTCTAAAACAGTTACATATACATACATCAATGATTATTCCGACAGGATAAAGAAAATATCTACGGATACCGGGGCAATAAAAGAGAAAACATATCTCTTTGAAAACAACAATTATCCGGCGGGAAGCGCAGAATATAATTTGATAAATCTTTACAATGTAAAATATGCTTTGGAGTCTGAAAAAACCCAATTAAATGGTAAAACTTTAGATAAAAAGGGTATAAAATATGATAATTATCCGAAAGGTTCCGACATGGTCCCACGAATCTCTGAACTATACAATGAAACAAACGAAACAGCAGATAAAACTATCAAAATTGTTTCTTATACCGATAAGGGAAATATTCGGGAAATTCTTTCCGATGGGATTTCAGTAACCACTATTTGGGGATATGATGACAACTATCCAATAGCGCGGATAGTAGGTGCCAAATACACCGATGTCCAAAACTATATATCAGACATTGTATCTAAATCAAATCTTGACAAAGATCAAACCACAGAAAATAATTTAATTAATGCTTTGGATACATTCCGAAAAAATTCCAATTTTTCTAATTACCAAATTACCACCTATACTTATAATCCATTAATAGGCATAACCTCCGTTACCCCACCATCCGGAATGCGTGAAGTCTACGTTTACGATGCATTCAATCGTTTGAAAGAGGTAAAACGATTAGAAAAAGATAACAACGGAAATTTTATATATAGAACCCTCACAGAAAACGAATACCATTACAAACCATAAATCCAAGAAATTATGAAGAAAATTTTATACATATTAAGTTTTGTTTTTGTAGCGATTGACTGCTTTGCTCAAACAATACCAAGTTCCGCGGAAAATTATATTTTTTCTACAACTTATCTTACCGAAGATAAAAGCAAAAAAATAGAAACCATTCGTTATTTTGACGGTTTGGGAAGACTTAAGCAAGGGCTTGCGGTAAAAGTATCAGCATCAGGAAAAGATATGGTAATTCCTATGGAATATGATAATATGGGAAGACAAACCAAAAGTTATCTTCCTATTCCCAAAAATTCTTTAAATGGTGCTATCCAACCCATTGACGGAAGTACGGTCAATTCCTATTATGGAGTATCCAATGCTTATTCAGAGTCTGTTTTGGATGATTCACCTTTGAACAGACTGACACAATCCGCATTTCCCGGAAATGATTGGAAAAAGGATTCGGGACATACGGTAAAATATGATATTGACCTAAATACATCAGCAATAGATGGAACAATAAAACAATTTTCTACCTCCACCACATGGACAAATGGTATTTCATATACTGATTTTACCATTTCCTCATATCCTAATTTTCAACTTTTTAAAAAGAAAATTACAGATGAAGATAATAATGATGTTATTGTGTTTAAAAATAAACTGGGACAAATCATACTGGAAAGAAGAATTAATAAAAATCCCGATGGTTCTACACAAAATATTGATACCTATTATGTGTACAATGAATATAGCCAATTGGCTTACATGATTCCACCGCTTGCTGCCGCAAAAACTACGCTTGTGCAGAACGATTTAGACGAACTCTGCTACCAATACCGATATGATAAAAAAAATCGTCTCGTGGAAAAGAAAATTCCGGGGAAAGGTTGGGAATATATGGTTTACGACAAAATAGATCAATTAATTTTAACACAAGATGCCAATTTACGCCTTCTCGGAAAATGGCTCATTGCTAAGTACGACAAATTTGGGCGCGTGATTTACACCGGAAAAATTTCAGGAGGAAGCAGAGCCGATATGCAAAATCAAGCAAAAGATTTAATAATTACCGAAAGTCCGAGTACTTCGGGATTCAGCAAAGATGGGATCATTATTTATTATACCAACAACTTTTTTTATAGTTTGGACAAAATTTTCTCCGTAAATTATTACGACAAATATCCCGCCGATACACCTACAGTTTCCACGCTTGGTTTTACACAAACTTTTATTAATGATGATGCCACAAACAATAATATCAGTACCAAAAGTTTTCCTACGGCAAGTTATGTGAATAATATTGACACTAACCAATGGACGAAAACCTACTCTTTTTACGATGCCAAAGGCAGACCAATAGCCGCATACGCAAGAAATTATCTCGGCGGCTACACCAAAACCGAAAATGTATTAGATTTTACCGGAGTTACACAAAATATCACCACCAAACACAAACGAAAAAATTCTGATACCGAAACTGTGATATTTGAGAAATTTGAGTATGATAACCAAAACAGATTATTGGTTCATAAGCATAAAATAAACAACAACGCACCCGAAATATTGGCTGAAAATCACTACAACGAAATCGGACAGTTGGATTGGAAAAAAGTAGGAAACAATATTCAAAAGTTTGATTATTTCTACAATATCCGCGGTTGGCTCACTTTCATTAATAATCCTGCAAGTCTTGAGGACGACATTTTTGGCTATCGTATCAATTACAATCAGGTTCGAGGTTTGAAAACTCCAAATGCAGATTATCCTAACTTAGAAGTAAAACCTCGCTACAACGGAAGTATAGCCGAAGTAGAATGGATGGTAAATAGTGCTTACGCCGGAAAACAAACGCCTCCCGGTCCCGGAATGGAACCTACGCCTCATCGCTATGGCTATGTTTATGATGGCATAAATCGTTTGCTTGCAGGTTTTTACCAAAATCCTACGGATAAAACCTCCAAAGAAAACTCCGAAATCCTAACATACGATTTAAATGGAAATATTAAAACCTTAAAACGTTCTTCCTACGTCCCAACCAACAGTACTTTTGCCAGTTTAATTGATGACCTCGTTTATACTTATGCCGGAAACCGCGTAACAAACATTAATGATTTATCTAACGACACCAACGGCTATGAAGGAGGAAATTATCCTATTTCGTACGATGCTAATGGAAATATGATAAATATGCAGGACAAAGGAATTAGCAACATAAATTATAATTTGCTAAATCTACCCGTAAAATTACAGATAAATAATGGCGTTACCGTAAACTATCTGTACAGAGCAGATGGTGTAAAATTAAAAAAGACAAATATAACTGTAGCAGGCACTACCACCACAACCAGCACCACAGATTATTTAGACGGTTTTCAATATTTGGATGTAAATATTACCGGCAGACCCGCAGGTGAACCCGAAGTATTAGATACGGATGTAGCATTAGAACCGGAAGCATTTCAGCAAGTTGGAAAAATTGCACAGCCACCAAATCCGGGTCCTGTGGAAGACAATGCCGAACTGCAATTTGTTCCAACGTCAGAAGGATTTTACAGTTTTACAGAAAACCGCTATATTTACACCTTTAAAGACCATTTAGGAAATGTAAGAATTAGTTTTGCAAAAAACAGCGCAGGCGATCTTGAGGCAGTAGATAGAAACGACTACTACCCATTTGGCATGAACTTTTTGGGAACCGATACCGAAGCCTATTATGGACACGGAAGTTATGCAAACTATAAATTTAACGGCAAAGAACTCCAAGAAACCGGAATGTATGATTACGGCGCACGTTTTTATATGCCGGATATAGGGAGATGGGGCGTTGTGGATCCTTTGGCGGAATTAAGCCCCGATATTACACCATACAGATACGCCTTTAACAACCCGATTTCTTATACAGACCCCACAGGAATGTACGAAGATTGGGATTGGAGAGATTATGACGATGATAATGGGGAAGATAGATATCGTGACGATTATGCAGGTCATTTTAACTTTTATTTTGATTGGGAAGGCGAGAATCGTTCTTATGGCGAAAGTAATGATTTATGGGACTTCATAACCGGTAAATGGGACATTGACATAGATTTTGCCTTTGGCAGCGGCGGAGATCCGGATATGGATGATGATTTTATGGAGGATATGATGCAAGAAAATCTTGCCGAAGAAAGTATAGATAGAGATACCGACAGCGACTATAGAAGTTATGATGTTCCCGATTGGTTAGAAGAATATTATCTCGAAAAGCAAGATATGGCTTCGGATTTTAACCAAAATGGCAAATGCCCTCCGGATTGTACAGATGAAAAGAAAGATAATTTTTCAAATACAAAAAATACGGCTACCATTGTTGGTAGCGCAATAGGTGTTTTAGCAGTAGATGATGTTACGGTTGTAGGCGTTGTAGATGATGTTGCTATTCCCATAGTAGCTGTTGTGGGAGCTGTTGCTATTATAGGAGTTGCTATTTATGATACCATAGATTATTTCTCACAAAGGAAAGGAGAAAGGAACTGGGCAGGAAACCGGTCAGGAACTTCTAATCCGGCTAAACATTTAAGAGAAAAAGCACCTAACGGAACAACAAGACCCGGCAAGTTATGGGATCCTAAATTTAACAATGGAAAAGGTGGATGGGTAAATCCACCTATGTAAAACTGAAAAAATAAAATGGAAATTAAAGAAAATAGAACTAATAAGATTATTGAAGAAGCAAATTCTATTTTTTCTGCACACATGGAAAATAAAGATTCTGTTGCACTTCTTGAAAGATATTTTTTCCTGATAAAGAAAGCCGCCTATCTGGGTAATGCGGAAGCGCAATTTTCGTTAGGAATTTTATATGAAGATGAAGAACGAATAAAAATATTGCGACCAAATGAAAAAAAAACTACTTACCAAAAAAGGGCTTTTTATTGGTATAAAAAGGCTTCTGAAAATGGACATAGTGATGCATTCCTTCGTTATGCAGATTGTTTAAGCGATGGGATTGGTTGCAAACAAGATATTGATTTGGCTATCAAGTTATATAATATTGCTATTGAAAAAGGTTGGTCTGCGTATCTCAACTTGGCAACAGTATACAGAGATAAGCAAGATTTTGAACAAGCATTTAATCTTTACAAGAAAGCACAAGAACTCGACAAAGCAGATTCTTTAAGAATAGCACTTTGTTACTATTACGGAGTGGGAACTACTGAAGATAAAGGTAAGGCAAAGAAAATTTTTCAATTCATATCGGAGCGTAAAATAGATACTCCATACGAAATAGACGAGGCAAATTATTATTTAGGCAGAATATATTTGGAAGGAAAGATTGTTAATAAATCATTGGAAAAGGCAAGACATTATTTAGAACTTGCAAATAAAGATAATGACCATAATTCAGCAAATGAACTCTTGTTAATAATTGGACGAAACCCCTAATAAAAAAAGTCAAAATGAAAGATATTTTAGAAAAATTGAGTACTGAGAAAACTTTAGTAAGTTTTTTTATGAATAGTGACGAAACATCTAAATTTACGGTGGGGTACGTTAAACAAGTATATGATGAGGGAGTTCTTATTTTTGTTATTAATCCTTGAGGGAGGAGAGACGGATACGCCTTATTAAACATGAGGATAATTTACCTTATTGAGTCTAAAAATTGTTATTTAAACGGTATTCAAAAATTGGTAGATTACTACAACGAGAGTGTCGAACCTCTTAATTTTGAAAGAAATGAAAATAGCCTAATTATTAATGATTTTCTTGATTTTTGTCAGAAGAAAAATTATTATATAACGATAAAACATTACAATGGGTTTGAGATTTTGGGGTATATTTTGGATATTAGTGAAGAAACGATACTTCTTCAAACATTTAATCAGGATAATGGAATTTATGATGGGATTACAGCTTTATTAATAAATGATGTGGAGAGGGAATCTATGTTTTGGGAATAGAAAGGGAAAAACTACATCTTATGAGTAAGAACTAAAAATAATAGGTATTGTTAAGTTAAAATATGAAAACCAGATACATTTTAATCCTTTTTATAATCGGATTTATAGTAACAACCATAGCGCAGTTGTTAAGATTAGCACATTGGCATTTATGGATGCTAAACGGAAATTTGCTTTTCCTCATAGGTACTTTTATAGAGATAATAGCCGCGGTTTTATTTCTATATAAATTATTTGTCCATCCAAAATTTAAAGACTTTCTGGATTTTTAGAATTTCAAAAAACAGACAAAAAAGAGTAGGCTTTTATCTATAAAAGTACGTTTTTGCATTCGGAGGGATGGGTTGTTTCACAACTCATCACCATCCACTTTCCCACAATCCACCACTTATGCCGATACTTACTACGTTTACAACCAATACAATCAACTCGCCTACATCATTCCGCCGCTAAATCCGGAAGATGATATTTCAGA
The DNA here is from genome assembly GCA_031277475.1 of Flavobacteriaceae bacterium. GTDB lineage: Bacteria > Bacteroidota > Bacteroidia > Flavobacteriales > Weeksellaceae > JAITMJ01. The sequence goes on from JAITMJ010000038.1 coordinate 12,150, forward strand.
TTCCGCCACTCGTGAAAA
>JAITMJ010000046.1 GCA_031277475.1 Flavobacteriaceae bacterium
ACCTTGAATTTTTGAACCTTGAATTTTTGAACCTTGAATTTTTGAACCTTGAATTTTTGAACCTTGAATTTTTGAACCTTGAATTTTTGAACCTTGAATTTTTGAACTTTTAAACTTTGAATTTACGAAATGATAACCGCCATCATCATCGAAGACGAAAAACCGGCAGCGAGAAAATTGGAAAGAATGCTCGGCTTATTTGCTGATATTGAATTAGTTGAAACGATTAATTCCGTAGAAGAAGGCATTGATTTTTTCCGAAATCGCAAACATCCGGATTTGATTTTTTCCGACATCGTTTTGGGAGACGGCTTGTCTTTCGACATTTTTGAAAAAACGCCCGTCAAAAGTTTCATAATTTACACTACCGCTTTCGACAATTATACGCTGCGAGCCTTCAAACTCAATTCCATAGATTATTTGCTGAAACCCGTAAGGCAAGAAGATTTGTCGGCGGCGATTGAAAAATACAAAACGTTTCTGCCTTCGGAACAATATTACAACAAACTGAATTTCAATGAATTAATTAAAAAAGACAAACCAAAACTCTCACGGATTGTCGCCAAAATCGGGTACAATTTGAAAATCATTCAAACCGATGAAATTTCCTGTTTTTTCTCCGAAAACAAAATCGTTTATGCACAAACTTCGGAGCGCGTTTCCCCAACGGATTTCACATTAGACGAACTTTCGGACGTTCTGGATTCCGAGAAATTTTTCCGCGTGAACCGCCAATTTATCATTAACATTAATTTCATTAAAAACATTCACACATCGCCGTATTACAAATTGGAAATGCAATTTCAGCCGAGCGAAGAAATCGCCGTAAGCCGCGAAAAAACGAAAGATTTTAAGGATTGGATTAACTAAAATTCAAGGTTCAAAGTTTAAGGTTCAAAATTCAAGGTTTAAGGTTTATGGTTTAAGGTTTATGGTTTCAATCTCATAATCTCATAATTTCATAAATTTGTTTCATCATTAAAATCAAAAAAAATGAATAATTTGTACAACCAAACCGATTTTGGAGGAATTGTAAATCGCCTTGAAAAACTTTCGCCAAATGCCGAAAGACAATGGGGAAAAATGGATGTGGCGCAAATGTTGGCGCATTTGAATGTTTCTTTGGAAACGGCAATGGGAAGAAATTTTCCGAAAAGAATATTCATCGGGAGAATAGTCGGAGGTTTTTTAAAGAAAAAAATTTTAAACGAAAATCCGATACAAAAAAATGCGCCCACCGGAAAAGTTTATGAATTTACAGACGTTCGGAATTTTGAGCAAGAAAAAGCGAAAACTTTGGAACTCGTGAAAACTTTTCATGCCGACGGACCCGAAAAATGCACCAAACATCCGCATCCTTTTTTCGGAAAATTCACACCGGAAGAATGGGCGGTTTTGCAATGGAAACATTTTGACCACCATTTGAGGCAATTCGGGAGTTAGATTTTTAAAGCAGTAGGCTTAAAGAGACAAAAACTCAGTGTTTCTTTTACTCTGTTCCTCTGTGTGAAAAAAAGGCAATAGGCGAAAGGCAGTAGGCTTAAACTCTGTGTCTCTTTTACCCTGTTTCTCTGTGTGAAAAAAAGAAAAAAGACAAAAAATATTTATGAAAAACCTGATTTTACAGAGCGGATTGAAAAAAACTCCGGTTTGAAGATGGCGATTCCGGATGTGTATTACAAATAAAAATGCGAACCCCGAAATTTTTACCGTAAAAAGAAATAAAACAAATTTCTATACATTTGAAAAAAATATTAAAAATGAAAAAATTACCATTAATACTGCTGATTTTATTTTCGGTTTTATCTTGTTCAAAAAAGAATGAAGATGACAAAAAAATAATTTTAGATACTCTTGATATTGCCAAAACCAAGACGGCGGTAATTTTAGATTCCGTTTCGCCTTCGAATAATAGTGATAAAACCCAAATTTATTCTGAAATTTTAAACACTTTTGGCAATGCTAAGACCATTGTAATTGATGATAGTGCATCAATCAGATACAGTCATTACAACTTTGAAAATTACAAAGAATCTTTGAACGGCATTGAAAAAGAAACATCTGACGATTTTATCAAAAAAAATAAGTTGCCCATAAAACTTCGGTCGAATGATTTTAAAACGAAAAAGAAAATAGTATTTGTGAGTCGTAAAGAAAAGGAAAAAATTTTTGATGATGCGGACGGTTGGGAAAATTTTTATAAAATGTATGAAAATTCTCAAGGAATACTGGAACTTTCAAATATTGGTTTCAACAGAGCAAAAACTCAGGCTTTGGTTTATTATGGAAATCAATCAGATTTTTTGGCAGGAGCCGGCTATTTGGTATTGTTTCAAAAAATTAATGGAAATTGGGAAATTAAATACTTGACGATGCTTTGGATTTCTTAAAAATATGCGAACCCTAAAATTTTTACTGCAAAAAGAATTTAAACAAATTTTCCGCAACAAAGCCTTGTTGCCCATCATTTTTGCAGTGCCGATGATTCAGTTGCTCATCCTTCCGCTGGCGGCGGATTATGAAATTAAAAACATCAATATTTCTGTGGTTGACCACGACCGCAGTTCGTTTTCTCAAAAATTGGTTTCAAAAATCACAGCCTCAGGATATTTTCGTTTGGCAGACTACGGATCGTCTTTTGATGCGGCTTTCAAGCAAATTGAAAAAGATAAATCCGATTTGATTTTAGAAATCCCGCAAGGTTTTGAAAAAAATCTGATTCGCGAAAACGAACAAAAACTTTTCATCGCCGTAAATGCCATCAACGGCGTGAAAGCAGGTTTGGGCGGCGCGTATCTCAATCAAATCATTACGGAATTTAACGGCGACATTCGTTTGCAATGGACACCGCCCGAAAAATTCAATTCCGCGCCGGCGATTTCGGTGGTTTCGTCAAACCGCTTCAATCCGTTTATGAATTATCGTTTTTTTATGGTTCCGGGAATTTTGGTGGTTTTGGTAACGATGATTGCGGGTTTTATGTGCGCCTTAAACATCGTGAAAGAAAAAGAAGCGGGAACCATCGAGCAAATTAACGTAACGCCGATAAAAAAATACCAATTTATTTTGGGAAAATTGATTCCGTTTTGGGTCATCGGAATGTTTGTTTTCAGCATCGGATTGTTTGTGGTAGCGCGCTTTGTTTACGACATCGTTTCCGTAGGAAGTCTGCTTTTGCTTTATGCGTATTTATCCATTTATCTCGTGGCTTTGTTGGGCGTGGGTTTAATCATTTCCACCTATTCCGAAACGCAGCAGCAGGCGATGTCCGTAGCATTTTTCTTTATTATGATTTTTATGTTGATGAGCGGTTTGTTCACTTCGTTGGACGGGATGCCGAATTGGGCTTACATTTTGGCGAAAAGTATTCCGGTAACGTATTTCATCGAAGTCGTGCGGATGATTATGTTAAAAGGCAGCGGTTTTTCCGACCTTAAAATTCATTTCCTAATTATGGCGGGTTTCGCCGTAGTTCTGAACGCTTGGGCGATTTTGAATTATAGGAAAACGAGTTGAATAATTCTAAAACAAATTATGTTTATTTTCATCTCTACGTCCGTCCCATACAGATAAAACCTTTAATTGTTGATGGTCATATTCGTAAAACAAAAGATAATCACGGACAATTTTCACTCGAATGTTTTCAAAATCTGTTTTTCGTCCAATAGCCGGATTTTCCGCTATTTTCCGAACCGTTTCAATAAAAAGTCTGTTGAGTTTGATACTGTAAATCTTGGATTTATTTCTATCAATCCAATATTCGAGAATATTTTTTCTTTCGAGATTGGCTTTTTCAGTCCAAATTATTTTTCTTGCAGCCATTCCTCGATTTCTTTATTTGCATCTTTTTCGGTCAAAAATTTATCATTTTTTGCCTCAAACAGTCTTATTTTTTGAGATTCATTTAATTGAAAAACACTCGTATCCAATTCAAAATCAATTAATTTACGAATTTCTTCAATGATGCGAATTTCTTTGAGTTTAGAAATTTTGTTTATGATATCCAATTTTATTTCTGCCGTACTCATTTTACTTTCATTTTTCCAAGATTGAGCAAATTTATAAAATTTTTAATTACGAAATAAAGATAATATTCGCCGTAGTTCTGAACGCTTGGGCAATTTTGAATTACAGGAAAACGAGTTGAATAAATTAAAAAAAATCATAAATTTGAACTCTATATTTTTTGTTATGAATGCGCAAACTCTGAACGATAAATTAGAATTAATCCAATGGCTTTCGACTTTGGAAGATGTTTCCGTGATTGAAAAATTAATGCAATTCCGAAAAGAAAAAACGGAAGATTGGTGGAATTCCGTTTCCGAAGAAGAAAAAACAGCAATAGAAAAAGGGCTGCGCGATGCCGAAAACAAAAAATTAAATCCACATTCAAGCGCAAAAAAATTGTATGAGAAGTGGTTATAAAATTGTATGGACGGATTTTGCTTTAGAAGAACTTCGGCAAACCATTGAATATTTGGAAAATAATTTTAGCGATAAGGAAATCAAAAAACTTGCTGAAAAAATAGAATCTACGCTTCAAATCATTTCTGAAAATCTGGACATTTTTCCAAAATCCGAATCAACAAAAATACATAAAGCCGTTATTTTGAAATATAACACATTGTATTACAGATGTATATCCGGCTCTATCGAAATCTTATCGTTCTTTTCAAATCGGCAAAATCCTGAAAAAAGAAATATTTTAAATTAAGCAGTTCCGACTTTTGAATTACAGGAAAACGAGTTGAAAAGTTTTTTTTTCGTAAGTTGCCTTTTTAAATTTTAAGTATGAAAAAGATTGCTTTATTGAGTTTTATTTTGATATGTCAATTAAGTTTTTCACAGAAAAGGTATTCTAAAATCTCGGATAAAAACATTAATATTGAAAGGGCAGAAACAGGGAAATCGTTTGTGGAAAAATTTATTGAAAAATGTAACAATCACGATTACAGCGAGTTTGAAGGATTTATTATCAGTGGAGGAATCAAAAACGGGATGGATAAAAACCTAAAAAAAGGTTGTGAAGATATGTTGGAAAAGTATGGAAAAATTGAAATTCTGAATCTAAATTCTGTTTATTTTGCGAATTTTTCTAAAAATCTTGATCCGATAGATTTAGTGATTTATGACATAAAAACCGAAAAATCGACTGAAACAAAATATGCAAGCATTTGGGTTTATCACGATAAAAACGTCATCGGCGGATTTCGGCTTTCGCAAGAAAAACCACTGGAAAAACCGAAAAAATCAAAATAACTCACTTTTATCAAACGCTTGGGCAATTTTGAATTACAGAAAAACGAGTTGAGTAAATTAAAAAAAATCATAAATTTGAACTCTATATTTTTTGTTATGAATGCGCAAATTCTGAACGATAAATTAGAATTAATCCAATGGCTTTCGACTCAGAAAACCGGATATCTTCCAAAATTTGAAACCACGAAAATCTAATTTATAAGTCATAAAAATACAGCGGTATTTTTGTTAACCTTTAGTCCTATCGTTTATCACTTTTTAAAAGCATCATCAAAATCACCGGAATCCCGAAAAGCGAGGTGATGACGTTCAGCGGAAGTTTTGAAATTTCGGAAACTGCGGAAAATATTTCCATAATGAAAATTCCCAAAAGCATATTTAAAATCCATTGTTGCCAGAGTTTTGCAGGATTGTAAATCATTCGCCCAAAATGCGGAACCACAATTCCGATGAACAAAACGGGTCCCAAAAATGCTGTAACCGAAGCCGATAAAAACGACGAAGCAATGATGATTAAAAATTTCAAACGATGAAGATTCACACCCAAACTCGAAGCGTAATCATTTCCCAAAACACTTCCCATCAATGGTTTAATGATTTTAAATACGAAAAATAATCCCACAAAAACGAACCCCGCCAATATGAAAATCTGATTTCTCGTGGCGAGATTATTGGCTCCGAAACTCCATAAAATATAATTTTTCAAACTCTCGTTTTCGGCGTAGAATTGAAGAACCGAAACCACGGCTCCGGCAAAAGCGGAAATCAAAAAACCGAAAATAATGAGAAAAGTTTTGTCTTGAAATTTCTTTGAAAACGCTAGCAGCAAAAGCATAATCAACATTCCGCCAAAAATTGCGGAAAAACTCAAAAGGCTGTTTTGCAGAATTTCCGGAAATATGAAATCCCTCGACAAAAAAATGTAAAACGCCACCGACAAACTCGCCACCGAAGTGATTCCCAAAATATCCGGACCGGCGAGCGGATTTTGAAAATATTCCTGCAAAAGAAACCCCGAAGTCGGAATTGAAATTCCCGCCAAAAGCATTGCTAAAACACGATTAATACGGAGTTTCGCAATTTGCGAATCGGCGGAATCCGAGGAGAGAAAATCCGATAATTTTAAATCTAAAAAACCGGTGTTCAAATTAATGATGATCGAAACCACAATTCCGATAAACAATAATAAACACAGGATTTTGAAGTTTTTGGACATTATTGAGGTGATGAAGTGATGAGGTGATGAAGTGATGAGGTGATGAAGTTCGAGGTTCCGACAGGCCCAACCTGACAAATAAACACTACAAGCCAAAAAGCAAAAAGCCAATCGCTACAAAACACTTTTTATTTTTTCCGCCAATTCCTCTTTAGAAATTCCGCCGCTGATTTCCTCGGTTTTATCGCCTTTTCGGATGATGGTAAACGGAATGTATTCGCCTGTCCACGTTTTAAAATTTGTGGTGAAAAAATCCGGCGTCAGAAGTTGCATATCCATCAAAACAGTATTTTCGGAAATACCGTGTTTGGCGGAAAAATCTCGCACTTCAGTTTCCCAATCCACTTTTTCGTCGATGCTGATGAACGTAAATTTCACGGGCTGGTCTTTCATTTCCGTCATTTTTTCCTTAAAATATGGGATTTCGTGAACGCAAGGTCTGCACCATGTTGCGAAAAAATTGGTAACGTAAATCGTATCGTTGTTTTGTTTTTTCAAGAAATCTGTTGCTTGTTGCGGAGAAAATACCGCAAACTTTGCGGAGGAGATTTCGGGTTCGGAAATTTCGGAAATATCCAATGAATCTTGATTTTCAAGTCCGGTATTTTCCGTTTTTGTTTCTTTTTTGCAAGCCGTTAAACTTGCTAAAACCATTGTTGTTAAAAGGATTTTTTTCATTTTTGAAATTTATTTTAGTTTCTACGTTATTACCACTTTTATTTTCTTCCAAATTTATAAAACTATTTTTTATTCGCTTTGATTTTTTGGGAAAGAGTATACAACAAAATGTTAATTAAAATTCATCAAAGAAAATTCGTTATTTCTTCAAAACCGATTCAATAAAATTTAAGTATTTTTGCTCGCTGAAAATTTTACAATTTTCTCTATATTTGAACAACACTTCGACTTCGCTCAGTGTGACAAAAAGCGAAAACTTGTCCCGATTTATCGGGAAGCCATTAGCAAAAAGCCATTAGCCAATCGCAAAAAGCAAAATCCGAAGGATTCGCCGATTCCTTTGAAAAAAATAAAAATTAAAGAGGCAAAATTATGATGCAACAAAACAACGGATTAGACAAAAATCAACTGATAAGTTTCTTTATACTTTCATTATTAATGGTGGGTGCAATGTTCTATTTTCAGAACAAACAGCAAAATGAAGAAGCCCAAAACACCGCCGAACCTGCCAAAACCGAACAAAGTGTTTCGCAGGAAAAACCGGTGATTACGGCAAACATTACCGCCAACGCAAAATCGGATTCTTTAGAAATCATAAAAAGCGTAACCCTGAAAAACGACGAACTGAACTTGGAATTTTCAAGTGCGGGCGGGCAGATTTCCAAAGTTCAACTTTTAAAATTCAAGGCATACAATCCGGAATCGGACAAGGCAGATTTGCCGCTTTTGCTCATCACGAAAAATAATTCTAACTACGGATTTCAATTTAAAGATAAAAACGGAAAAACGATAAATACCAAAGATTTGAAGTTTTTCCCGACTGTAAAAGGAAATTCCGTAACCATGACCGCCGATTTGAACGGTGCAAATATTCAATTTATTTATACGCTTTTGCCGAAATATACGCTGGATTTTAAAGTGAAATCCGAAGGTTTGGCGCAAATTTCATCGGAAAATAATGCCGATTTTATTTGGGATTACAATGTGAGAAATTTAGAAAAAGGTCGCTCCCAAGAGCAAACGCACTCCGAGTTTTCATACACTTTTAACAATTATAAATCTTATGATTACGATACGAGAACCACGATGGACGAACCCGATGAAACCTTGAATTGGATTGGCGTGAAGCAGCAATTTTTTGCCTCCGTAATCGAATCGAAAAACGGATTCACGAAATCCAAAGGAAATCAGGAATCTTTGGACGAAGGCGAATATCTGAAAACCCTGAATTACGAAGGAAAAGTTCAAATGTCGGGCGGCGAACTGAATCAAGATTTTGTGTGGTATTTTATGCCGCTCGAGCTGCCGTTGTTGAAATCTTACGACAAAAATTTTGACGAGATTTTACCGATGGGCTGGTCGTTCATCGGCTCAATGAACCGCTGGTTTTTCATTCCGATGTACAATTTTATTTCATCTTGGGGATTATCTCCGGGTTGGGTGATTTTTTTAATGACGATTATCGTGAAATTGGTTACCTCGCCGATTATGTATAAACAACACAAATTGAGTGCGATGATGCGGGTAATTCGTCCCGAAATTGACGAAGTAACCAAAAAATTTAAAAAAGAAGACGCGATGAAAAGGCAGCAGGCAACGATGGAAGTTTACCGAAAAGCCGGCGTAAACCAAATGGCGGGCTGTTTGCCGGCACTGTTGCAAATCCCGATTTTCTACGCACTATTCCGATTTTTCCCGAATATGATAGATTTGCGTGGAAAAAGTTTCTGGTTTGTGAACGACCTCACGGCTTACGACGACGTGATAAAATTCGGATTTCATATTCCGCTTTTGGGAAGTCATTTAAGCATTTTTGCGATTGCGTGTACCGCCGTAATTTTAATTTATACGATTATGACATCCGGAAATATTCAGCAGCCGCAACAAGAAGGAATGCCGAATATGAAAGTGCTGATGTACATTTTCCCGATCACGTTTTTATTCTTTTTAAATACATCGGCGTCCGGACTTTCGTGGTATTATTTTGTTTCCAATGCGATTAATATTTTAATTATTTTGGTGATAAAATACTGGATTTTAGACGAAAAGAAAATCCATGCGCAAATCCAAGCCAACAAAGCGCAACCGAAAAAAGAAGGAAAATTCCAGAAAAGAATGCGCGAAATTATGGAGCGTGCCCAAGAGCAGCAAAAACTTGCGGAGCAACAACGAGGAAAGAAGAGATGATTTGGAAATTGTGGAAATGAAATAATCTCGTTATGGAAGATATATTTTAAAAATAATTTTGTGGGTTTTTATTGAATGAACAATTTTTTTTTATTTTTTTCTAAATACACAATGAGGATTTCATATCTTTGCACGTAAAACCTCGCATTCTCTTTTATGTCTAAATTATCGCCGCCCGTAAAAGGTTTAATAATTTCTTTAATCGCTGTTTTCATCGCATTTGGAATCTATTTTTTGTTCCTCTCAAAACGCAATTATTATGTGGTGGATAATCCCACGAACCAAACGTTTTATTTTAATATCAATCATTCCGAAGAGCAAGTGATTTCTGCCGGACAAACCCTGAAAATCTCTTTAAATAAAGGGAAAAACGAGATTAAAGTTTTTGACGAAAACAAAAAATTGCTTTTTGATTCCACATTTAATGTCAATAAAATTCGCGGTTTGCTGAATATTTCACACTCGGATTATTATATTCATCGGCAATACTACGGCTACAACCTGAAAAAAGATTCCTTGCTCGCTTCGCAAAAAACCGTAGGCATAGACGGGAAAATGTATTTCGGTGAACCTGAACTTTTTAATAAATTATATAGCGAAGATTTTTATTATAATGTGGATGAAGATTATGACAAATTGATTAAAAATATTGATAAAATAGAATCCCGAACCAAAATTTTCCGAAAACAAGATTTTATTAATTATTACAGAGAAAATTATGGACTTTAAATGCTTTGCTGTTTGCTTATGGTTTCTTGCTTTTGGCTTTTGTCAGGCTGAGCGAAGTCGAAGCCTCGTAACTTTTTAAACCTTGAATCTTTGAATTTTGAACTTTGAATTTTTGAACTTTGAATAATCTCGTAACACCATACAACACCGCCGCCGGAAAGAAAAAAGAAGTAGAAGAAATGTTTGACAACATCGCTTCGGATTACGATTTTCTGAACCGGATTCTTTCTATGAAAATAGACGTAACGTGGCGAAAAAAACTCGTGAAATGGATGTTTGAAGACCAACCCAAACTTGTTTTGGATGTGGCAACCGGAACCGGAGATTTGGCGATTGCCATACAAAAAGGAACAAAAGCGGAAGTGGTGGGTTTAGATTTATCAATAAAAATGTTAAAAATTGGTGTTAATAAAATTAAAAAACTTAATTTAGACGACCGAATTTCGATGCAAAAAGGCGATGCAGAAAATTTACCCTTTGAAAACAATAAATTTGATGCGGTTTCCGTTGCATTTGGAGTGCGAAATTTTGAAAATCTTGAAAAAGGTTTATCGGAATTGAGAAGAGTAGTGAAAGAAAACAGCAGCGTTTACATCTTGGAATTTTCCAAAGTTGAAGGTTTTTTTAGCCCGTTTTATATGTTTTATTTTAAAAAAATATTGCCGAAAATCGGGAAAATAATTTCCAAAGACAGCCGCGCATACACCTATCTTCCGGATTCCGTGAACGCATTTCCGTTCGGAGAAAAAATGAAAAAAATCCTTTTGGATACAGGTTTTCGGAAGGCAGAATATAAAAAATTGAGTTTAGGAATTGCTACCATTTATAAAGCTACAAAATAATATGAGAAAAACATTTTTAAAAGCAATCATAATTTCCGCAATCGGTTTCCAAACGTTTGCGGACGCCCAACTTTTCAGAACGAAAGACAGAATGGATAAACTGGAAAGTTTTGATAATCAAAAATTCAGTTGGGGATTTTATCTCGGTGTAAACAATTTTGATTACAAATTAGTTCTCGATCCGATGTACGGAATGAGTGGACAAAAAAGCCTCGTAACCTCGAAATCTTCATACAGTTTTGGAGCCGGATTGATTGGAAAAATGCGCATTAACAACAATTTCGATTTAAGAATAGAGCCGGGCTTGCAATTTGTAGAAAGAGAATTGCTGTTTAATACGCAAATCAACGATATTTATTCGGGCGGAACCACTTCCAATCTGCCGTTTGATCCGATATTTCTTGGAGAAAAAGATATGTTGAGAACCGTAAAAGCCACTTATCTCGATGTTCCGCTGATGTTGGAATTTCACGGCGACCGCTGGTACAATTCCCGACCTTATGTTGCGGCCGGTGTCAATTGGATGATGAATTTACAATCCAATGCTGACAGTTCGGACGATAATTTGCAGGGGTTGTTCCGTTCCACGAGCAGTAATTTTGCGTGGTCGGCAGAAGTGGGAATCCAACTTTATTTCAACAGATTCAAACTCACACCCGCAATTCGCGGAACATTTATGATTAATGACGAAGTTGTATCCGACAATTTTACAACACCGCCGTATTGGACACCCGCCATTTCCTCCATGAAAACACGAGCAATAATGTTTGTTTTGAAATTTGAGTAGCACGGATATTAAATATCACAAAATTTAATTATCATATCATGTATAAAATAGTACTTTCACTATTGTTTTTCGTTTTATCCAATCTGAATTTCGCACAAAATCCCGATTTGCTGAAAGAATAAAATATAAACAGATGAAAGACCTTGTTTCCATTATCACGCCGTGTTATAATTCTGCCGAATTTATTGAAGAAACCATACATTCGGTATTAAACCAAACTTACGAAAATTGGGAATGGATTATTACCGACGATAAATCTTCCGACAATTCTGTAGAAATCATTAAAAACGTTCAAGATTCACGAATAATTTTGATTGAGTCCGAAAGAAATTCGGGAGCCGGACACGCCAGAAATTTATCTTTGGAAAAAGCAACCGGAAGATTTATCACTTTCTTGGATGCCGACGATTTTTGGGAACCCGATTTTTTACGCGAAATGCTTGGCTTTATGAAACGCGAAAATGCTGAACTTGCCTACTCCAACTACGCCCGTTGCGATGAAAATCTCGTTTCACAAATTGAAGATTTCAAGGCGGATAAAGATGTAACTTTCAATAATTTGCTTAAAACCTGCCGATTGTCTTTGCTTTCATCAATGTACGATTCCAAACGCGTCGGGAAAGAATTTTTCCCGATTGGCAGCAAACGCGAAGATCATGTGATGTGGCTGAATTTATTGAAGAAAATTCCCTACGGAAAACCGCTTCCCAAAACGCTCGCAAAATACAGAATGCACGCAGAAAGCGTTTCGCGAAAAAAAACCAACGTGATGAAAGACCAATATTTGGTTTATAAAGATTATATGAAATTTTCCACGCTGAAATCTTTGTATTATACGATAAATTGGGCAATCAACGGGTTTTTGAAATATTCTAAAATTTTTAATTGAGATTCGAGTTTTGCTACGCATATTCTCACTTCATAACCTCATAACTCCATAACTCCATAACCTTATTAATCACAATTTCCGCAGCATTCGGTTGGGAAAAAATAAAATTTCGTGCATTTTCGCCCATATTTTTCAGGTTGGTACTTTCATTTAAAAGTTGCGAAGCAAAATCTGCCAAAGCGTTTTCATCGGCAAAAGATTTTCCGCCGTTTTGTTTGATTAATTCGTCTGCTTCGGGATTTTTTTTGTATTGATTGCCAAACAAAACCGGAATTCCGAAAACCGCCGCTTCCAAAATATTGTGTAAACCCGCCGAATGAAATCCGCCGCCAACTACCGCCAAATCTGCATAAAAATAAATTTTTGAAAGCAAACCGATGCTGTCGATAATTAAAATTTCGGAATTGCTGTTAAAACCGGAAATTAATTGCGAATACAGCAAAGCGTCCGGAAAAATTCGTTGCAAATGTGCTGTTCTTTTCAAATCGTGTGGAGCGATAATCAGTTTGAGTTCCTTGTTTTTTTGATTTAAAATTTTCGCAATTCGCTCTTCCGTTTCCCATGAACTTCCGAAAACGACGGTCGGTTTTTCTTGTTTAAATTCGGCGATAAATTCCACGAAATTATCTCGTTCCAAATTCTGCCGAACTCGGTCGAATCGCGTATCTCCGGAAATTGAAGAATTTGTCAATCCGATTTTTTGTGCCAAATCGAAAGACGATTTTGTTTGATGAAAAAAATGATTTACATTTTGTTTTAATTGATTCACAAACCATTTTCCGTAAGATTTAATGAAAATTTGTTTGGGATAAAACAATGCCGAAACCACATATATTTTGGTGTTTTGCTTTTTTAATTCTGCCAAAAGATGATACCAAAAATCGTATTTCACGGTGAAAAAAATATCGGTTTTAAATTGGGAAACAAACTCACGAATTTTATTTTTTTTATCGAACGGAAGGTAGCAAACGGCATCCGCAATGTGATTTTTTTTCACTACATTTTCGTAGCCCGACGGCGAAAAAAATGTGATTAAAATTTTGTGTTTCGGAAATTTTTCTTTCAATTTTTGCAAAACCGGCAATCCTTGTTCGTATTCGCCCAAACTTGCGGCGTGCATCCAAATGATTTTATCCGATTTTGAAAACGCCGAGTTTACGAGATTTAAAGATTGTTTTCTGCCCGAAATTCCTTTTTTAATTTTCGCATTGAACAGTGCTAAAATTTTCATTCCGAAAATCATCAGCGAAACAGATATGCTATATAAAGTGTTCAATTTCAGAAGTTTAATTTTTTAAAATAAATTTAATTCGACGAATTATTTTCAATTTTAAATATATTATAAAAAAGCAATAATACGAAACCGAAAATTAAAGAAACACCGATTTCCTTTTGATTAGAAATGGGATTTATTCCGTAGGGAATCATTGTTTTCAAAGCGTAAAGCAATGGAAATAAAGGCAGAAAAATGCAAACAAAATAAATAAAAAGTTTAAAAACAGAATGATTGTGATTGGTTTTAATAAAAAACATCAGGATTGCTAAAATATCAATGATAATTTTAACAATTTTTAAAATCAATATTCCCGTCAAGTCCGTCGGTTTTGAAATTTGAAACAAAGCGTTTATAAAATCAATTCCGACAATCAGCAGAAAAATATAAAAAAATATTTTGTTTTTAAAGAGTTCGGTTCTCATAATTGATTTCCATTTATTTTTTTTAACAAGTTGATAATCTGAGAATTATGTTGCGTAAATTTATCGGTTTTTTTTAAGGTGTCGCTCCTACGGAGCTCAAAAAAATTACCGCGATTTTTTCTACAAAGGTTAGGCTCCTACGGAGCCGCCTCTCCGTTTTCAATTTTTTTATCTCCAAAAAATTCATCTGTTTTCTAATTTTCTTTTGGGCGGCTCCGTAGGAGCCTGACCTTTGTAGAACTCGTAGGAACGACACCTAAAATATTTTCTCTACAAAGGTTCGGCTTCTCCGAAGCCGCTTTCCCGTTTTCAAAAAATCATCCGTTTTCTAATTTTCTTTTGGGCGGCTCCGTAGGAGCCTGACCTTTGTAGAATTCGTAGGAACGACACCTAAAATTCGTAAGAAAACCTAAAATCATTCATCCTGAAATTCAAAAACGTATTCTTCTTTATATTCAATTTCAAATTTTTTCAAAAACTCTAAATATTCTTTTTTGAACGATTTTTTTTCGTGATGTATAGGTTGATTTAAAATGTATTTTACAACTTTATCCATTTGGCTCCTCGAATAAGAAAAAGCACCGTAACCCTCCTGCCAATGAAATTTTCCTGCAAACCATTTTTCTTCATTGATTAATTTTGAGGAACTTGATTTTATGTCTCGAACCAAATCAGGGATTAAAACATTCAAATTATTATACCCAATCAAAAAATGAATGTGATCCGGATTTGCATAAATCGCGATTAATTTCTGTTTGTGATTTTTAATAATTCCTGTAATTATTTTTTCCAATCTTTCCCGAAATTTTTCCTGAATCAAATTTTCCCTGCCTTTTACGGCAAAAATAAATTGAATATAAATTTGCGAATAGGTGTTTGCCATGTTTTTTATGGTTTTATTCGTTATATTTTTTTAATTTTCGTGCGTAAATAGAAAATCCAATCAAAGTTAAAAATATCATCAATATCAAGAGTTCCGGCAAATGACTCAATTTTTGAAGTTTTCCCATCGCAATTTGCATGTTTTCATAAATCAAGTTGGCAAAAATCAAGAGTACAAATGTCGAGAGAATATTTACAAAAATTCCTGAAAGTTTTTTGTTTTTTCTTAAAGCATTTGGAATGTTTAACAACAGCAAATCGGTATTTTTTGAAATTAAATTCAGTATCAAAAACAATATTGTTGAAACGGCAGGCAAAATCCAAACTGTGTTTCGGCTTCCAAAACTATCGGGTTTTCCGGCAAAACCGAAATGTGTCGGGATGATTTCAGGCAGTTTTGAAAAATTCACCGAAACATAAATCCAAATAAAAATCTGTATGGAAACATTAAGAATTTGAAAAAAAAATATCATCACAATGTTTAAAATTTTTATTTGTAATTCCTAAAAGAATGTCTAATTAAACCCTTCTATAATTCCTGAAAAATCTTCGATTTTCAGAGAAGCACCGCCGATTAATCCGCCGTCAATATCCGGCTGCGAAAAGATTTCTTTGGCATTTTCCGGTTTCACGGAACCGCCGTAAAGTATAGAAATCTCGTCGGCAATATTTTTTCCGTATTTTTCGGCAATTAAATTTCGGATAAAAGCGTGGATTTCCTGCGCCTGTTCGGGAGTTGCGGTTTCTCCCGTCCCGATTGCCCAAACCGGTTCGTAAGCGATGATGATTTTCGCCACTTCTTCGGGAGAAAGTGTGGACAAAGCCGTTTCCGTTTGGTTTTTCACCACGTCAAAATGTTTTCCGGATTTTCTTTGTTCCAAAGTTTCGCCGTTGCAATAAATCGGTGTCAAACCTGCATCCAAAAGCGTTTTTATTTTCCGATTGGCGTGTCGGTCGGTTTCCCCGTGATATTGTCGCCGCTCGGAATGTGCTACCAAACTTCCGCTGCAACCGACGGATTTTATCATTTCTACTGAAATTTCTCCGGTGTACGCTCCAAAAATATGTTCGGAAATATCCTGAGCAAAAACTTCGATTCCGGTGTTCTGAAAGATTTTTTTTGCAGTTTCTAAATACAAACTCGGCGGAGCGATGTAGATTTCGCAGTTCGTGGAATTGCGTTTTTTGTATTCCGAAAGTCCGTTCATCAAAATTTCGGCTTCGGGAAAGGTTTTGTTCATTTTCCAGTTTCCCGCAACGATGTTTTTTCTCATGTTCTTATAATTTATTTATTGATTTTTTTGTTTTTAGTTTTTACATTGCAAAAGTATGATTTTTTTGGTATAAAACAGATTGGTGTTTGAATCAAAAACCCTTTCAGAGTAGAGACGCGGTGCGCCACGTCTCTATTCTGAAAGGGTTAGTTTGCTATTAGCCATATGCTCTCGTCTCAAGACGAGAC
>JAITMJ010000083.1 GCA_031277475.1 Flavobacteriaceae bacterium
AAAAAACTTACGCCCTGAAAACGCTCGCAGATTATCACGGAAAACTTTTGGAAGCCGATTTCAACGGAATGTTGCTGAATTTCAACGGAAAAGAATTTTGGACAACGCTGACCGGAAAATTCAATGTTTATAACCTTTTGCTCGCGTTTGCAGTTTCGGTGGAATTGGGTTTTCGCGAGGAGGATGTTTTGCAGGAAATCTCGAAACTTCGGCGCGTGAAAGGCAGATTTGAAACCATAAAATCGCCGTCCGGAATTTTCTTTATCATTGACTACGCCCACACGCCGGACGCTTTGGAAA
Source organism: Flavobacteriaceae bacterium (assembly GCA_031277475.1). Taxonomy (GTDB): domain Bacteria; phylum Bacteroidota; class Bacteroidia; order Flavobacteriales; family Weeksellaceae; genus JAITMJ01. Next base: position 301 of record JAITMJ010000083.1, read on the forward strand.
ATATTTTGGACAGCATCAACGAAATCCGAACCAAAAACGAAAGATTGATTACGGTTTTCGGTTGCGGCGGCGACAGAGATCACGCGAAACGCCCCGAAATGGGGAAAATCGCCACACGAAAATCTACGCTTTCCATCATCACTTCAGACAATCCGCGAACGGAAAATCCATTGGAAATCATTAAAGAAATCGAAAAAGGCGTTGAACCTCAAAACTTTAGCAAATATATTTCCATTGCCGACAGAAAAGATGCGATAAAAACCGCCATAAAATTCGCCGAACCCAAAGACATCATTCTCATCGCCGGAAAAGGACACGAAAATTATCAGGAAATCAGCGGCGTGAAACATCATTTTGATGATAAAGAAACGGTTTTGAAATTGTTGTCTGAACTGTGATTTTTTTGATTTATGTGATTAAATGATTTTTAATAAATATGATTAAAGAACAATACAAATATTCGGAACTGACTTCCAAAATTATCGGATGTGCAATGACGGTTCATAAAACCTTATGAAATGGTTTTCAAGAAGTTATATACCAACGAGCCTTGGAAATTGAAATGCGTTTGGCGGGCATCAATTTTCACAGAGAATTTGAAATGCCGATTTATTACAGAGAAGAACTTATTGGTACGCGCCGCGTAGATTTTTTGGTAGAAGAGGTGATTTCCGTTGAATTAAAAGCAATTACAAAAATGGAAAACGTGCATTTTGCACAAGCAATAAATTATTTGGAAGCCTACAATTTAGAAATAGGATTATTGATTAATTTTGGCGAAATAAGTTTGAAATTCAAACGATTAACCAATAAAAAGTATAAATCATAACAATCAGACAAATCAATAGAATCATAGTTCAGACAAAAGATTATGAATAAAAAAGAAAAAATAAAAGTTCAAGGAACGGAGATCGCGGTGATTTCTCTAAATAATGACGATTATATTTCCTTGACGGATATGGCCGGTTACAGAGATGTATTGGAGGCGCGTGTCGTGATTTCCAATTGGATGAGTAGCCGCTACACGGTTGAATTTTTAGGAATTTGGGAGCAAGTCAATAATCCGAACTTTAACCGTATGGAATTCCATACGGTTAAAAATACAGATGGTCGTTTGGTTCTAACGCCTAAACGATGGGTTGAACTCACCAACGCAATTGGGATTTTCTCTAAATCAGGGCGTTATGGTGGTGGAACTTTTGCGCATAAAGATATTGCTTTCGAATTTGGAACATGGTTGTCCGCTGAATTTAAATATTTTCTTATCCGAGAGTTTCAGCGGCTTAAAGAAGATGAAACCCACAATAAATCTCTTGAATGGAATTTGCAACGCACGCTTTCAAAAATTAATTATCACATTCATACCGATGCTATTAAGGAATACATTGTTCCTGTGTTGGTTACAAAAGAGCAAATAAATTATGTGTATGCAAACGAAGCAGATTTGCTTAATGTAGCCTTATTCGGAAAAACGGCAAAACAATGGCGAGACGAAAACCCCATTTCAAAAGGAAATATCCGCGATTATGCTACATTGGAACAACTGATTGTCCTCTCGAATTTAGAAAGCATCAACGCTTTGCTTATTCAAAAAAAACTACCTCAAAATGAGCGACTTGTGCAATTAAATCAAGTGGCAATCGTACAAATGAAATCTTTGAATGAAAACGGAAATATTAAAAAATTGAGATGAATTTTTTAAAAACAAATTGATTATGAATTTACAAAAATCTATATTAAAATATTCGCTGTTGGTCATTTTATCAATAGTTTTTTCTGTGATAATTTCAGCCGTCACTTTAAAGATTTATCCGAATTTACTGAGATTTCAACGTGATGACAATTTAATTGTAACGCTTGATTCCCATTATCTCCGATATTTAGTTCAATTTATTTTTAATGCGATAATTGTCGGTTTAATGTATTTCGATATGAAAGAGAAAAAAATCACATCTTTTCCGGTGCTGATTTTAACTTTATTATCCATAAAAAGTGGAATTATATTTTATATTTTGTTATTAATGTTTAAAAAATACTATAAAAATGAAATCAATATTTAAAATTTTAAACAAATACTTTTGGCTTTTGATATTAGATTTGTTGTTAGGAAATGTTATTCTTTATATGAAAGGCATATTGTTTTATAAATTTCCGGATTCAGCGTTTGATAATCTGTCCGTATACGGAATTGTTTCCGATATTATTCATTACACTATCTCATTGATTATCATTGTTTTATTAATTATTGACTTCGGAAAATATAAATTAAAAAACACTTTAATTGCGTGTATATCAGCACTATTTTCTCCACTGCTTGGCGTGGTAATTTTTATAATATCATATTTAATAAAAGAAAAAAATGAAATCGCCGAACAAAAATATTCAAATCAGTTAAACCCATAAACCCCCAAAAAACCATGCTCTACTACCTTTACCAATACCTTACGGAACGCGGAATTGATATTCCCGGATTGCATTTGCTGAAATACATTTCCTTTCGTGCGGGAATGTCAGTACTGATGTCGCTGTTCATCGCATTAGTTTACGGAAAAAAAATCATCAATTTCCTGCGAAAAAAACAAATGGGCGAACAAGTGAGAGACCTCGGATTAGACGGACAAAAACAAAAAGAAGGAACCCCGACTATGGGCGGTTTCATCATCATCATCGCAACGCTGATTCCCGTTTTGCTCTTTACCCGAATTGCAAACGTTTACATCATTCTGCTGATTGTTTCCGTAGTTTGGATGGGAACCATCGGCTTTATAGACGATTATTTAAAGAAAATCAAGAAAAATAAAGACGGACTGAGCGGAAAATTTAAAATCATCGGGCAAGTCGGTTTGGGATTAATAGTCGGAATCACCATGTTTTGCAACGAAAATATTGTCGTCAAACGAAAATATGTAGATACCGCCGTCGTAAACCGAAACAATATGGAACAACATTTCACGCCGGCGGAAAAATCGGTGGTTTCCACAGTTCCGTTCGTGAAAAACAACGAGTTCGATTACAGCAAAATCCTCTTTTGGATGGACGAAAAAGAAGCGCAAGAATGGTCTTGGATTGTCTTTATCCCGATTGTGATTTTCATCGTAACCGCCGTTTCAAACGGTGCCAATATTACGGACGGAATCGACGGTTTGGCTCCCGGAACCAGTGCCGTCATACTTCTGACGTTGGCATTTTTCGCTTACGTTTCGGGGAACATCATTTTTGCGGATTATCTCAACATTATGTTCCTTCCGAATATGGGCGAAGCCACGATTTTTGCGATAGCAATGGTAGGAGCCGTCATCGGATTTTTTTGGTACAACACTTATCCGGCGCAAGTTTTTATGGGCGATACCGGAAGTTTGATGTTGGGCGGAGTGATTGCAGTTTTGGCGATTATTTTGCGTAAAGAATTGATACTGCCGATTTTATGCGGTGTTTTTCTCGTGGAATTGCTTTCGGTGATTTTGCAAGTTTGGGTTTTCAAACGCCGAAAAAAGAAACATGGTTTGGAATATGCTCAAAACAACAGATTGTTCAGGATGTCGCCGATTCATCACCATTATCAAAAAGGCGGTTTCCACGAAAGCAAAATCGTGAACAGAATGATAATCATCGGTTTAATGCTCGCCATCGTTTGCTTGATTACGCTGAAAGTGAGGTAAAATGCCCCTTTCTCCTCTCCAAAGGAGGGGAGAAAGTGAGGAAAATGTCTGAACTATGATTTGTATGATCGGTATGATTTATTATGGTTTATTATGGTTTAACATTTTGACAAAGTGTTAAATCTCGAAACCCGAATCTCGATCACAAAATTACGATTATTTCGTGATTTTTACGATGTTCGGTTGTCCGTCTGTTTTGGTGAAAACATCCGCGTTGTTGTACCAAATTTTCTGAATTTGAAACATTTCGGGTTTTGAGACATAGTTTATAATCATCTCCTCGCTGAAAGTCGAAGTAGTGGAATCTGTAATTTTTTTAGTAAAGGTCAATTCGATTTTCGATTGATAAATTTTGGCGTTTTCATCGGCGGAATCTATTAAAATTCGTCTGGCTCCGGCTACATATTCCAAATATTTCATGGTGTCGGCATCGGTTTTCGAGGTGAATTGCACCGGCGCATTGTCCGTAATTCCGTAAACATCGTTCCACGAAATCGTTTGATACGAACCGGAAATTTGAGAATTGAGCATATCTTGTCCCAAAGAATCAATATATAAATTCAGAACTTGATCAATATTTTGAATCGTTTCCGAATCGTTTCTGCAACTGGTGGTGGTTGTCAAAATTAATATGCCAAAAATCAGATTTTTCATCAATAGCCTAAACTTACCTTATCATTTTGAGGTTTGAAAACAAAAAAAGACCTCGTGACAAATGTAATATTTTTTTCACAAATCACGGCAAATTCGATAAATGTTTTTAAAATATCGGTAAATTTTTAGAGGTAAAAAATTTTAAATTTCCGGAACAAAACAGAACATAAACTCCGAACTTGTCAAAATTAAAAAAAACTCTTTATTTTATGGTTGTTCATTGGATTTTTTTTCGAAAAATATAGATAAAAAAATAGTGTGTCTTGCGTTAAAAAAAAAGACGGCGAATTAACATTTTTTAGCGCGTTTGACCTGTACTAAAACTCAAAAAACTTGCAAATACAAAATATATTTATACATTTGTAAACTAATTTTAAAATTTAACTACTAATGAAAAGAATTTTACTATTTGCCTTTTTGGCAATTGGAATTGGGGCAAACGCCCAAGGAGTAAACTTTACCGAGGATTTTGACGTTGCAGGCGGAGGCGGAGGTGTGATGTATTTTAATCCTGTTCAAGGATTTTGGAACTCTACTTCCGGATGTAATAACTCCGGAGCATTTGAAATAACTACAGAAAGTGCAAGTGGTGTATTTATAAATCCTGCCGAACGTACTTCTCCTCAATTTTGGTCGGGAGAAGCCGTGCATTTTACCGCTGATTACAAAAAAGATGCGGACGTTACCGGAACTCTCAGCGTGGCTATAGCCATACAAAATCCGACTACAAACCAGTGGTCTATAACTACATTTCCCGCCAGTTCTAAAGCTCTCACAGTCGGTGCCATAACCACTTGTGATAGTTTTGATTTCACCATTCCTGCGGGATCTATAGATCCGGGAGAAGTCGTAGCCATCGGACTTTGGTTTGCAAGAAGCGGAGGCTCTGCTTCAACTTATTTTCGTGCCGATAATTATGTTATAGAGGAAGAATCACCGGCTACTGCACCTGCTTGTGCAACGTTTGTATACCCTACACCCGGTGGAACGTCAAACTATTCAACCATCAAACTTCAATGGTCTCCCACACCTGATGCGTCAAGCACCAGCGTAATCGTGGGCAGTACTCCCGGTGGTTCCGATGTTTACAATAATACTGTTTTAGGTTCGGTTTCAGGTGTATATGTAACAGGGCTTGAGCAGAATACAACCTATTATGCCGAAGTTACACCAACCAATAGTGCAGGTCCGGCAGCGGGTTGTTCGCCTATGAGTTTTACAACAACTACAACCATGGGATATTGCGCACCTCTTGGTTCGTCCGCACCTACTTTAATCGCACCGATTGTGTCTTTCACGTTTGGAAGCAATGCTGCCAACACTTCTGACCCGGGTGGAACTCTTGGAACTTATGATCCTTATCAAGATTTTACAAATATCGTATATAATGTAGCAGAGGGTACCACCAGCGTTCCGTTTACCTTAGAAGGAGGTGCGAACACATCTAATCAAAACTATTGGGCAACCACCATGTTTGTGGATTGGAACAATGACGGCGATTTTAATGACTCCGGAGAATCTTATTTCAATACCATTCCAACCGCAATTTGGAAACAAGGCGGACCTACAGTACCTGTGCCTATTGTTTTAACCGGAAATCTTACCATTCCTACAGGAGTTACTCCGGGCACCAAAACAATGAGAGTTAAATATAACTTTACCTCAAATCCCGGTGCTCTTGGTGCTGTTTTAAACACTCCTTTACTAACTGCTTGTGCGGATATGATTAATGGTCAAGCGGAAGATTATACGATAAATGTCGGGGTAATGGCTGTAAGCGATGCAAACAAAAACGCGATTTCCGTTTATCCGAATCCGTTTACCGATGTTCTTAAAATTTCCGATGTGAAAGGCGTGAAATCCGTAACCGTGATGGATGTTTCCGGAAGAGTCGTAAAAACTATGGCTGCCGCTTCCGAACTCAACCTTTCAAGTTTGAAATCCGGAATGTATATCGTAAATCTAAATATGGAAGACGGAAGTGTGAAATCCATTAAAGCCGTTAAAAAATAAAATTTTTATTGTCATATTAATTTTTATTAATGGAGGCTGTCTCAAAAAGACAGCCTCTTTTTCGGTTTACACACAAAATCCGATTTTTTATTACACCAATTCATAACCCACATCCACCAAAAAAAGCCCGTGAGCGGGTGCGGAACTTCCGGCAGAATTTCGGTTTTTACTTTCTATAATTTTTCGAAAATCTTCAATTGAAATTTTTCCGCTGCCGATTTCTACCATTGTCCCGACAATCGCACGCACCATATTTCTCAAAAAACGGTTCGCGGAAATCGTGAATTTCAGTTCGGTTTCGGATTGCTGCCATTCCGCTTTGTAGATTTTGCAGAGGTTGGTTTTATTATCACCCCCGATTTTTGAAAAACTTTCAAAATCTTCGTATTCAAAAAGAATTTTGCAGGCTTCGTTCATTTTTTTTACATCGAAATTCGGTTTTCTGAATTGCCACGCAAAATCTTGTGTGAACGGATTTTTCACCAAAGAAATACAGTATTCATAAGTTCTGTAAACCGCATCAAAACGAGCGTGAGCATCATTTTCCACTTCAAAAATTCTCCTCACCGAAATATCCGGCGGAAGGAAAGCATTGAGCAAATACGTCAAATTTTCATCTAAAATTTGTTCGGTATCGAAATGCGCAAACATTTTTTTCGCGTGAACGCCGGTGTCGGTTCTTCCCGCTCCGGTGGTTTTTATTTCTTGCCTTAAAATTGTGGACAAAGCCTTTTCCAATTCCTGCTGAACGGAATTTTCTTTTGGCTGAATTTGATATCCGAAATAATTTTTGCCACAATACGAAAACTCAATAAAATACCTCAATTTTTCAAAATTTCAGTTACAAAAATACTGTTTTTTGGCGGTAGGTTGCAGGTCGCAGGTCAGGCTTTTAGTTTCAAATTTCTATTTCTTGGGCGTGTCCCTCGCAAAGCATTGCAGCGGCTCGGGTCGGGCTGTCCGTTGCAATCTTTTTTTTTGCCCCCGCTAAACAAGGAGGCATGCCTCCTTGCTACAAAAAAAAGGATTTCCACTTCCATCCCTCACGCAAAACCGGAAACCCAAACAAATTTTTACCACCGAAAACCAAAACCAAAGGTTTCGCCGATTCCTTTAAAAATAATAAAAAGACAGTGAGACAAAAAATTAGCAAAAAATCTTGCGAACCCTTTTTTTTAATGCGTTTGGTCTGTGTTTCAGGCAGACCAAATGCATTAAATTCTTCGAACATTATTATGTTTAACCACATAGAAACATAGTTTTTGTAAAATATTATACACATAGATTTTCGCAAAGCGAAAAAATAAATGTGTGTCTATGTTTCTATGTGGTTATTTTTCATTAAAAATATTTGTAATATGGTGTTATTTTCATAAAATTTTAATGCGTTTGGTCTGTGTTTCAGGTTCATTGCCCACATTGCTTACTGCTTTTTCGTAATTTTGAAAAAAAATTTTCGATGAACATCATCACAAAAAAAAATATCGTCCTCGAAAATTCGGAAACGAAACCTTTTTTAGCCGATTTTTTTTATCCCGATTGCGAAGGCAAGTTTCCGCTTCTGATTTTCGTTCACGGATATAAAGGTTTTAAAGATTGGGGTGCGTGGAATTTAATGGCGGAAAAATTTGCAAAAGCCGGATTTTTCTTTGTGAAATTTAATTTTTCGCACAATGGAACTTCTTTGGAAAACCCCACAGAATTTACGGATTTGGAAAGTTTCGGACAGAATAATTATTCCAAAGAACTATCGGATTTGGGTTTTGCAATCGAATATTTTTTGAAACATCCTAAAACAGATGCTTCGCAAATTACATTAATCGGACATTCGCGAGGCGGCGGAATTTCCGCTGTAAAAACTTTTGAAGACGAAAGAATCCAAAGTTTAATCACGTTGGCAAGCGTAGATTCCTTAAACCGATTTCCCAAAAACGAAGACTTTGAAAATTGGAAAAAAACAGGTGTTTATTATTCGCCAAACGGAAGAACGGGACAGCAAATGCCGCATTATTTTCAGTTTTATGAAGACTATCTGCAAAATGAAAAAAGATTGAATGTAGAATTTTCGATGAAACACATTAAAGCAAAAACTTTGATTATTCACGGAACCGGTGATGAATCCGTGCCTGATGAAAATTCCCGAAATTTGCATTTATGGAAACCGGAATCGGAACTTTTTCTCATCGAAAATGCCAATCACACTTTCGGAGCAAAAGAACCGTGGACGGAATTTTCCCTGCCGAAAGATTTGGAAACGGCTGTGGAAAAAATGATTGATTTTTTAAAATAGACCTTGAAAAATCGAGAACGAGATTAGCAGATACCATTAAAAATAAAAACAATAAAAGAGGCAAATAAAAAGGAGCAAAAATCGCAATGAAAAACATCCAAAAAATAATATTTTTCTTTTTAATTCCGATGTTCGGCTATTCCCAAATCATTGAAGAAACTACGGAAGGTTTGGATGTGGATTATTCTAAAAGCACCATCAATACAAGATTTTTTCCGCCAAAAGGTTATTCGTGGAAGGAAGAAAAATCGGGTTCTTTCGGGGAATTTTTGGCAACTTTTCCTTTATATCCCGAACATTTTCCGGTGCGCACCTACAAGAAAATTCCGCTTGCCAAACAATATAATCATGTTGCGATTTTAAAAGTGGATGTCGGCGAGAAAGATTTGCAACAATGTGCAGATGCGTGGATGAGGCTTTATTCCGAATATCTTTGGGCAAAAAAAGATTATGATAAAATCGTGTTTCAGTTTACGAGCGGGCAATATCTTTCGTGGAACGATTACAAAAACGGAACCCGAACCATCGAAATCGGCGACAAAGTGAAATTCATTAAAAAAGCCAAGTTCGATGATTCCTACAAAAATTTCAGAAAATATTTGAATCTGGTTTTTAATTATGCGGGAACTATTTCTTTAGACCGCGAATCGAAGCCGATTTTGAGAAATAAAGACATCCAAACGGGGGATTTTTTAATCAATCCCGGAAGTCCGGGGCATTCGGTTTTTATCGTTGGAATAGCGGAAAATGCCGAAGGAAAGCGCGTTTATCTTTTGGCGGAAAGTTTTATGCCGGCGCAAGACATTCACATTATCATTAATCCACTGAACAAAAATATTTCGCCGTGGTACGAATTGAACGTGAATGCACCCGTAACACAAACTGCAAAATATACCTTCAAACCGACTTCCGTTAAAAGATTTCACACACTTTGGGAACCTCAATAATCTTCGTATTGTTTGTGAAATTCAATATCTAAACCCTGTTTTTTGTCTTTGTTTTTTGCCCTAAAATCCAAAAAACTCTTTTCTGTTAAATTTCATTTTTTTTGATGCTAATAGAAAAGTTCGGCTCCAAAAAAAGCCGAACCAAATCTGTGAAAATCTGCGGGAAAAATACATCAACTCACCAAAACATTTCCGGACATTTGTTTCGGGATTTAGTTTATTTTACGAAAGTATATTTTAAATAATCATCCACACCATCGTTGTTATAGTCATAATGATCGGGAACAAACACGACCAATTTATTTGATGTAAGTTCTAAAACATCTGCCGTTTGATTTCCTACTGTCAATTTATTTTCAGATTTGTTATAGGTGTAATTCTGCGTTGAAGGTTCATAAACACATCCTTGATTTGTAGTACTGTAAGCCTCTACAATATATTTTCCGTCCGAAGTATATTCATATGTACTTTTTTCGTCGCAAGCATCAGGAGTTTCTTCGTCTAAAACTGTTGTGTTATCCATTCCGGATATGGTAATTATTCTCTCCTTTTTCCAAACACCAAGAAGCAAATTTTCTTCGGGTTTCGGATTTTCATCGTCGTCTTTGCAAGCAGTTAAAGCCGCCAAACAAACAATTCCTATTAAAATTTTCTTCATATTTTTTAAATTAAGTGCCACAAAAATACACTAATTTTTTTGATGTTAATATTTAAAAAGTTCGGCTCCAAAAAAGCCGACCCAAATCTGTGAAAGTCTACGGGAAAAATACATCAACTCACCAAAACGTTTCCGGACATTTGTTTTGGGATTTCAATGCCCATCACTTTTAAAATACTCGGTGCAATATCGCCTAATTTTCCGGCGTGCAAATGCCACGTTCGGTCTTTGTCCATCACGATTAGCGGAACCAAATTTGTAGAATGTTGCGTGTTTGGCGTTCCGTCCGGATTAATCATCACATCGGAATTTCCGTGATCAGCCAAAATAAAAACCGCATAACCGTGACGATACGCCGCCGTTGCCACTTTTTCTATACATTGATCCACCGTTTCCGCCGCTTTCATCGCCGCCGAAAAAACGCCTGTATGTCCTACCATATCGGTGTTTGCGAAATTTAAACAAATAAAATCCGCCGTTTCGTTTTCTATTTCCGGAAGTATTTTTTCGGTAATGTCAAAAGCCGACATTTCCGGTTTGAAATCGTAGGTCGGGACATCTTTCGGGCTGGGACACAAAATCCTTTTTTCGCCACGAAAAGGTTCTTCTCTTCCACCCGAAAAGAAAAATGTAACATGCGGATATTTCTCGGTTTCGGCAACGCGGATTTGCGTTTTTCCGTTTTGCTCCAAAATTTCGCCCAAAGTTTCGGTAAGAATTTCCTCGTCGAAAACCACTTTTACATTTTTAAATTCGCCGTCGTAGTTCGTCATCGTAACGTAATAAAGGTCGAGGCGATGCATTCCGTATTCCGGAAAATCCTGCTGCGAAAGCACTTGCGAGATTTCTCTGCATCGGTCGGTTCGGAAATTAAAACAAAAAACCACATCTCCGTTTTCTATTTTTGCGATGGGAAAATTGTTTTCATCGGTGCAAACTATGGGTTTTATAAATTCGTCCGTAATGCCTTGATTATAAGAGTTTTGAATGGCTTCCAACGGATTTTCCGCCAATTCGCCGATTCCGTTTACCAAAGCATCATAAGCCAATTTCACGCGTTCCCAACGTTTATCTCTATCCATCGCATAATATCTCCCGACGATTGTAGCCAATGTTCCGCCGGAAGTTTTCATACTTTTTTGAAGTTCTTCGATGAAACCCAAACCCGAATGCGGATCGCAATCTCTGCCGTCCGTAAAAGCATGTACGAAAACATTTTCCGTCAATCCGAAATCTTTGGCGGCGGCTAAAAGTCCTTCCAAATGTTTGATGTGCGAATGTACGCCTCCGTTTGAACAAAGCCCCGCAAAATGTATTTTTTTATGATTAATTTTCGCGTATTCAAAAGCATCCGTAATGGTTTTTTCTTTTCCGAGCGTTCCGTTTTCCACCGCCATATTCAGTTTCACGAGATTTTGATAAACCACTCTTCCGGCTCCCAAATTCGTATGTCCCACTTCGGAATTTCCCATTTGTCCGGCAGGCAAACCGACTGCCAAACCGCTGGCTTCCAACGTGGTATTCGGAAAATTTTTGTAGCAACTATCCATAAACGGCGTATTTGCTTGCGCGATTGCCGAAATTTTCGGGTCTTTTCCCAAACCCCATCCGTCGAGGATTGCCAAGATTGCTTTTTTAGACATTTTCAGATTTTTTTATTAATGCAAATTTAGGGTTTTTGAGAATTTGAAGTTAAAAGTAATTTAGCACGCAGATAACGCAGATTGCATGGATAAACACTGATTTTATATATCAGAATATCAAATCGTTACGTTGAAAGTTGAAAATGACAAAAAACTCTGTGCCTCCAAAATTTCGTGTTCTCCTGTGTGAAATTTTTTTTTCTCACAGAGAAATCAAGACACAGAGAGAAATTGAAAATGAGACAATCCGCGAAAATCCAAAATCTGCGTTATCTGTGTGCTAAAATAAGCAAGAAGTCGAAGGCGTTGAAATTTTTAACCTGAATCTTTTTTGTATTTTTACCAAAATCAATCACTGATTACAATCTAAATTTATAATCTAAAAATTTAATTTATGAACTTAACGCTCGACGAAATCCAAAATTTTAAAGGAAAATATCCGAAACAAATTTGGGGATTATTTTTCTCCGAAATGTGGGAACGCTTTTGTTTCTACGGAATGCGCGGAATGTTGACGTTTTTTATCGCTCATGTTCTTCTTGAAAATTCGGTTTTAAAAATTGCCGAAAAAAATGAAACTGCAAATTTGCAATATGGTGCAATTCAGGCTTTTGTATATGCTTTTACATTTTTAGGCGGCATGTTGGCAGACAAAATTCTCGGATTTCGGAAATCGCTTTTTTGGGGCGGAATTTTGATGATTGCAGGCAGCATTATTTTATCCATAAATCCACATGATTTTTTCTTTTTCGGAATTTCGTTTACGGTAGTCGGCACAGGATTTTTCAAACCGAATATTTCTACAATGGTCGGAAAACTCTACAAAAGCGGAGACTCGAGAACAGATGCCGGATTTTCATTATTTTATGCCGGAATTAATCTGGGAGCACTCATCGGCGGATATGTTTGCATAGCAATCGGAAAAGGAGAAATGTTTTCCAAATACATTCCCGAAAATTTACGTTGGAATATTGCGTTTAGTTTAGCGGCTTTTGTAATGGTTATCAGTTTAATTAATTTTCTGTTTACGCAACGAAAATTGGGAACAATAGGTTTGCAACCGGGTCATCCTTTGTCGGAAAATCCCGAAACAAAAATCAGTAAATGGAAAGAATATGCCGTTTATGCAGGAACATTTGCGTTGATTCCCCTCATTCAAATTATGGTTCACAAAACGCAATACACCGATTATTTTATGGCGGTTATTGGTCCTTTAACGCTAATTTATTTCTTTTATGAGATGATGAAAGTATCGACTTCTGAAAGAAAAAAACTTTTGGCAGCCCTCGTTTTCATACTTTTCTCGATTTTATTTTGGGGAATTTACGAGCAAAGCGGCGGCTCGTTAAGTATTTTTGCCGCAAACAATCTCAACAAAGATTTGTTCGGATTAGATCCAAATGGCGTGAATAATTCCGGCGGTTCTTTCTTCATTATTTTTCTTGCGCCTTTGCTTGGTTTGCTGTGGATTTGGCTCGGAAAGCGGAAAATAGAACCCAACACCGTCGTCAAATTTGGGCTTGGTTTTTTGTTTCTGGGAATGGGTTATTACGTTCTTTTTGCAACCAAATTTTTCGCAAATTTACAAGGTGTAACTTCATTAAACATATTCACGATTGCATTGCTGGTCATCACTTTTGGCGAACTTTGTTTATCTCCAATCGGACTTTCGATTATGACAAAACTTTCCACCAAAAACCTTCAAGGAATGATGATGGGAATGTGGTTTTTGGCTTCCGCCTACGGACAATATGTTGCAGGAAAAATCGGAGCGGGAATGGCGAAAGTGGAAGACGGAGCCACCAATTATGACGCTTTAATCACTTATGCCGACGGCTACAAACAACTCGGTCTCTACGCTTTAATCGCCGGAATAATCTTAATTTTAATTTCCCCAATCATTAAAAAACTAATGCAAGAAGTGAGGTGATTTTTAGATTTGAAAATTTATTTTTAGGACATCTGAAAAACGTAACTCGACTTTACCAAAAAATTTAAATGACTTTCAAATCACTTACCCCAACCCAAACTCTCTTTTTATTTCATCTGCTTTATCGAGTTTTTCCCAAGTGAAAAATTCGAGATTATCAATGGTTTTCTCGTTGGATTTCCCTTTGTTAAAGGTTTTGCTGCCGATGTAGTGTTCTCTCCCGACGTGTCCGTAGGAAGCGGTTTCCAAGTAAATCGGATTTCTTAGTTTTAAATTTTGTTCGATGGCGTATGGTCGAAGGTCGAAAATTTTTCGCACTTTTTCGGCGATTTCTCCGTCGTGCAAATCCACTTTTGAAGTTCCGTAAGTATTCACATACAATCCGCAAGGTTCGGCAACGCCGATGGCATAAGAAACCTGAACCAAAACTTCGTCGGCAACGCCGGCTGCAACTAAATTTTTAGCGATATGCCTCATCGCATAAGCCGCACTTCTATCCACTTTTGAAGGATCTTTTCCCGAAAAAGCACCGCCGCCGTGTGCGCCTTTTCCGCCGTAAGTATCCACGATGATTTTTCTTCCCGTCAGTCCCGTATCGCCGTGCGGACCGCCGATGACGAATTTTCCGGTCGGGTTGATGTGGTATTTTATATCGTCCGTAAAAAGATTTTGAATTTCGTGTTTTTGAGAGGCTTTCACTTTAGGAATCAAAATTTCAATCATATCTTTTCGGATTTTTGCAAGCATCGCTTCTTCGCTTCCGAACTCGTCGTGTTGTGTGGAAATCACGATGGAATCTATACGAATCGGCTTGTGGTCGTCCGAATATTCTATCGTTACCTGAGATTTCGCATCGGGACGCAGATAGTTTATTATGGTATTTTCTTTTCTTAAATCCGAAAGTTCTCTCAAAATAGAATGTGCCAAATCCAACGCCAGCGGCATATAATTTTCCGTTTCGTTGATGGCATATCCGAACATCATTCCCTGATCGCCGGCACCTTGCAAATTGGCTTTTGTTTCAAAATCCGCATTTTTATCGGCTCTGTCCACACCTTGATTGATGTCGGGAGATTGTTCGTGAATCGCAGAAATCACGCCGCAGGAATTTCCGCTGAACATATATTCGCCTTTGGTGTAGCCGATTTTGTTAATCACTTCTCTTGCAATGCTTTGAACATCCAAATACGTGTCGGATTTCACTTCGCCTGCCAAAACCACTTGTCCGGTGGTAACCAGCGTTTCGCAGGCTACTTTTGAAGACGGATCGTAAGCCAAAAAATTATCAATGAGTGCATCTGAAATTTGGTCTGCAATTTTATCGGGATGTCCTTCGGAAACCGATTCTGATGTAAATAAATACGACATTTTTTATAATATTTTTAATTAAATTAAACTTGATTAATCATTAAAATTTAAACGAAAAAACAGGGAAATTGCAACCGGGAAAACGTGTGTTTTAGCATTTTTGGGGAGGTTGCAATCAGCCAAATTTTTCCTCTGAAAATTTAGACCGCAAAGGTAATGATTTTTTAATAATTTTTGGGGGTCTATTTTTTTATATATTTGCTGCCGAAATTCTCAAAAAGTGAGATAAATACTGTATATACTGATGGTTCCGATTCTGCTCACTTCCTGCGCAACGTTTATGAACAAACCATACACCGCCGTCACGGTTCACACCACCGAACCAAGTAAAATTATTTACCAAAACGATACTCTTGAAACCATTAATAATAGAGCCGAATTATTTGTCGAAAGAAAAAAAGATACCTTATTGATTGTTGCAAAAACAGATAGTTTAACAAAATCTGTTTCGGTGAAACCAAGATTGTCTTTTATGTATTGGTCTTCTCCTTAACATTCAAAGAACTTATGAAAAAAGGTAAAAGAAAAAAGCGAGGAACCTAAAAAGGAGTCTTACAGTCTTTTTATTTTTTATAAAAAATCCCGTTCAATAAGGCGGGACTTATGATTCTAATAAATTACTCTTTATTCTCTTATTCTAATCCAAAATTCTTCACCAAATATTCTGCAATTTGCACCGTATTTGTGGCGGCACCTTTTCTCAAATTGTCGGCTACAATCCAACAATTCAGCGTTTTCGGTTGTGAAAAATCTCGACGAATCCTGCCCACGAAAACATCATCTTTTCCTTCGGAATACAGCGGCATCGGATAGATTTTATTTTTCACATCGTCTGCTACCGTAACTCCGGGTGCTTCGGAGAGCATTTTTCGGACTTCATCCAAATCAAAATCGTTTTCAAATTCTATGTTCACGCTTTCGGAATGTCCGCCCTGAACCGGAACGCGAACCGCAGTTGCCGTGATTTCAAAACTATAATCGTTCATTATTTTTTTGGATTCGCGCATCAGTTTTAGTTCTTCTTTGGTGTAATCGTTTTCATCGAAAACATCGCATTGCGGAAGTGCATTTTTGAAAATTTGGTACGGATAAACTTTTGCGGCATTTTCATTTCCGGCAATTTCCGCATTCAGTTGATCGAGTGCCGCTTTTCCCGTTCCCGTAACCGATTGATATGTGGAAACCACAACTCTTTTCAATTTGTATTTTTGATGAAGCGGATTTAAAACCATCACCAATTGAATCGTCGAACAGTTCGGATTTGCGATGATTTTGTCTTGTTCGCGCAAAACTTCGGCGTTGATTTCCGGAACCACCAATTTTTTATCGGGATCCATTCTCCACGCAGAAGAATTATCAATCACAAAAGTCCCGACTTCCGCAAATTTTGGAGCCCATTCCAAAGATGTTCCGCCACCTGCGGAAAACAAGGCGATTTCGGGTTTTTTGCCGATAGCGGATTGCATGGAAACCACATCATATTCTTTTCCTTTGAATACAATTTTTTTTCCTACGGATTTTTCCGAAGCCACAGGAATGAGTTCCGAAACCGGAAAATTTCTTTCTTCCAGAGATTTTAACATCACTTGCCCGACCATTCCGGTGGCACCGACTACCGCGATTTTCATTTATTTGTATTGATGTAAAGTGATTTCAAAATTTATTTCTTTTCCTTTCCAATTCTTTGGTAAATTCTTCTATTTGAATAATGTGTACTTTCGGAAAATCTTGTTGTGCCTTTTCTTCAAAACGCAGTTGCAAATCGCCAAACTTATCCTTGTTTTCTATGCAAATTTTTCGGGGCAGATTTTGCGGCGGAACTTGCTTTCACTTTCGGAGCGGTGGTTTTCGCGTCATTACGGGTTTGAGCCGCAATCCCTTGTTTTTTAGGTTTCTTTTCTTCTTCGGGATTTTCGGGCTTCTCGGTTTCGGTGGTTTCAGTTTCGGGTTTCACAAAACTTTCCGTAGAAATGAAATCTGCTTTGTGTAAAATATTGTACCACTGAGCCAATTTTTTAATATCCGAAATATAAATTTTTTCCTCATCATAATTCGGAAGCGATTCCGACATAAATTTCCGCAATTCCTTGTCTTCGGATTTGTGAGAAATAGTTTCTTTGTAATCGTGATTTTTTGCGATGTTTTCAAAAATTTCAAACAGTGGAACTTCTTTGTCCGAAGCGTACATCGAAATATTATCCAACAAACTGACCTGCGAGGAATTATTGACGCTGAGTTTGTTTTTTGAAGAGATGTCTTCAACGATAAATCCGTTCTTCGACTGAGAAATCAGCCTGAAAAGTCCGGGTTTTCCGGAAATTGAAATGATTTTTTCTAATAGCATTTTTTGTTTGTTTTTCTTTTTTTGTACCGCTCTACGAGCGGATTTTCATCCTCCCTCAACCCCTCCAAAGGAGGGGAATTTTTTCACAGGCTTACGTCTGCGGTTATTCATATTCAGTCCTACGGACTACTTTTTATTGAAAATTATTAAAGTTTTTCAAACTTCAAGTTATTCAGCATATTTCTTACGTCTATTCCTGGACATACCATTTCTTGGGATCCGCCGATCAAGCGGAGTTCCCTTTTCTGCTAATATGTACTTTACCGACATAATTTTATAGGTTTTAAGTTTATATTTTGTTTTAATATTATGGACCAAATATCGTATAATAAACATACGCATTGGTTCCGATGCAAACGATGCTAAATACCACCTGGTTCTCAGCGATTTTGGTGGTAGGCAATGTTCCGCCTACAGGATACTTGATTGGACCTACGATTGTTCCGTTTGCGTTCGCACCCAATGAAAGTGCAGGGACAGGTATATTGCCTCCGAGGCCTACGGTCGTATCTATTGCTAATGTATAGGTGCCGCCGTCTTTCATTCCGATAAGGGTAAGCGTAGTGATGGCTCCGTTTGAACAATGGGCGAGGTTGCTTTTTGAAAAATCAATAGTAGCGTTAGCGCCGACGATATTGGTAGGGACGGTAGATTCCGTATTGGTAGCTGCGCCGTTGACTTCAAATGTGGTAACGGGATCATCTGTTCCAATCCCTATTTTTGCAGGGTTTGTGGTGGCAGTAGTAGCAGTGTACATTCCTGTTCCGTAGATTACGTCTCCGATGTTCAGTTGCTTGCTTCCCGTAGCTATCGGCGCGGCTGTGTCGCTACCGATAAGTATATTAAAGTCTGAATCGTTGCTACCGTTAGTACTGCCGACCAAGTTATTTCCGGCGTTGCTCCCGATAAGTATATTATTATTTCCGTATTCTAAAACACCTCCTGCTTTATAGCCCATTGCAACATTGTTGGCAACATCCACTCCGAAAGAAAGTGCACCGCTGCCAAGTACGCTGTTTTCGTTGCTGTTGGCAGTAGCCCGACGAAGCGTTTCGTATCCTACAGCGGTATTATCTGTCCCGGAGCCTCTAAGATAAATAGAATAGTATCCTATGGCAGTATTATTGTCTCCATCAGTTTGAACTCCGAGTGCAAAACTTCCCATAGCGGTATTGTTATCTCCCTCATTAGGAGAGAGTGCTCCGTTTCCTACGGCAGTATTATCATTTCCTACGTCATTAGATTTGAGAGCCCAGCTTCCTACGGCGGTATTATAAATTCCTCCGGTATTGGATTCAAGAGCATGGTCGCCTACGGCAACATTTCCCTCACCGTCTTCGTTACCTGCAAGCGCATTGAATCCCACAGCGGTATTCTCTGCACCATTGGTTCCTGTGGGCAAAGCACCCACACCGAAAGCCGTGTTTTCATCGCTGCTGTTCAGCCATCCGGCTTGTAGATCGTTTCGTTTAAAAACCAAATCGTTGTTGTCAATGGTTCCGAGATATTTACTTCCGAGAGAAACGGCTGTGGTTGGTGTTGCGGGATCGCTGAGGAGGTTTCCCGTGAGATGCCAGTCCAAGCCATTGTCCACCGGCATCCATACGCCGGGTTCCGGGGCAACTTCGCTGTAATAATAGAATCCTGGTTCTGTTACGAACACTGTTTTCGGTGAAGATTCTACTGTCGGGGTATCCACAGTATCGTCATCTACTTCTTTAATGAAGACCAAAGCACCGTATTGCGGGAGACCGTAGGCGGCGTCTTTGGCTTCTAATTCATGTTCCGTCATTCGCGGAACCAATACGCCGTCCGGCATTGCGGCGGCTTCGGGGGTAAGTGCGGGAGTTCCGGTTACATTGGCAACTGCGTCTAAAGTTGCCTTTGGATCATCAGTGTTAATCCCTACTCCTTTCTTGGGAGCCTGTGCGTACACCGCAACGCTAAATGTAAGCGAGATAAGCGGCAATAAAAAATGCTTTTTCATTTATATAAAATGTTTAAGGTTAATCTATTGGTTGTTTTTTATTTAAAGTTTAGTACTTCATAGACTTCGCCCGCAGACTTTTCGTCTGTGCTCAGTGTAACAATTCGCTCTGTGTAACAAAATATGTCAGATTGACACTTCGACTTCGCTCAGGATGACATGCTCAGGGTGACATTGTTGTTGGGTTTTTAATTCCTAATTATTAGTGTTTGTTTAATAAATTTCAATTTTAAAAGACAAATTTATGAATTATTTTAATTAACGATAATATTTCTTAAAAAAAGCAATAATTTTTACCTGTGGTTTTCTTTTTTTATCCGTTGGTGTTTTATACATCAAGCATGGGGATTCCATAAGCCAAGCCTACGGATTTGTTATAAGTACAGTACACACCGAACAGAGTTTTTTGTTTGTGTGTTTGGTTTATTTATGGTCTGACACACCGCACACTTGATGCTTCCCGTTTAACATGCCTATTTTGATTCGTTTGTGCAGCAGCGGTAGAGCCGTTGCCACCGGTAAACATAGTCCAAGCAAGATTTAAATCTGTATTTGTAGCAGTACCAACGGTTGAACTTGACAAGTAATTACCTTGATTTCCATTACCCCCAAGAGATCCGTTGGCATTACCTAAACGAGAGCCTGTTGCGGGGAAAAAGAGAGATCTATATGGGCGATCTACTATAGTACCATCATCGTTGTAGAACAATACGCCCAGATAAGCAATATTTACATTAATTGCATTAGCCGGATTTGCATTATCATAGGAAACAGTTGAGACAGGAGCAAAACTGGGTGAAGTTTTTATCCTTCGGCGGTCAAAGAATCCATCGGCATAATAACCAAAGAGAAAACCATTATTGGTACCGGTACTTATATCTGTACCCGGCTGTGGAATTTTATATAAAGATCGCCTCATCTCCGATGTTGATTGGCTCGCGTTATCAGTAGGATAGCGGTAACTGCCGGGGCAAACGTCCATAGCACCGGAATCCCATGTATCACTCACCCCGTTGGGATTGGGTGTACCTGGTGGACTAACATAGTCTTGATACCAAGTGCCGAGAGTAAAACCATTGACAGGATTTACGGGGTGAAAGGCTCTGTTATAACTCCATACGAAATAGGCTCCGGCTTGGGTAGGATAATCTACAAACGCAGCTCCCGTCGTAGCATTAATGTTAGGGTTATTGGCTACGTTTGGCACTCCGGTAGAACCGGTAACCGTCCAGTGGTTAGGATCGGTTAGGTTGTATGGTGAGAATGCGACCGCTTCGTCACGAGTCGGATACAGAATATCCGGTTCTTCACCTTGGCGGATATAGATATCGTGTCGGTTAGCGGCTAATAGCGTATCCCCGTGGGTTAAATGTACCACTCCGTAGCGGGGTGCTGATGTTGAATTTCCAAGATTGTCGGTCAAGCCGATGCGGAAATAAATGGTTCCTGTTCCGTCAACGGCGGTACCGGCAGTAGTGGGTAGTCGGTAGTTGGTGTTGTTATCAAAGTTCGTTTCATCATTACCGTTGAGTACACCGGCATCATTTGTATTTTCATTTCCGGGTAGCCAGCCGACATTGGGGTCTTTGGTCATTTGCTTGTCCAATCTTATAAAATCTTTACCGTGGATTACATGTGCCTCCCATTTGATACCGGAAGGATTTCTCCATCGGATAAGGCGCTCGGCGGTTTGGTTCCACCTCCAAAACGCGCCTACCCAGTGGTAATTGGAACTGGCAATATCACCTACATCTACGGGAGGTACCTCCGGTTCTTTTTGTTGTGGTACGATGTATGGGGTTCCGGGAAATTGTGCCGTTGCGGTGTTTGCCAAGAATGCAAATGCGAATAACGCTACCGCACTTTTTAGTGTTTTTGCATGTGTTTTCATTAGATAAAATGTTTTTTCAGGGTTCAATGCTGCAAAGATACGAACTAATTTATAAACAATGCTAAATTTGGTTTCTGAAATAAATCAGTAAGACACTGAGAATAAAGAATAAAAAAATGTGCATGGGTTGGGGCGGCTCGAAGAGCCGAATTTTCATAACCGCAGGTAAGCGAAGCGCAACCTGCGGTTGGGCAAACATATCCACATTCTGCCTGCAAAGGCAGGGCAACAAAGTAAAAACAAGTCCCGCCTTTCAGGCGGAGATCATATTGATTATACTTTCCGTGAGGCAATACTGCGTTCGCCTGTGGTTATGAAACAAACTCTTTGGGCTGAATGTAATATGTTTTCTACCCGGGATTTAAATGTTTAACATAAAATTTAAACATTCTAATCTAAAATTCAGTCATCCGTTTCGTTTTGAGGACTTTGCAAGAGAAATTTATAAATCAATCCGCCGACAATCGCTCCCAAAATCGGGGCTGCCCAAAACAACCAAAGTTGGGACAGCGCATAATTTCCGGCAAAAATCGCTTGTGAAAGAGATCTCGCAGGATTTACGGAAGTATTTGTAATCGGAATGGAAATCAAATGAATCAGCGTCAAAGCCAAACCGATGGCAATTCCTGCAAATTTTCCGTTCGCAAATTTGTCTGTTGCTCCCATAATAATAATGAGAAAAAATGCGGTAAGCAAAAATTCCGTCAGAAATGCAGCACGCATACTGTAACTTTTTCCGAAATAAACGGCAGAATCGTAGAAATTGCTGGCAAAAGCACCCGGACTTCCGTCTCCCGAATTTCCATTAATACAGAAAAGTGCGAAAGCAGCAGCAATAGCACCGATGCATTGAACAATAATGTATGGAATCAGACTTTTTGAAGAAAATCTTCCGCCTGCCAAAAGTCCGAAAGAAACTGCCGGATTGAAATGTCCGCCGGAAATATGTCCGACTGCATAAGCCATCGTAAGAACCGTAATCCCGAAAGCCAGCGCAACGCCAATCAGCAAAATTCCCAATTGATGATTGTCTGCCGGTGCGATTTGCGATGCGAAAATTGCGCTGCCGCAACCTCCGAAAACCAACCAAAATGTGCCGAAAAATTCAGCGAAAAGTTTTTTTGTCATAAGTTGTGATTTTAAATGATAATCAAATATAAAAAAATTAAATAAAAAATGAGGGATGAACCCGTGATTTGCATTATTAACAATTTTTAATGAGTTTAGCCTGTCCCTCTCAACTTCCTAATTTTTAACTTCATAAATTATTTATCTTTGCTTTTTATTCAGTATAATTTATGGAAAATTTTGAAAACGAAAATCCGGAAAATCTTGAAAATCAGGAAACCCAATTCCAATCCCGAATTGATTTGAGCGAACTGAAAACCGCTCTCGAAAATGTGAAATCCGAAATCGGAAAAGTGATCGTCGGGCAGGAAAATATGGTGGAACATCTTTTGGCGGCGTTGCTTTCCAACGGACACGTTTTGATAGAAGGCGTGCCCGGAGTTGCAAAAACCATCACCGCAAAATTGCTCGCAAAAACGGTGGATGTGGGTTTCAGCAGGATTCAGTTTACGCCGGATTTGATGCCTTCCGATATTTTGGGAACTTCGATTTTCAATGTGAAAACTTCGGAATTTGAATTTAAAAAAGGTCCTATTTTTTCTAATTTTATTTTGATTGACGAAATCAACCGCTCGCCTGCAAAAACGCAAGCCGCACTTTTTGAAGTGATGGAAGAACGCCAAATCACGATGGACGGAACGCGCTACGAAATGCAGGAACCTTTTTTGGTGGTAGCCACTCAAAATCCGATAGAACACGAGGGAACTTACAGACTTCCGGAAGCGCAATTAGACCGATTTTTATTTAAAATTGAGGTAAAATATCCGAGCCTCGAACAGGAAATCACCATCATTAAAAATCAGCACGAAAGCAAATTGGAAGACAAAACGGAAGTGGTTCAAAAAGTGATTTCGGGGCGGCAACTGAAACATTTTCAGACTCTTGTGAAAGATGTAGTCGTGGAGCAGAATCTTTTGGAATACATCGCCAAAATTATTGTGAACACACGGGAAAATCAGTTTTTATATTTGGGTGCATCACCGAGAGCGAGTTTGGCTTTATTGGTGGCTTCCAAAGCATTTGCAGCGATTCGAGGAAGAGATTTCGTAACGCCGGAAGACATCAAAGAAGCCAGTTTTGCGGTTCTTCGCCATCGGGTTGTGGTTTCTCCGGAACGCGAAATGGAAGGGCTGACCGCCGATGAAATCATTAGACAAATTTTGGAAAGCATAGAAATTCCGAGATAGGTTTTAGGTTGAGACTTGGTTTCGGATTCGCATAATTATTAGTCTAAAACATTTTTAAGTTTTGTATTAGAGCGTTGACGATGTTGCAAACCAACTAATGACAATCTATTAAGTTATTGATAATTAGCGCATTAATTTTTCAGTTGGGATGATTTTTGACATTACTCAATAATGAACGCGGTTTTAATTTTACTTCTGTTTTTCGCATATTGGAGTTTTACTACTGCAAAATTTCACAAAACTTGACCAAAATTAATTCTTGCTTCTTTAACAATAAATTCCGATTTTTGAAACCTCAAAAGTCTTTTATCTTTAAAAAAATTCAATAGAAAAAAATGGAACAACATATTTTAGATTGCGTGATTATCGGTTCCGGACCTGCCGGTTTCACCGCCGCTATTTATGCGGCAAGAGCCGATTTGAAACCCGAACTTTACACCGGTTTGGAACCGGGCGGACAACTGACGACCACCACCGAAGTGGACAATTTTCCCGGCTATCCGAACGGAATCACCGGTCCGGAATTGATGGCAGATTTGCAAAAACAAGCCGAAAGATTCGATACAAAAATTCATTACGAAATGATTACCAAAGTAGAATTTTCCAAAGAATCCGGCGGAATCCATAAACTTTGGGCAGGAAATAAAGAAATTTTTGCCAAATCTGTCATTATTTCTACAGGTGCTACCGCAAAATATCTCGGTTTGGAAGACGAAAAAAAATATTCCGGCGGCGGTGTTTCGGCGTGCGCCACTTGCGACGGATTTTTTTATCGGGGAAAAGACGTTGCGGTCGTCGGCGGCGGAGATACGGCTGCGGAAGAGGCGACTTATCTTTCAAAATTGTGCCGAAAAGTAACGATGTTGGTAAGAAAAGGCGAATTTCGCGCATCGAAAGCAATGATTCACCGCGTTTTGAATACACCGAATATCGAAGTGAAATTTTTCCACGAACTCCAAGCCATTGAAGGCGAAAACAATCTTGTGGAAAGGGTGGTTGTTATTAATAATCAAACCAATGAAATTTCAAAAATTGATGTTCACGGGATTTTCATCGCTATCGGACATCAGCCGAATACGGCGTTGTTTGCGGGGCAACTGAATTTAGACGAAAACGGCTACATCATTACCGAAAACGGAACTTCACGAACCAATCTTCCGGGAGTTTTTGCCGCCGGCGATGTTCAAGATCATGTTTACAGACAAGCGATTACCGCCGCCGGAAGCGGATGTATGGCTGCGATGGATGCGGAGAAATATTTGAATTAATTTAACAGTCTAACAATGTAACAATTTGAAAATCAACTCAAAACTTTGAACATTGAATTTTGAACCTTGAACTTTGAACCTTGAACCAAAATATGTAAGATTTCGACTTCGCTCAATCTGACACATTTTGTCACACTGAGCACAAACGCAAGTTTGTGAACGTAGTTCATAGAAGTGTTAAATATTGAACCTTAAACTTTAAACCAAAAAAACAAAAACCCAAATGAAAACCATTTTCTACATATTTGTCGGTGGCGGATTGGGAAGCGTTTTGAGGTTTTTGATTTCCAATTTCACGCAAAAACTCTGGAACATCAGCACTTTTCCGATGGGAACTTTGGTGGTGAACATCACCGGATGTTTCGCGGTTGGGATATTTTCTTCCTATTTTCTAAAAGTGGATTCCGGTTTAAAGTTCCTTTTGATTACGGGCTTTTGCGGTGGCTACACTACATTTTCCGCATTTTCCGCAGAAAATTATTCCCTTTGGCAAAGCGGAAATTATTTCACCCTGATTTTGTATATTTTATTGAGTCTTTTGCTCGGATTTTTGGCAGTGGTTCTGGGGTTTCAAATCGTGAAAAGTTAAGATTACTCCCAATCTCTGAATAACTCGGTACAAAAACGTACTATTTTTACAATCAGTAAAAAAATATGAGCAATGCAAAAAATATTCATCATCAACGGTAGCGCAAGTAGTAATTCCTCCAACCAAAAACTCATTGAAAATTTTGTTGAACAAACATTGAGGCAACGGTTTTCAACGGATTAAAAACACTGCCGCATTTTGACCCCGAACTTTCTATCGGCAACACGCCGAAAGCGATTTTGGATTTTAGAAACAACATTGAAACCGCAGACGGAATCATCATTTGCACACCCGAATATGTTTTTAGTATTCCAAGTGGATTGAAAAACGCCATCGAGTGGTGCATTTCAACAACTATTTTTGAAAACAAACCGCTCGGAATCATCACCGCTTCCGCAAGTGGATTAAAAGCACACGAAGATCTACAACTGATTATGAAAACGGCATCGGCAAAATTTACTCCCGAAACAACGCTTTTAATTCAAGGAATAAAAGGAAAAATAAATGAACAAGGCGAAATAATTGACGGCAAAACAAAAAATGATTTGACTAATTTTATAACCGCATTTAAAATTTTTATAGAAAATGAATCCCAAAAATCAGAATCCGGACGATATGAACGTAATGTATAGTTTTGATAAAATCCCGACAGCGGAACAAATCATTGAACTTTACGACAACGCCGGTTTGCCACGACCAACAAACGACAAGGAAAGAATTAAAAAAATGTTTGCTAATTCAAATCTCATCGTTACCGCTTGGAGTAATGACTTGCTGATTGGCGTTTCTCGTGCTTTAACAGATTTTTCTTATTGCTGTTATTTATCTGATCTCGCTGTCAGAAAAGAATATCAAACCAAAGGCATAGGAAAAAAATTAATTGAACTGACCAAAGAAAAAGTTGGCAACCAATCCATGATTCTGCTTTTATCAGTTCCGACCGCTATGGAATATTATCCGAAAGTTGGATTTAAAAAACAGGAAAGCAGTTTTATAATCAACAGAACGGAGTAAAAAAAATCATAATAATCATATAAATCAAAAAAATCACAGTTCAGACAAAATGGATAAAACAATAAACCTTTCGGAATACCGCAATTGGCTGCAAAATTTGAAGCAGCAAATAAAAACCGGACAAATAAAAGCCGCTCTTTCGGTGAACAGCCAAATGATTTTGCTGTATTGGGATTTGGGCAGACAAATCGCCGAAAAACAAGAAAACGCCAAATGGGGCAGCGGATTCATCGAACAACTAAGCAAAGATTTACGCGAAGAATTTCCGGAGATGACGGGGTTTTCCTATAATAATCTTTTGCGAATGAAAAATTTTTATCAATTCTATTCCTCGCACAATGAAATTTTCCCCCAAGTTGAGGGAAAAAGTAATTTCATAGGTGAACAAATAGTGGCACAACTTGTGCCAAAATTGCAATCTATTGAAAATAAGAATGATACAAATCCGGCACAACCTGTGCTAAAATTAATATTTGTTCCTTGGGGTCATCACGTCAAGATAATGCAAAAAGTCAAAGACATTAAACAAGCCCTTTTCTACATCAACAAAACCATTGAAAA
>JAITMJ010000089.1 GCA_031277475.1 Flavobacteriaceae bacterium
AATCTCGCCTATACCACAGCCGCTTATGCAGCAACGGGCAACACCACCTTCACCATTCAAAACATGAAAAACGGAGGCACTTACACCCTTGTTGTAAAAAGCGCAACATCGGCAAACGCAGGAACCGCAGTGTTTACCCAGACCACAGGCGGCACACTTACCTTCCACTATGTAAACAACGGCACAACTTCCGCAGGTAAACACACGATGTACACCTTCATCATCATGGGAACAGATGCATACGTATGGATGACCAGCGGATTTTAACGGATAATTGACAATTACAAAAAAAAATAAATAAAATGAATACATTAAAAAAAACTGTCATTACAGCGATGTTTTTTACATTGCTTTCGGGAGCTTACGCCCAAATGGTGGGAACACCCTACATACCGCCATCAGATATATGCACCACCAACACGGAAGGCACCGAGTTCTGGGTGAGTTTTGGGAGGAATTATACTAATACGGCGGATGTTGTTTACCTGCAACTGGACATAGCGGCGGAGGCGGGAACAACCGTTACGCTTAACTTCAGGGCAGACAACAGCAGCACCACCTACACCGTGGCAAGTGCTACGGTACTGAAAATTGATTTGAGCAATGTGCAGGGCAGTACGCCGCTCGGCGATAAACGTGCGGTTGTTTATTTAAACCCTACAGGAGGAGCGGGATTGGTTGGTGTTTCCTCTAATACCCTGAAAATTACCTCCTCCCGCCCCATATCCGTCTATGCGTTCAGTGCATGTGGCGATAATAATTCTGTTGATGCCACTATTGTGCTGCCCGTAAACGGATGGGGAACGGAGTATTACAGGCTTTCATATGCACCAAATCCTACTATTATACTACCAAGACCACAAAACTCTGATGTTGAAATAATTATTGCCCGTGAAAACAATACAATCTTAACAATACCCCCCACGACTACATTCACACTTGCCGCCGGAGAGGCCTTTTATTACTATCAAAATAGTGAGATGATAGGCAGACACATCACATCCAATAAACCTGTGGCTTATTTTACGCACAATACGTTATCCTTTGTTCCTTTTGATCGCTCCGCTGGGGATATCTTGTTTGAACAGTTGCAACCCGTAAGCCGATGGGGAACAAAATTTTTAGTGCCGAATGCACCCCAAGGAGGCAATTCGTTGAAGAATACCATCAGAATTATAGCGGCAGAGAACGGAACCACCGTAAATTATAGCGGTGCAACCGTTCAGACAACGTATGCCTATGGTGGTGGTCCTGCTAATCCTATACCCGGCGCGGTGAACCTTCCTAATGGCGGCACCTTGAATGCAGGACAATTTGCCGAACTATCAATAAACAGCACAGGTACCGGGGAAAACTGCTATATCAGCGCCAGTAAACCTATGGCAGTTGCAGCCTATATGGTAGGGATTGGTGATGGTGGTCCTAGTATTAACTCGCTCGGGGACCCCTCCATAGCATGGATACCGCCCTTGAATCAAGTTGTATCTTCCGTAACTATTGCGCCGTTTTTATTTCTTCCCAACAGCAATCCTAGTTCTTTAGATTTCTTCTCCGCCGTGCATTACATGCTCATCATCGCCAAAACGAGTAATAAGGCGCAAACCACCGTCAACGGCACGCCTATCGGTACAGCAGGCTGGACAGACAACACCCCATCCGGCTTTTCCTACTATCTGTGGACCTTTGCCACTCCTCAAAGTGCCACTGATCTCGGCGACCTCGACAAGATTTTCACCGTAGCCAATCCCAACGGCATCATTGTCCTCTGCGGCGGACTTGCAAGTGGTGAATCCTACTATTATTATGCAGGCGGCGGCTTATGCGGAATAGACCCGTAAGGAAGTTTTTTGTAGAGGCATACAGAACAACAGGCTCAGCCTGACAAAAGCCGTCTCGTCAAAAAGACGAGATCACAAAAGTCCCCAAAAAAATAAACCACATAGAAACATAGAAAAATGTTTCTGAAAAGCAAAAAACCTATGTTTCCTATTATTATGCAGGCGGCGGCATGTGCGAAATAAATCCGTAATTGTAGGAGCAACACAGAACAAAAAAGGCTTCGGCAGGCTCAGCCTGACAAAAGCCGTCTCGTCAAAAAGACGAGATCACAAAAGTCCCCAAAAAATAAACCACATAGAAACATAGAAAAATGTTTCTGAAAAGCAAAAAACCTATGTTTCTATGTGGTTGAAAAAAATCAAGGTAGAGACACGATTTTTTTGTAGAGACGTATTGCAATGCGGCTCTACATTGTCTGAACTATGATTTTTGTGATTGGGATGATTTTGGGGATTAAAGAAATCATGGTTCGGACAAGGGTAGAGAAGTTCTTTGATAGATTGGTTTACACGAGAAAAAATTCGTAATTTTGCGGTATTATGGAAGCAAAGAGTAGAAAAAAAGCAGAAAAAAAGGACAATAAAGAGTCCAAAAAAGTAAGTATCGCACAGCAGATACAGGAACTTTCAAATGAGATAAACAAAAATATCACGAAAAAGTGGTTTAAAACAATGATTCTGACAAAATGATTGTAATTGCCGACAGCAATATTATTGTCAGTGCTTTGATTACACCAAAAGGCGTAGTAGCATCCGTTTTCAATGCGAAAAGTAATCTACAGTTTTTGACGGTGGATTATCTTTTTGATGAAGTGGAATCGCATTTTGATAAGATTGTAAAACTGTCAAAAAGACCTCAAAAAGAGGTTTGGGAAAATTATCAAGAGTTGAAAGCGAAAATCAAAACCGTTGTTCTACATACACAGATACCTCAAAAATATATAAACGAAGCCTATTACATAACGCTTGATGTAGATGGAAAAGATGTGTATTTCATTGCTTTGCAGCGTTACAAGAAACACAAACTCTGGACTTCCGACAAGGCATTAATAAAAGGTGTGGAAGCCAAAGGCTACGACATTTTCATAACCACTGCAGAATTACGAGCAAAACTCTATAAAAAGTAAAGATACATCATCATACAAACAAAAGCGTGTAAACTAATGTAAAAAGGTTACACGCTTTTTTTGTGCGTGCCGTAGGGTCGTAGCGCGCCGCGACCGTGCATTGTCTGAACCGAGATTTTTGTGTGATGTGATTTTTAACCAAACCTTCAAGGTTTCAAAAACCTTGAAGGTTTAAAGAGAGGAAACGTTCTTTGATAGATTGAATTTTACTGAAAAATTAATGATTTTCATATCTTTGCGAGAATTATAAAACCATAACATTATGGCACTACCTATTAAATCGCCCCCTGTATTATACGGCAAGGCAGCCAGAGAGTTCGAAGAAAAAAGGAAAAATATGACCGAGAGCCTGACAAAAGAAGAAGTACAGGAAATTGCGCGCAAATGGAAGCCTTTTTTGAAAAAATATTATAATCCGTTCAAAAATGATTGATTTGGAAAAAGACTGCAAAATGTTTATTCTCTCGGAAGAGCATATCATTTCCGGGTTCGATTGCGGCAATGCGGATTTGAATGATTTTTTCAATTATGAGGCACTAGACTACAAACGCCAAATGCTCTCGCAGACGTGTTTTTTGCAACACAAAAATAGCGGAGCAGCAGTTTGTGCTTTTTCTTTCTCTGCAAGTAGCATCAAAACTGCCAATTTACCCGGAAGCAGACGTAAAAAAGTGAAGGAATATATTCCCCGCGAAAAATCGTTAAAATCCTACCCGGGTATACTTATCGGTCGGCTGGGGGATTGCAACCGAATATAGCGGAAAGGGAGTGGGGTCTCAATTGATGAATTTTATCAAATTCTTTTGTCTTGCTAATTTTCCCGATTTTGTCAGATATCTTTTGGTAGATGCCTACAATGAACTGACTGTATTTGGCTTTTATAAAAAAAAACGACTTTGTAGAAGTATTTTCAACCGAAGAACAGGAAAAACAATCCTACCGCCAACCACCCTCCGAACCTTTGCTAACAAGGTATATGTTTTATGATTTGATGCAGTGGCGAAACAAGATGATACAATAAACCCTAATTTACCTGAGCGAAAACGTTCTTTGATAGATTGGTTTACACGATAAAAAAGTTGTAATTTTGGCAAACATTAAAAAAAAAAATTATGCCGACCATTTCTATGTTTTATGGAATCATCGTTTCTATGATGTATATGGACAATAAACAACACGCCATTCCTCATATTCATGCAGATTATCAAGGGCAAAGCGTAGTTCTTTCCATTCCCGACGGTGAAATTTTGGCAGGAAACTTTCCACCTAAAAAATTGAAACTTATGCGGGCGTGGATTGAAATTCACCACGAATCCTTATTGGCGAATTGGGAATTGGCTGTAGTCGGCAAAACTGTTTTTACCATTGAACCTTTAAGATAATAAATCGTTATGAATCCGAAAGTAATAAAAGTTCAGCCCGACCGGAATTATATGCTCAACCTTTGGTTTTCAAATGGCGAGCAACGCTGTTTTGATATGAAGCCTTATCTTGATTTCGAGGTCTTTCAAGCATTAAAAAATCCCAAATTATTTGATACTGCAACTGCATTTTTAGGTAGCGTAACGTGGTCTAATGATGCTGATTTAAGTTACGATACGCTGTATTTGGAAGGAATTCCGATGAGCGTTGAAAGTTGAACATATTCAATTTATAATTCTACGAAATACTAAAAAGCACATTCCAAACATCATTCTCGAAATTTTTTACAACCCACAAAAGCATGTAAACCAATAAAAAAGTTTACACGTTTTTTTTGTGCATGCCGTAGGGTCGTGGCGCGCCGCGACCTTACATTGTCTGAACCCGGATTTTTGTGTGATGTGATTTTTAACCAAACCTTCAAGGTTTCAAAAACCTTGAAGGTTTAAAGAGAGGAAACGTTCTTTGATAGATTGAATTTTACACGATAAAAAAGTATTATTCTTAGCAAGTATAAAATTTTTATCTTTGTCAAAAAATAAAGAAATGGAGAGCATCATAGTATCTGCAAACAATCAAAGACAATTTTCTTTAATAAAGTCTCTATTAAAAGAAATGAAAATTGGATTTAAAGTGGTGGAAACTCCTCCCCTGCGTAAAATAGAGTACACAAAAGAGGAGTTTGGGGAAAAATTGGAAAGAGCCAGAAAGGGGAAAAAAACACTTGTAACAGATGATTATATTAAATCTTTGCTGGCATGATATATAATGTCTATAAATCGGAAGAAGCAGAAGATGAGATAAAAGATCATGGAAGGTCGGGACAAAAACTCCTTGTAAAAAAAATCGCAAGTTTTCTATTGGAAATAAAAACGTAGATATTTTATCCTAACCACCCTTCTTTCAATACAAACTAAAATCGGTAAAATTCAATAGGAGTTCTGCCGATTTTTTTGTAGGGTCGTGGCGCGCCGCGACCTTACGGAAAATAGGAAACAAAAAACCGCATAGAAACAGTTTTCTATGTTTCTATGTGGTTTTAAAAAAATAAATCACGGCTTACAGCCATAAGCCAAAATACCGGACTTCGGAACGTAAAACAGTGTGTTTGATATACATATCTAATTCTCCAACTGCATCCCCAAATATTCCCATTCTTGAAGTGCCAAATCGAGTTCTGTTTTTTTGGATTGGTATTGTTCCAAAGCACTTTCGGAGGGATTTTCTTTGGTAAAATCGGTTTCAAATTTTTGGATTTCAGCCTCTAAAACCGAAATTTTTTCCTCCGTTTTTTTGATTTTCTTTTCGAGGTCCGAGTTGCGGGGTTCGAGGTTCGAGGTTCGGGGTTCGAGTTTCGAATTGCGAGTTGTTACGCCGGACGAAGTCGAAACACCGTTGTCATCCTGAGCGGAGTCGAAGGATTCATGATGAAGTTTTGCCCGCTCCATAGAAACTTCGCGCAGACTTTCCTTTTGCCGATATTCTAAATATTCATCAATGTTTCCGAGAAATTCTTTCATTTTTCCGTTGCGAAATTCAAAAATTTTATCCGAAAGTCCTTGTAAAAATTCGCGGTCGTGGGAAATCAAAATCAAAGTTCCGGCAAAATTTTTCAAAGCGAGTTTGATGATTTCTTTGGATTGAATATCGAGGTGATTCGTGGGTTCGTCCATAATCAGCGTGTTAAACGGACGAAGCAAAAGTTTGCAAAGTGCCAGCCGATTTCTTTCGCCGCCGGAAAGTACTTTGGTTTTTTTATTGACATCTTCGCCGGAAAACAGAAAACTTCCGAGCAAATCCCTCACGCGAGGTCTGGTTTCTTCGGTTGCCGCATCTTCGGCTTCTTGCAAAACGGTTTTGTCCGAACTCAAAACTTCTTCTTGATTTTGTGCAAAATAGCCGATATTCACGTTGTGTCCCAATTTCCAATTTCCTGTAAAATCCCGAATTTCGCCGGCGAGAATTTTCGCCAAAGTGGTTTTTCCTTGTCCGTTTTGTCCCAAAAGTGCAATTCTGTCGCCGCGTTCCACAAAGAAATTCACTTTATCGAAAACATTTTTTGTTCCGTAACTTTTTCCCAAATTTTCGGCAGTGAAAATCACTTTTCCCGGAACCACCGATTGCACAAAGCGGATATTGAATTTTGAAACATCGTCATTTTCCACTTCGATGCGTTCTATTTTTTCGAGTTTTTTAATTAAAGATTGCGCAAAAGCGGCTTTGGTAGCACTCGCACGGAATTTGTTGATGTTGTCTTCCATCTGTTTGATTTCCGCATCTTGATTTTTTTTCGCTTGAATCAGTTTTTCTTTTCGGTCTTTTCGGAGTTCTAAATATTTGGAATAATTGGCTTTATAATCATCAATTTTTTTATTGTTGATATCGAAAGTTCGGTTGCAAACGGAGGTCATAAATTGTTTGTCGTGGCTCACGAGAACGATGGCTCCGGGATAATCTTTCAAAAAATTTTCAATCCAAATGATGGATTCTATATCCAAATGGTTGGTCGGCTCGTCTAAAAGCAGCAAATCGTTTTTTTGGAGCAGCAATTTTGCGAGTTCGATGCGCATTCTCCAACCGCCGGAAAATTCGTCCGTAATTTTGTGAAAATCATCGGCTTTAAAACCCAAACCGAGCAGCACTTTTTCCATATCGCCTTCCAAATTGTAGGCATCGTGATGATGAAGGATGTCGTTCAAATCCGTCATTTTTTGGATTAAATTGCTGTAGTTTTCGCTTTCGTAGTCGGTGCGTTCCGCAAGTTGTTGATTGACGTTTTCGAGTTCTTTTTTCCAAAGATTAATTTGTTCAAACGCTTGCATGGTTTCGTTCCAAACGGTTCTTCCTTTCACGAAATCCAAATCTTGTTTCAAAAAACCGATGCTGATGTTTCCTTCCGGAACCACATTTCCTTCAAAAAAACTGATTTCTCCGGACAGCATTTTCAGAAGCGTAGATTTTCCGGCACCATTTTTCCCGACGAGCCCGATTTTATCGTCTCGTTTAATGGTAAAATTCACATCTCGAAAAAGGTAATTTCCGGAATGGTGCAAGCCCAAACCTTGAACAGAAAGCATAAATTAATAAAAAATATTTGTTGAAAAAAAATAAAAAACCGCCCCGAAACAGAAGTGGTTTGCGGGTGCAAAGATAAAGATTTTTTGGGATTGACCTTCCGGTCTTTATCGGTTTGTTAGAATATCTTTAAAGTTCCCAAATATTGAGAAATATTAATAATGCGAATCACGTGTTGAAAAGGCTTGAAATGCAAAGCATTAACGAATACTATAAAAATAATGTTAAAAAACAATGAGAAAAAAGCCGAATTTTCGTAACCACAGGCAAATGAAAATCAAGCCTTTCAGGCTAAATATAATATTGTTTCAACCCGTGTCGCATTAATTATCAAAACCACAAAAACCGCTGAAAGAAGAAAAATGGAAACGAACAAAAAAAACAAAAATCTAAAAATTCCATAGATTTTTTTACACAAAAATTTATGTCTCGATATTTCTAATCTCATAACCCTCATAATCCCTATCTTTGAAAAAAATAGAAAAAATGACAGATTGGAAAATCGCTAAAAATTATGAAGACATTACTTACAAAAAATGCGACGGCGTTGCACGAATTGCTTTTAACAGACCCGAAGTTCGAAACGCTTTTCGTCCGAAAACCACTTCCGAATTGTATGACGCTTTTTATGATGTTTTCGAAGATTCTTCCATCGGCGTGGTTTTGCTGACGGGCGAAGGTCCCAGTCCGAAAGACGGCGTTCACGCATTTTGCAGCGGCGGCGATCAAAAATCTCGCGGACATCAAGGTTACGTCGGCGAAGACGGAAGACATCGCTTGAATATTTTGGAAGTTCAGCGTTTGATTCGTTTTATGCCGAAAGTGGTGATTGCCGTTGTGAACGGTTGGGCTGTCGGTGGCGGACATTCTTTGCACGTGGTTTGCGATTTGACATTAGCCAGCGAAGAACACGCGATTTTTAAACAAACCGATGCCGATGTTACGAGTTTCGACGGCGGCTATGGTTCGGCATATTTGGCAAAAATGGTCGGGCAAAAAAAAGCCAGAGAAATATTTTTTCTCGGAAGAAATTATTCCGCGCAAGAAGCCTTTGAAATGGGAATGGTGAACAAAGTAATTCCTCACGCCGAATTGGAAAATACGGCTTACGAATGGGCTCGGGAAATTTTAGCGAAATCGCCGACTTCCATCAGAATGTTAAAATTTGCGATGAATTTGACGGACGATGGAATGGTGGGGCAACAGATTTTCGCCGGAGAAGCCACGCGTTTGGCGTATATGACGGACGAAGCCAAAGAAGGCAGAAACGCATTTCTGGAAAAACGAAAACCGGATTTCGGAGAAAACGGGTGGATTTCGTAAAATAGACTTGGATGAATTTAGGGACAAGATTAGCCGATTCCATTTTATATTCTATCGTTTTTTTTTGCTGCCCATCGATAATTTTACATTTAAAACAAAATAAAATTTGCGAGATACATCAAAAATTTATACTTTTGCACACTCAAATCAACTATGGTTTCTTAGCTCAGTTGGTAGAGCAACGGACTGAAAATCCGTGTGTCCCTGGTTCGATTCCTGGAGAAACCACAAAAAGCCGCAAATCACTTCCACATTTGGTTTGCGGTGATTTTAGCCACTTCTATTTTCGGTAGTAAAAAACATTGAAATCAACATTAGTTCTACCGATATGAAAAATTTACAAAACGGATGTAAACGTATCGAAGTTTATATCTCCCCGAAAAATTACTAACAAGAGCATAATTTACCATGTAATACTAAGATAAATTTTGCGAAAAATTTGAATCTGATGCAGAAACCTTTGATTTTGGTAACGAACGACGACGGAATTACCGCTCCCGGAATTCGTAATCTTGTAGCATTTATGAACGAAATCGGCGATGTAGTCGTGGTTGCCCCAAATTCGCCGCAAAGCGGGAAAGGACACGCTGTAACCATAGATTCTACTTTGAGTTTTGAGGAATTGCATCTCGAAGGTTCGCAAAAAGATTTTTCGTGCAGCGGAACACCGGTGGATTGTGTGAAAATTGCTTTGGATAAAATCCTCACGCGAAAACCGGACATTGTAGTTTCCGGAATCAACCACGGTTCCAATTCTTCTATTAATGTGATTTATTCCGGAACGATGTCGGCGGCTGTGGAAGCGGGCGTTGAAGGTTTGTCGGCTATCGGATTTTCACTTTTGGATTTCAGTTGGGAAGCCGATTTTTTGCCCGCAAAACATTACATCCAAAACATCGTGAAACGCATTTTGGAAAATCCGCTTCCGAAAGGAATTGTGCTGAATGTGAACATTCCCAAACTTTCGAAAGATGAAATAAAAGGCGTGAAAGTTTGCAAACAAGCCGACGCAAAATGGGAGGAAAGTTTTGACGAAAGAATCAATCCGCACGGAAAAAAATACTATTGGCTTTCCGGATATTTCAACAATATGGACGCTTCCGACGATGCCGACGAAACCGCTCTGGCAAACGGTTATATTTCCGTAGTTCCCGTGAAATTCGATTTGACGGCTTATGAATATCTGAAGGAATTAAACGGTGTTTTAAATTTTTGAAGCTTGAAATTGCAAGGTTCAGGTTCTAATCTTTAACTTTCACAAAACAATTCTTTCCAAAACCCATTCTATCATCATTTTTTCGGAAGCGTGATGATCGGCTGCAAATTCGCCGCGCCTTCTGTTCGCAATCACGCAATTCACGGTGAGTGCTTTGTGTCCCAAAAGTTTAGACAAACCGTAAATCGCCGAAGTTTCCATCTCGAAATTCGTAACGCCGAGTTCGTTTAAAGTTTCTAAAAATTTGTCGTCCACTGCTCGCAGACGCAGTTGCCTGCCTTGCGGCGCATAAAATCCAGGAAAAGTAGCCGTGTTTCCGTGATATTTCGCATCTTTATAATAATCCGAAATTTCTTCAGCCCAATTTGAAAAATAAAGCATTGGCTTTATGTTTTCGTAAGGAAATTTTTCGAGGAAATTTTTGGAAAAATCGTTTTCAAAATGATAATCTCTGTAAAAGTGCATCAATCCATCCAAGCCCACAACATTTTGAGTTACAAGCATTTGGTTCACTTCCACGTCCGGATTCACGCTTCCGCAAGTTCCGGTTCGGAATAATTGCAGCGATTTTTTTTCGGATTTTATTTCCTTGTTTTTCAAATCTATATTTGCCAGCGCATCGAGTTCGTTCATCACAATATCAATATTTTCCGTTCCGATTCCGGTAGACATCACTGTGATTCTTTCGCCGCGCAAAATTCCGGTGTGCGTATAGAATTCGCGTTTGTTTTTTCGGATTTCAATGGTATCAAAATATTTGGAAACTTTTGAAACCCTGTCCGGATCGCCGACGAGAATGATTTTTTCGGCAATATCTTCCGGCAACAAATTCAGGTGATAAACGCTTCCGTCGTCATTCAAAACGAGTTCCGAAGCAGCAAGTTGATTCAACATAAATTATAATTTTTAGAAATTTAATGTAAAATAAACAAAATTTTTGGAAAAAAATGACTTTGAGGCTATCTGTATTTTCGTGAAAACGTCTTAAGCAAATTTTCAAATTTTTAAATCCTAAAACTTGTATCCCAAACCGATGATAAATAGGCTCGGGCGATTGTCGTATTGGACTTCGTAGTTTCCTCCGGAAACTTTGTCGAGAAAACTTCGGGTGTCTTTTCCGAAAGCACCTTCAAATCTCGCATTCACGATTAGTTTTGATATTTGTGCTTGCGCTCCGAATTGATAGCCAACCGTAAATTGATTTTTAATTTTCTCTTGAAAACCTTCAAAATCTTTTTCGGAAGTGATGTTGTAACTTGCCACCGGACCTATGAAAATTCCGAGAGTCTCGCCCAAAAGATTATATCCCAAAAGTACAGGCAAATCGAGACGATTGGTTCTGGCTTCCAAATCAATATCCGATTCTTCAAATTCAAATTTATTTTTGAAAGTTGTAAAATATAATTCCGGCATCACGAAAAATGAGGTCGGCGTTGAAATTTTTACGGATAATCCAACATTAAAACCTGCAACTTTTTTTCCTGCTTCATTAAAAGTAATGTAATCAACAGCGGGATCAATTTGTTTTATAACGCTTTTCCACGAAGAAGAACCCATTGGAAAAATGGCGTTTGCTTTTCCTGCGAATGAAATTTGTGCCGATAAAATTGCGGCGAAACCGAGGGCTGTAATGCTAAAAATTTTTTTCATTGTTTTAATTTTTTAAGGTTTGGTAATTATGTTTTCTATTGAGGTTTTATCGTTTTCTATTAAATATTCTCTTAATTCTTTAAATAATTCTGATGAATAAACGAAATCTATTAAGTTTTTATTATCCGCCGTCATCACGATATCTTTGTTTCCTTCCCATTCTTTGACGCCGTTTTTCAAATATACAATGTTTTCGCCGATGGTCATCACGGAATTCATATCGTGCGTATTGATGATGGTTGTGGTGTTGTATTCTTTGGTGATTTCCAAAAGCAAATCGTCAATCACGTTTGAAGTAAAAGGGTCTAATCCGGAATTGGGTTCGTCGCAAAACAAATATTTCGGATTATTGACGATGGCTCTGGCAATCGCCACTCGTTTTTGCATTCCTCCGGAAATTTCAGACGGATATTTTTTGTCGGCATCTTCCAAATGAACGCTCTCAATCACTTCCGAAACGCGTTTCTTTTTTTCGTTTAAATTAAGATTCGTGAACATATCGAGCGGAAACATAATGTTTTCTTCCACCGTCAAAGAATCAAACAGCGCACTTCCCTGAAACACGGTTCCGATTTCGGAGCGCAAATGTTCCTTTTCCTCACGATTCATTTTATTGATGTCTCTTCCTTCAAACAGAATTTCGCCGGAAGTGGGCAAATAAACGTTCAGCAAACTTTTAAAAAATACGGTTTTTCCCGAACCGCTTTGCCCGATCACGAGGTTCACTTTTCCTTTATTGAAAGTAGCGGAAGTTACGTTCAGCACTTCCACGCCGCTAAAACTTTTTGTAAGATTTTTTACTTCTATCATCAGAACGCAAAGATATTAATAATTTTCATTGCTGTTCGTGTACATTGAATCAATTTTGAGAGTTTAAATTTCTACGCAACTTCAGATTTTACATAAGGAAACTTGTTTATTGCTGATAAGTCAAACCACAAGCAATCCCGAATGATTCCGAACCATCCGGTAATACAGAACAAAATACAAAACTACAATTTCACTGCCGTTTCCAAAGAAAGTTCCATCATCGTTCGCAGTGCGCGTTCTCTTTCGTCTGCGGAAATTTGTTCCAAAGTCGGGATGATGTCGGAAACTGTTAAAATAGTTGCAGCATTTTTTCCTGTATATTTGGCGTTTGCAAACAAGGCAAAGGCTTCCATTTCCACAGCCGGACAATTATATTTTGTAGCAATAGCAGGAGTTCCTGGTGTTTTTCTGTAAAAAACATCGCTGGAATGAATGTTTGCAGATTTCACATTCAGGTTCAAATCTTTTCCGGCTTGGGAAATCACATCGAACGTTTTTCCCTGATGCGGAATAATTTCGTCCTCGATTTCCCACGCATATTTTGCGTAAGTGCTTTCACTGGCGGCATTGTCCACATTCAGAATATCAAAAAGTTTTAAATTTTCGGTATAAGCACCACAAGTTCCGATTCGGATTATCGTGTCCACATCATATTCCGTATAAAGTTCGTAAGAATAAATCCCGATGCTCGGACAGCCCATTCCGCTGGCACCGATTGTGATTTCTTTTCCCTTGTAAGATCCAGTAAAACATAAAATATTTCTGGTTTTACTCACCAGTTTATAATTTTCCAAATAATGCTCTGCAATATATTGTGCACGAAGCGGATCCCCCGGTTGCAAAACCGTTTTTGCAATTTCTCTTTTTTTAGCGCTGATATGTACACTCATTTTTCAATTTTTATTTTTACGAATATAATAAAAATGAGACAATCCACCGGTTTATTTATAAATATCACCTTTTAAACCGCCATTTTTTTAACGTCCCGTTCAAACTTATTCACATTAAATTTTTGTTAATCTTGTTTTGAGACCAAAAAAAAAATTAAAAATAAAGCCTTTTATAAAAATCCCAAACTTTCGCGAACTCTTTTTATGGTTTCTGCGGCTATCGGTCTGGTTTTTTCGGCACCTTGTTGAAGTTTGGTTTCGAGTTCATCCAAATGATTCATATAGTAATCAAAACGTTCGCGCTCGGTTTTGAATTTTTCTAAAATTAAATTTAAAAGTTCCGTTTTGGCGTGTCCGTAGCCATAGTTTCCGGCGAGATATTTTCGGCGCAAATCTTCGGTTTGTTCGGCGTTTGCAATCAGTTGATAAATCGCAAAAATATTGTCGGTTTCCGGATTTTTCGGTTCTTCCAAAGTTTTGGAATCGGTTTCTATGGATAGGATTTGTTTTTTCAATTCCTTTTCCGAAAGAAAAATATTGATGATGTTTCCGCGAGATTTAGACATTTTTTGTCCGTCGGTTCCCGGAACATATTTCGTATTTTCCTGCAATTTTGCGTTGGGAAGCACAAAGATTTCGCCCATTTGCCGATTGAATTTTTCGGCAACATCTCGTGCGATTTCCAAATGCTGAATTTGGTCTTTCCCTACGGGAACAATTTCCGCGTCGTAAAGCAAAATATCGGCAGCCATCAAAATCGGATAATTGAAAAGTCCGACGTTCACATCGCTCAATCGGTCGGCTTTATCTTTGAAAGAATGTGCCAGCGTCAATCTTTGAAACGGATAAAAACAATCCAAATACCACGTCAATTCGCAAGTTTCCGGAATATCGCTTTGTCTGTAGAAATATGTTTTTTCCGCATCCAAACCGCAAGCGAGCCAAGCCGCAGCAATTTGATAAGTGTTTTGCTTCAGGGTTTCCGCGTTTTTAATTTGCGTCAAAGCGTGCAAATCTGCAATAAACAGAAAGGCTTCATTTTCCGGTTTTTTGGAAAGTTCGATGGCGGGAAACACGGCTCCCAAAAGATTTCCCAAATGCGGCGTTCCTGTAGCCTGTATTCCTGTGAGGATTCTGGACATATTTTTTTATAATTAAGATTTTACTGCGCTTTTTTCACAAATTCGGATTTTAGAGCCATTGCTCCAAACCCGTCAATTTTACAATCAATATCATGGTCGCTGTTAAAATTGAGGCGAATATT
The DNA here is from genome assembly GCA_031277475.1 of Flavobacteriaceae bacterium. Lineage (GTDB taxonomy): Bacteria > Bacteroidota > Bacteroidia > Flavobacteriales > Weeksellaceae > JAITMJ01. The sequence goes on from JAITMJ010000089.1 coordinate 14,616, forward strand.
TTTTACTTTTGTTCCTGCCTTTACAGGTTTTGAAGAACCTTTTACCGGTAAATCTTTAATTACAACCACCGAATCTCCGTTTTGAAGTTCGTTTCCGTGGACATCAAAAATTTTGTTTTCGCTGTCTGTTTCCGCAGGATTCCATTCGTAGAAACATTGAGAGCAAACCATCAAATCATCTTGTCCGTAAGTAAATTCGGAATTGCATTTCGGGCAATATATTGTTTCGTTCATTATTTTAGTTTCTGCAAAAATAAGGATATTTTCAGACCAAACGGATTGAAAAATGTTAATCAACCGTTTTTTTCTTGCCGAGTGAAACGATTTTATATAGGAAATTATACTTGAATACTTCATAATTATTAAATATATTTAATAATTTTTTTGATAAATATTTAAAATTTTAGTATAATATTTAGTTCGGATTAAATCTTCTTTTATAAGTTCATAACTAAAAAAAATGTAATTTAGTCTTTAATATCTCGTCTCAAAAACACACAAGCGAATGATTGTATTGGGTGTTCTTCAGTATGACCGCTGAAAAAAATAAAATATAAACAGATGAAACAACTGATTTTGGTAAGACACGCTAAAAGTGATTGGACGCACAATGTTCCTGATTTTGAGCGCCCTCTGAACAATCGCGGACACAAAGATGCTTCGAAAATGGCAAAACTTCTTTTCGACCAAAATATAGCGATTGACAAATTCGTGAGCAGCCCCGCAAAACGCGCACTGACAACCGCAAAATACTTCGCCGAAACTTATAAAAATCCAAATATTAAAGAATCAGAAAATTTGTATAATCCGAGTTTTAAAAATTTTGAAGAGGTGATTTCAAATTTGGATAATAGGTTTTCTTCGGTTGCAATATTCTCCCACAATTTTGGGATTTCGGAGTTTGCAAGTTTTTTAGCAGAAGAAACAATCAACTTACCGACTTGCGGAATTGCCGTTTTTCAAATCGATTGCAATGAATGGGATTCATTTAAAACCGCCGATAAAAAAACAAAAATAGTCCCACTATTCAGCGAGACTATTTTTTTTGTTTTATAATATTTTCAAAACGGATACTCGAATATCTCAGATTCGTGAAGGAGCGGATTTCCGCTTGGGATGAGTTTCAGTTTGGTGAGGGCGGTCATTACCGTAAAGATAAATAATCCAACCAAGAATAATACTGCACCCAAAACCAATAAAAGAACTTCCCAATTTTGCCAATACGCACCCACAGTTCCGGGCATCACCATATTGAAAAAATCTACGATGTGTCCCAAAATCACGAGAATTGCCATTGTGGTAACTACTTTGTAATTTCTCTTAATGCTCGAACTTACCATTACCAAAAGCGGAATCAGGAAGTTGATGATGAGCATCGGGAGAAAAGTAGGGGCGTAGTATTGAAATCTGCCAAAGAAATAATTGACTTCTTCGGGAATGTTCGCATACCAATAAAGCATATATTGCGCAAACCAAGTATAAGTCCAAAGCATAGAAAATGCGAATAGAAATTTTGCCAAATCGTGCAAATGGTTGTCGTTAAATTGCGGTAAAAATCCGTTTTTCTTTAAATAAACGCTCACCAAAATAATCATGGCAATTCCGCTTGCCAAGCAACTTACCATTGAATACCAAATATACATTGTGGAATACCAATGCGGATCTATGGACATCAGCCAATCCCAAGCCCACGCTGCGGAACAAAGCGAAAAGAATACGATGTATCCGATAGACCATCTGTAAAGCATTTGGTAATCTCTCGGCGATTTTGTGTTGTCCACTTTTTTGGAAGCCGCTTTCAATTTCCAAGCGAATAAAGAGGCGACTACCACATAAAAAATGGTTCTGAAAGCGTAGAAAGGAATATTTAAAAATTTCTTTTTCTCGAATAAAATAATATCAAAACTCGGCGAACCTTCTTTGGTGAGTTCCGGATCCATCCAATGGAACAAATGTCCGTAACCGTTGATATTCAGCAACATAATGGCGATTATAATCACACCGGCGATTGGAATAAATGATGCGATGCCTTCCATCACTCTGGTGATGATGATTGACCAACCGGCGTGTGCCGCGTGCTGAATGGAATAGAAAAACAAGACGCAACAGCTCAGCCCGAAAAAGAATACGGCAACCAAATGTATTGCTGCCAACGGCTGATTGTGAACTTGCATTTCTGCGTGTTGCAAATGTGCGGCGTGGTCTTGCGGACCAATCATTTCGCTGGAATGTGTAGGATTGTGATGTCCCGATGCGTGAACGGTTTCCATCCAATGTTCAATTTGTTCGGTGGAAATTCCTTTGTTCATATAGAACCCGAGTCCGAACAAAACCAAGCCTGCGACGAGGATTATTATAGAAGTTGATTTTAATTTTAAGGAAAAATTATACATTTCTTTTATTTTTTATTTAATTGCTGTTAATTGGCTGTCGGCTGTTGGCTATCAGCCGTTGGCTGTTGATTGTCAGTTGGTTGAGGATTTGCTCCGATATGCGGCGGCATATTCACGCCTCCTTTGAAAGCGTCCATCACATACATTGCTACGCGCCAGCGGTCTCCGGCGTTCAGTTGTCCCGCATAGGAACCCATTGCATTTCTGCCGTTGGTTAAAACATAATGCACGGAACCGACCGTAACGGCTCTGTCCACATAATTCGGAACTCCGGTGTATGCTCCGCTTTGCACGATGGAACCTTGTCCGTCTCCGCTCGCGCCGTGGCAAGCAAGACAAGTGTAGCCGTAGAGTTTTTTTCCTCTTTCGATGTCTTTTGCGGCGTTGGCGGGATCCAGCGGCGAAGTGGTGATGAGCAATGAAGCGTTGTAGCCAGCATTGTATTCATCAATATTTTTCGGGAGCAGATTTTCCTCGAAAACGCCGTCTTTGTCTTGAGGCACGGTTCCTTCCACGGGATACAAACCTGTAAATCCGCCACTTTGAGCGAAAGCAGGGATTTCGTTTTTATGTTCGGAATAGGCATCTTCGGCTTTCATCAAAGGGTCGTAAGCCACCGGAAAATACATATCCGGAAAATAAACGATTGGTACGTTTTCTTTCGGTCCGCAAGAATTAAGTAAAACGGCGGTTAAACCTAAAATTGCTGTGATTTTTAATATATTATTTTTCATTTTAAGCATCTTTAACTGTGATTTCTTCAACTCCGGTTTCTATTAATACTTGTTTTACGGATTCCACATCTTCGGTTACGAATTCCACCATAAATTTATCGTCCGTAGTTCTCGGATCGGGGTTTTGAGGTTCGCATCCGGGGTACATTTTGTTTCGGATGAGGAATGTGATGACCATCATGTGTGCCGCGCTGAATACCATTAATTCAAATAATGGAACTACGAAAGCGGGCATATTGTGCGCCCAATCGAAAGCGGGTTTTCCGCCGATGTTCATTGGCCAATCGTGGTTCATCATATACCACGTTATCAAAACTCCGATTCCAACGCCATAGCAAGCGTAGATAAAAGCGGCATCGGAAATTCTGGTTTTTTTCAATCCGAGGGCTTCGTCCAATCCGTGAACGGGAAAGGGTGTATAAACTTCGTTTATTTTAATTCCTTTGTCGCGGAATGTTTTCACGCCGTTCATTAAATCGGCATCGTCGGCATAAAGTCCGTATATAATTTTAGTGGTGCTCATCTCCTTCTTTTGCTTTATAAGTTTCACCTGAGGTTTTCAAAATAGTTTTCAATTCTGCCTGTGCAATCACAGGGAATGTTCTCGCATACAGCAGGAACAGCGTAAAGAAAAATCCTACGGTTCCCAGAAATACGCCTACATCAATGATGGTGGGTTTAAACATCGTCCAAGCACTTGGCAAATAGTCTCTTGAAAGGTTTACGACTATGATGTCAAAACGTTCAAACCACATCCCGATATTGATGATTAATGCTACGATAAATGTCCATATAATATTGGTTCTGAGTTTTTTAAACCAAAACGATGCGGGAACGATGAGGTTGCAAGTCATCAATGCCCAAAACGCCCACCAATATGGTCCTGTAGCCGCTCCGGGTGAAAGATATGTGAAATCTTCATACCGCGAACCGGAATACCAAGCGATGAAATATTCTGTAGCATAAGCCACAGTTACCATTCCGCCGGTTACCATAATCACAATGTTCATAATTTCGATATGGTATTTTGTGATGTATTGTTCTAAATGGCAAACTTTTCTCGCCACCAATAGCAGCGTTTGCACCATCGCAAATCCCGAGAAAATAGCACCGGCAACGAAATATGGCGGATAAATTGTGGAGTGCCAACCTTTGATGACGGCTGTGGAAAAGTCGAAAGATACGGTGGTGTGTACGGAAAATACGAGCGGCGTAGCCAAACCTGCCAATACCAAAGACATTTCCTCGAATCTTTGCCAATGTTTTGCTTTTCCGCCCCAGCCGAATGCGAGGAAGGTGTAGATTTTTCTTGTCCAAGGTGTTTTTGCGCGGTCTCGAATCATGGCGAAGTCGGGAATCAGTCCCATAAACCAAAATACGGTGGATACGGAAAAATAGGTGGAAATTGCGAATACGTCCCAAAGCAGCGGCGAATTGAAATTGTCCCAAAGCGAACCGAATTGGTTTGGAATCGGGAAAACCCAATAGGCAACCCAAACTCTACCCATGTGAATTACGGGGAAAATGGCGGCTTGCACTACGGCGAAAATCGTCATTGCTTCTGCGGAACGGTTTACGGACATTCTCCAGCGTTGTCTGAACAGCAACAGAACTGCGGAAATCAGCGTTCCGGCGTGTCCGATTCCGACCCACCAAACGAAGTTGGTGATGTCCCAGCCCCAGTTGATGGTTTTGTTCAATCCCCACGCGCCGATTCCTGTTCCGATGGTGTAGGCGATGCAGCCGAATCCGTAGATAAAAAGAGTTAATGCAGCATAAAACGCTATCCACCAAAGTTTTCCGGCTCTTTCTTCGATGGGTTTCGCAATATCTTCCGTGATATCGTGATAGGTTTTATGACCGATAATTAAAGGTTCCCTTATGGGAGCTTCGTAGTGACTCATATCAAGCTTTTATTTTTTTTTGTTATAAGCCTCCGTTCCCCAAAAGGAGGCAAAGGCTTTAATAATTTATAATTTTGTTTAATTTTTTAATAATGCTGATGGTTATTAATTTTCTTGTTTTTCAAATTTTTCCGCGCAACCTTCATCACAAAATAAATAGGTTGGGGTTAATATAAAATATTCTTCATCCCAAGAGAAATTCTCTATTAACACTCCGTTATCACTTAATCCGGGAGGTTCTGTACAATCAAATTTCAACGTCAATTTGCTATCTGTCAAAATATAAGTTCCTTGTGTACAATAGGAAAACCTTGTAGATGTAAATGTTCCATCGCCATTAAATGTATAAGTATATCCGTTGTCTATGGGGTGCCATCCAATATTATCTGCGCTATTTCCTCCAAAATATTCCACTAATTTCCAAGTTCCAACAATAGGAGTCTCTCTCGAATCTTCGTTGTTGCAACTCACCAAAAAAGCCGAAAGCAATATACTTGTTATTATAAATAGGTTTTTCATAGTCTCAATAATTTTTAATTTAATTCATAAATAAGTTTCTGATTTTCATAATCAATATTTAATCCTTCGCAAGTATTGGGTTCTACTAATGTTCCTCCATAACACAAGTTAGTTCCATCACACAAAACAACGTTATAACCCGCATCCGGACAACCAGAACAAGGCTCTATTATAAAACATGTTTGATTGTTACCATAAGTGCTTTGATAAATTCTTACTTTATGTCCATTTTCAGCATTTTCTTCATAAGTTTGAATAAGATCTTTTAACCACTCCAAATCCGTCAAAGGATTTTCCACACCGCAGATATTCGGTCTGTCTTCTTTCTCGTCCTTATCACAACTCACCAAAAAACCTGTAAGCAATATACTTGTTATTAAAAATAAATTTTTCATAATTTCTAAGTTTTTGCTTCTTGCTAATTGCCATTTGCCAACAGCCATCAGCCATTCGCCTTCCTATTTCTCACTTTTGTATGATAAAATACATTCGGTTTTGTTCCGACTTCTTCCAGCAGCGTATATCTTCTGTCGCTGCCGTAGAGAGCGCGCACTTCGGAGGATTTATCGTTAATGTCTCCGAATTTCAATGCTCCGGTTGCGCAAGCCTTTGAACAAGCGGTTTGGAACTCGCCGTCCGCTACTTTTCTGCCATCTTTTTTCGCTTCCAAAATGGTGCTTTGCGTCATTTGAATACACATCGTACATTTTTCCATCACCCCTCTTGTTCGCACCACTACGTCCGGATTCAGAACCATTCTTCCGAGGTCGTTGTTCATATTAAAATCAAACTTATCGTTCAAATTGTAGGTAAACCAATTGAAACGTCTTACTTTGTAAGGGCAGTTGTTTGCGCAATATCTGGTTCCTACGCATCGGTTATACGCCATTTGGTTTTGTCCCTGTTTTCCGTGAGAAGTTGCCGCTACCGGACACACTGTTTCGCACGGCGCGTGGTTGCAATGCTGGCACATCACCGGTTGGAAAATCACGTCGGGGCTTTCGTTTGGTTTAATTAAAATATCGTATAATTCGGGAACGTTCAGTTTTCTGTCGAGTTGTTCCTTTGTTTCTATGGTTTGTTCGGCGGTGTAATATCGGTCAATTCTCAACCAATACATATCTCGGGACATTCGCACTTCGGCTTTTCCTACCACCGGAACGTTGTTTTCCGCCTGACAAGCGATAATGCAAGAGCCGCAACCGATGCAGGAATTCATATCAATCGAGAGATTAAAATGCGGTCCGTCGGTTTCGTCAAAAGAATCCCAAAGATCAACTTTTCTGATTGGAAGCTCGCCGCCGATGGTTTCCATTTTCAAAGGTTTGTTCCAGCCTTTATGTTCATCGTCGAAAGGAATATTTAGGAAATTTTCCAAAGGAACTTCTTTCGCGATTTCATATCGTCCCATCAATGTATTTTGAAGTTGAACTCCCGCAAATTCGTGTGTTTCTCCGGTTTTTTCCAATTTCACGCCGGAAATGGCGAGGTTGTATCCGTCAAACAAAGGATAAGCATTTACGCCGGTGTCTGCGGTTTTTCCCGATTTTTTCTTGCCGTAGCCGAGAGCCAAACCTACGGTTCCTTCGGCTTGTCCGGGCTGAACAAACACAGGAACGTCTTTTATGGTTTTTCCGTTCACGGTGAGATTTACCACAGAGCCGTCCAACTGCATTCTCGCGTTCAAATCGTGTTCGATTTTTAATCGGTCTGCATCTTTCGGGGAAATCGTCAAATAATTATCCCAAGACATTCTCGTAATCGGATCGGGAAGTTCTTGAAGCCAAGGATTGTTCGCTTGAGTTCCGTCTCCCATTGACGTAGAAGTGTATAACACCAATTCCAAATCTCCGGATTTTAATTTTGCTAAATCGGCTTTGGCTTCTTCGGCGTTTCCTCCGGTGTAAGACAATGTGCTGTCGCTGTCGGCAATGGCATTAAATCCATTATATAAACCTTTATTAAAGGTAGTTCCCGACAAAAACGAAGCGGCATTTGTTTTTAAATAATCGTAATAATTGTTCGCGGGATTATTTTTTCCGTTTTTCCAAACGAGCAAAGATTCCTCGATTTGTCTGGATTTATAAATCTTTTGAATGGCAGGCTGCATCAATGAATACACGCCGGTTTGAGGTGTCATATCGCCCCAAGATTCGAGCCAGTTTGCAACCGGAATGGCGGCTTTAGCCGCATCGTACATTTCGTTTTTCTTGTCGGTAACCGCGATAACGTAAGGTACTTTTGACAAAGAATTTTTAAAATCTTCGCCTTTGTGATGAGAATAAATCGGATTGACGTTGTTCGTAATCAAAACGCCCACTTGTCCGGCGTTTATCCAACTTAAAAATTCTTGATATTTCGCGTTGTCAAATTCTTTTAAAAGGTTTGATGTTCCGGTGAACGCATTTGAATTTAATTTTTGATTGATTAAATGTGCCAAAACATACGAACCTTTGGAACCATCGGCAAAAACTACCGCTTTGTTTCCTTTTGCCTGAAGTTTTTTAGCGATTTCAGATGCGGCTTTATCGGAAGTTCCGCCGCCGACAATCGCATTGTAAACTTCGATTAAAGTTTTATTGATTTCGCTTGGTTTCAGTTTAATTCTGGTATCGGCGTTTGCTCCCGTCAAAGACATATTGGATTCCAACTGAATGTGTTCCAACATGGTTTCGCTTGGTTTTCTCGCTGCCGCATAAGACGTTTCCAAACTGCCTCCGTTGAAATCTCCCAGAAAATCAGCAGCGAAAGAAACCGCGAGTTCCGTATTCGTGAGGTCGTAAACGGGCAATGCGCGCTGTCCGAAAACTTCCGCAGCGGCATCCAATGCTGCAGAATAAGGGAAAGCGTCATAAGTTACAAGTTCTGCGGAAGGATATTTTTCTTTAAATTCATTAAAGAGTTTTTTAAATGTGGGCGATGCAAAAGAATGTGACAAAAGCACGATTTTTTTGCCTGTGTTTTGCGCCTCTGCGAGACCTTTCAGCACGAAATCGTCCACCGCATCGAAAGTAGCGTCTTTTCCGTCTAATTTCGGCTGTTTCACTTTATCGTTGTCGTAAAGCGAAAGTACGCTTGCTTGCGCTCTGGCATTGGTTTTCCCCAAATTTCCGGCGGCGGGATTCGGTTCTATTTTGATGGGTCTTCCTTCGCGGGTTTTCACGAGCACATTTGCGAAATCGAAGCCGTCAAAATACGTTGATGCGTAATAATTCGGGATTCCGGGAATGATGTCGTGCGGTTTTACGACGTAAGGAATGGTTTTAATCACCGGTGCTTCGCAAGCGGCGAGCGTAACGGCGGCTGTGGAAAATCCCAGCAATTTCAGAAAATCTCTTCTCGAAGTATTTGCACTATTTTTTTCGACACCGTCGAGGAAATCTTCTACCGGAATTTCATCCGCAAATTCTTTCTGCACCAACTTTTCCTTCAAAGCAGGGTCTTTCAGTTCGTGAATACTTCTAAATTGTATCTTGTTTGAAGCCATTTATACTTCTTTTTTTTAGTTATTGTTGAGTGATTATTTGTGGTTATTTTATTTTAATTTTATCTCTTTTTAATTTTTTAATTTACTTCACGACCACACGAAAGGATTCGTGCGGTAGCATAGGTTTAATTATTTTGTTTTTGAAATTTGAATTTACAGCCTTCATCGCAACTTGAATCTGTTGGAGTTAATATAAAGTAACTCTCATCCCAAGTAAAATTATTAATGACAGTACCATTATCACCTATCGGCGGAAAAGTACCACAATCAAAATTAAATATCAATTTATCGTCAGTCAAAATATATGTTCCTTGTACACAATTAACATTTACCGTAGATGAGAATGTTCCATCACTATCAAATGTATAAGTATAAGCAATGGCTACCGGCAACCAATCCTGTGACGGACTTCCTCCATCCCATTGTGCTACTAATTTCCAAGTCCCGACAATATCGTTTTCCGGAACTTCTCTTGCATCATCATTATTACAACTCACCAAAAAAGCCGAAAGCAATATACTTGTTATTAAAAATAGATTTTTCATATTAAACATTTAACAAATTAAGTCTTTTATCTTGTGTCTTGTGTCTCGTGTCTTGTGTCCCCAAGTCTAAATTAATAATGACATTTCGCACATTCCAAACCTCCGATAGCATCTACCGTAATTTTTCCTTCGCTCGAAGGATATTGTTTCGCTAATTTGTCGTGAAGTCCTTGGAAATATTCCTTATTATAATTGTTGTTCATATCTACTTCCGTAGTTCTGTGGCATTCGATGCACCAGCCCATCGTGAAATCGTTCGCCATTTGAACCACGTTCATCGTGTCTATTTGTCCGTGGCAAGCCTTACAAACCACATCAATTTGATTCGTAGGATTTTTTTGATTAAACGAAGTGATAATCGCTTGTTCGCCGGCTACGATATGCTGTGCATGACTGAAAAATACGAAATCCGGCATATTGTGAATCCGCGTCCATTCCACAGGTTTTGTTTTTCCGGTGTATTGCTGTGTTGCGGGGTCCCAGCCTGTTGCGGCGTAAATCAGTTGGATTTGGCTGTCGTAGAACGCTTTATCTTTCCCCGTTTCCATATAAGTTCCCGCATATTCGGAGATGGTTCTGTGGCAATTCATACAAACGTTCATCGAAGGAACTTCGGAAACTTTTCCGTATTTCGCACCGGAGTGGCAAAGTTGGCAATCAATTTTATTGTCGCCCGCGTGAATTTTATGCGAGAAATAAATCGGCTGATCCGGTTTGTAGCCTTTGTAAACGCCAATCCACATCATCCAATTCCAAATTCCGTACATTGCCAAAACTGCTAAAACCGTCAATAAACCTTTTGCGGCGAAGCTATATTTGGTGTAAAAATCTGCGAGTGTGCGAACTCTGGTTGCGTTCAAACTTGACAATTCCCCGGATTCTCTTAATTTTATTAATTGTCTTAATCTGATCAAAACCCAAATCATCAAAGCGGCAATTGCGATCAGTGAAATGATGATAACGCCCGAATTTGCTTTATTTTCGGAGGTGTTTTCGGTTGGGATGGTTTGTGTTTCCGCCGTTTTTGCAGGTTCCGGAGCAGGCGGATTCGTGGTGTATGCCAAGATGTCGTTTATATCCGTATCGGAAAGATTCGGAAAGGCTTGCATTGGCATTTTGTTGAATTTTTGAAAAACCTCATTGGCGTATTTATCGCCGGAAGCGATAAGTGCGGTGTTGTCTTTAATCCACTTGTGAAGCCAATCCGTATCGAGGTTTTGTTCGGTTTTTAATCTTTCTACAACGCCTTGCAACGGCGGACCTACGAATTGCTGGTCTAATTTATGACACGCGGTACAATTGGTTTTAAAAAGTTTTTCACCGTTTTTGGGGTCGCCGTCTTGTCCGTAGATTGAAACGCCGGCTGACAACAACAAACCGATTGTTATCAACGTTTTTTTGTAATGCTTTCTCCAACTAATCATTTATATAGTCTTATGTTAGTAAAATATTGAACAATCAATTTCGCAAAATTAAGATTTTTAACATAAACTTAAAAGCCATAAAAAAGGGAAATGTGATTTAATGCTAATTTATATTTATTCTAAATAATGATGTTTATGATTTGGAAATGTAAGACACGAAATGTGAAATGCGGGACTTAATCGGTTCTGTATTTTTTTTCTTTTATAATAATATCTTATGGTTAAAGGAAACCAATACGTTTGAAACCTATTTGTATTTGATTTATTTGTTTTATTTGTAAATGGCTGACAGCAATAATAATTTAGAACCTGTTTGAGTTAATATTTCCGGTTGAGTTTTCCTTTGCGGGCAATGGAAATATTCGGGCTTTCAATGCCAATATTGTATTGCTGTGAAAGTTCTATCATAATTATTTGGCTGAAACCACAAATCTTTGCACATCAATTAATTTATTTATAACTTGCCGCTCTTTGGCAGAAAGATCTGAACGATATTGTTTTAGTCGCGATAGTAACCTTTCTGCTTGTTTATTAATTTAAACAGGGTCTAAGATAAATTTACATTATATGAAATTTTACTAAAACCAAAAATTCTAACCCCGTAACTCGAACCTCAAAAATGACCTTCAACCTCCAATCCGATTTCCGACCAACCGGCGACCAGCCGCAAGCGATAGAAAAACTGACCGCCGGAATCCGTATTGGCGAAAAATATCAAACTTTGCTCGGCGTTACGGGTTCCGGAAAAACTTTTACGGTGGCAAATCTCGTGCAAAATGTTCAAAAACCGACTTTGGTTTTGGCGCACAACAAAACTTTGGCGGCTCAACTTTTTATGGAATTTAAAGAATTTTTTCCGGAAAATGCAGTGGAATATTTTGTTTCGTACTACGATTACTACCAGCCGGAAGCGTATATTGCTTCTACGGGAACCTACATCGAAAAAGATTTGAGCATCAACGAGGAAGTCGAAAAACTACGGCTTTCCGCAACCGCAAGTCTGCTTTCCGGAAGGCGAGACGTTTTAATCGTAGCCTCCGTTTCCTGCATCTACGGAATCGGAAATCCTACGGAATTTCACAAATCTTTAATTTCAATAAAAATCGGCGAAAAAATCACGAGAACCGCTTTGCTTCACGCTTTGGTTAATGCGCTGTATTCCAGAAGTTTAAACGAATTTCAACGCGGAACTTTTCGTGTAAAAGGCGATGTGATAGATATTTTTCCGGCTTATGCAGACAATGCCGTTCGCGTTTTGTTTTTCGGAAATGAAATCGAAAAAATCCAAACTTTTGACCCTGTTTCCGGAAATGTGGAAAGTAATTTTGACGAAATCAGAATTTATCCCGCCAATCTTTTCGTAACGTCCAAAGAAACGATGGAAAATGCCATTCGCGAAATTCAGGACGATATGCTGAAACAAGTGGAATTTTTTAAATCCATTGACAAACCTTTGGAAGCAAAACGCCTTCAAGAACGTACAGAATTGGATTTGGAAATGATAAAAGAATTGGGATATTGCTCCGGAATCGAAAATTATTCACGATATTTTGACGGACGCTCGCCCGGTTCCAGACCGTTTTGTTTGTTGGATTATTTTCCCGAAGATTATTTAATGGTGATCGACGAAAGCCACGCCACAATTCCGCAAGTTCACGCGATGTTCGGCGGCGACAGAAGCAGAAAGGAAGTTCTCGTGGAATACGGATTTCGGCTTCCGGCAGCCATCGACAATCGTCCGTTGAAATTCGACGAATTTGAACAAATGCAAAATCAAGTGATTTTCGTTTCCGCAACGCCCGCCGACTACGAATTGCAGAAAACCGGCGGCGAATACATCGAACAAATCATTCGCCCGACCGGACTTTTGGATCCCGAAATCGAAGTGCGCCCGACTTTAAATCAAATTGACGATTTGATGGAAGAAATCCAAAAAAGAGCCGAGCAAGACGAAAGGGTTTTGGTAACCACGCTCACGAAAAAAATGGCGGAAGAACTCACAAAATATTTCACGAAATTCGGGATTCGGACGCGGTATATTCATTCCGATGTGGAAACTTTGGAGCGGATAGAAATTATGCAAAATCTGCGTTTGGGCGTGTTCGATGTTTTGGTGGGCGTGAATCTTTTGCGCGAAGGTTTGGATTTGCCGGAAGTTTCGTTGGTTGCAATTTTGGATGCCGACAAAGAAGGATTTTTGCGTTCGCGAAGATCAATGGTACAAACGGTTGGTCGGGCTGCGAGAAATATCAACGGAAAAGCGATAATGTACGGCGATAAAATCACAAAAAGTATGAAAGAAACGATTGATGAAACCAATTATCGCCGTGAAAAACAGATGAGATACAACGCGGAAAACGGCATTATTCCGAAAGCGATTGACAAAAAAATTTCCGATGTGTTGGTCGGCAGAGCAAAAGATTTTCCGGACGAAAGATACATTCAGAAAGAAATCGTGCGAAAAGTAGCCGAAAACCAAGCCGAATATTCTACGGAAAATATGGAAAAAATCATTGCCCGAAAACAAAAAGAAATGGAAACCGCCGCAAAAAATCTGGATTTCATCACCGCCGCAAAACTTCGGGACGAAATTTTGGCGATGAAATCTTAGAGTCTGTTTAAATTTGAACATTCTGTATGGCAAAAACCATAATTCACAAAACACCTACAAGAAAAAGAAAAAGATAACAAGATTGTAATATTGAAAAATATTACTCTAAAGCGGAATAGGCACGGAAGGGTAGGTTTGATCACATGAGTTAAATTTTTACCGTCACTCGAACAATGAAAATTTTTTTATCGGATTTCATTTTAACAGATTCCAAAGGAAACCAAACCGTTTACGATTCGAGAGGTCAAAAAACCGCCTCAATAAAACGGATTCCAAAGGAAATCAAACGCAATATGATAAATCCGGAAAAAAAGAAAGTGTAGTTAAAAAGGATTCACAAGGCAATGAAACTTTCTATGATTCGTCAGGCAAAAAAACCGG
>JAITMJ010000101.1 GCA_031277475.1 Flavobacteriaceae bacterium
AAAAAAATCATGGAAGAATTGCGGGAAATTTTTTCGCGTTTTATTTTTCGCCTGCTCTTTTCCGAAAAATTTTTCGCGTGGCACGGCGTGGGGTAGGGTTTTTAAGGATTGACTAAATAGAACGTTGTTAATTTTGCCTCAAAAAACTTTGGCAAAGTTGATTTGTGAACTTTGATAAACATCGAGTTTCCGATAGATCGGCTCTTGCGTTTCATCGATGAATACAACAATTTCATCGACCAAGGCGAACAATTTTACTGAAAATTCAAAATATTCCTCAACAGCTAAGAGAACGTAACCCAATGCCGGAGCCAACTTCCGCCCGAATACACCAAACGGAAATCCGATATGGACGTTGCCATCGAGAAATTCAACGTATAGCCTACAAACCTGTGGAAATCAACGGCTCAAAAATGAAAGAAATTTTGTACGGCTTGAATGAGTTTGAATAGGCGAATTGCTTTTGGCTTTTGGCGAATTGCTTTTTGGCGATTGGTTTTTTGTCACGCTGAGCGGAGTCGAAGCGCTTTAAATTCCCAAAATATACAAGATTTCGACTCCGATCAATCTAACAATATACGGTCGCGGCGCACCACGACCCTACAAACCCAAAACTCGCATCTCGAAACCTCACAGATTATGGATGAAAGTTTCGTGTTCCACATTTCCTGCAGGTGAAGCGAAGCACAACCTGCGATTATTCACATTAAGTCCTACGGACTTTACTAACGTTTACTCTATTTTGACTTTCGTTTCTGGTTTTTCTGTCGGTTTTGGTTTTGTTTCCGGTTTTGGTTGAGGTTTTACATCTTTATTATTTTGGGCGATTTTTTCTTTTGCATTCTTGCCCCCTTCGGGGGAAAGAGGGCTTCTTTCGTCTTGTGTCTTTAAATCTGTGCTATCGCTTTCCTTAAAATTCGGGTTTAAAGTGGTAACGATTTGATTGCCGTATTTTACGGAAATTTTCCTGTATTTTCGTGGATTTTGATTGGCTAAAATTTTTTCCGTAAACGCTTTAAATCCTTTCATTTTAAAGTCGATATTATTCAAATCGCCGATTTCCACTTTGTAGAATCCATCGTTGGTCAAAAGGTTGTAATCGTCGTTTTCTTTAGAAATTCCGATGAAATATTGTTTCGTGAAATCATCTTTATCAATTTTTTTTATCAATCGGACAAGCGGTTTGTATTCTCGCGGTTGCACGTTTCCGGCAACGAGCATACACGGATGCGAATAGTTTTCCGAAATGGGAAATTCGATGCCTTTTTCGTCCACATAAAAATCTTTTCCGCCGCTGCTGAGGCGAAAAACGGGAACGCGCTGTTTGATGTCCACATTCAAATTTCCGTTTAGATTTAGGTAAACATTTGCGCTGTCTATCGCCGGAAAAGCGTTGAGTTTTTGCTCTAATTTCGGAACATTCAAATCGCTGATTTTTCCGCCCGGATTGCTGCTTTTCACGATGTTTTTAATTTCTTTTTCGTCCACAAAATAAACGGAAGTTTTGCCTTCGTTCAGTTTTACGGAAATTTTATCGTCCGTGATTTTCCTTTCGTTGAAGCGTTTCCACGAGAAACTGAGCAGAAATCCGAGCAAAATTACCGTAATGCCGATTTTTAATATTCTGTATTTGTTTTTCATCTGTTTATATTTTATTTTTTTCAGCGGTCAGATGGAACACTTTGTACAATCATTTGCATATATGTCAATATTTTGTCATGCGTGTTTCATTTTTTACATTATTTATTAAATCCGATTCGTTTTCTGTTGTCAAAATCTATTTGTTTTTGTTTTTCTTGTGTCAAAAAATTTAGGACTTCATAGATATCTTTAAATTGTTTGTTGTATTTCTGTTCCAATTTTTTCAATTTTTCGGTCAGGTCTTGATGGCTCAAAGCGTATTGACGTATGAAAACAAAGGCTCTCATAATCAGAATATTTACTTCAATGGCTTTATCCGAATTTAAAACAGAACTGAGCATTGCAACGCCTTGTTCCGTGAACGCGAAAGGGAGATATTTCGGATGTTTTCCACGTCCTGTTTCTAAGGTGCTAAAATTGCACCTTAAAGATTCCCATTCTGTTTTTGTGAGTTCGAACATAAAATCCGGAGGAAATCTTTTGAGGTTTATTCTTACCGCTCTTTTGAGATATTTGGTTTCCACGCCGTACATTTCGGCAAGGTCAAAATCCAAGATTATTTTTTGCCCTCGAATTTCGTGAATTTTTGTTTGTATGGTTTGTAATTGCATTTTCTTTTCTTTTAAAAATTACCATATTACTCTGTTTCTAAGGACGCAAATTGCGACCTCAAACTTTCTTTGAGGTGCAGAAATTGTACCTCAAAAGGTTAATATATTCATTTTGAATGAATTGCATTTTGTTTTTTTTATTTAAATTAAAATTTATCATATTCATTGCTTGTTTTTTAGGTTATCACAAATTGTGATAAGTTCTTTTTAATCCCGTAGTTTTTGACGGGATTAAAATTTGATGATTACAATAATCTTTTACATTTTTTTTTGCCATTTTTTTTTGTAAAAATGTATTTTGTTCGGCGTTGCTCAGTCTCGCTTTTGGAAACGAGAATTGAAAACGTTGGATTTATTTTCTTTTTCCTTTCCTATGCAAATATTCTATATTTTTCTTCTTCATTTGTCGTATTATTTTTTTTAGATTCTTATCGTTTGTATGTAAAATAACTGCCCCGGAACTTCCTCTACTTCCGTAAAGTGCAATTCCGTCCAGCGGACGACTCACAACCGCAACAGAAACATTGTTTTCATTAATATTGTTTATAATAGTGATGAGTGCCGGATTATCATTTAAATCCAAAATAAGAATTTTATTTTTTCCATAATCATAAAGAAGGAACAGTATTTTTCCTCCGCACAAATTACCTTTTCGATCTATAGTTTCGTAATCGAAACCACCATCTTTAATGTTTATATTTTTAGGTTTTGCCGATTTGTAAATTGTGTCAGATTTTATTTTGCTTTTTATTTTTGAGATTATTGTTGCCGTATCTTTTTCGTGGGTTATTTCATTCAGCCATTCTGAATTTTTTTGTTGCAAATCACAGTTTTTATATCTCGATTTTCTTTCAGAATCATACATTGGTCCACATTGAGCATAATTCAGCAGTATTCCGGAAAAAATCAGAATTAATGCTAATTGAATTTTAAATATGTTTTTCATATAATATTTGTACCTTTGCGTTGTAATACCCTGTTGTCCCTGCGCTTGCATACTTCGGGGTTTTGTTTTTTTCTTTTCTCTTTTCTCTTTTCAGTCTAATTCCAGCCACTCCACAATTTTATCGTACAGCGTATCTATATTTCCGGCACCGACGGTGAGCAATATATCAAAATTTTTGGTTTTAATTTTATTAAATGCTTCTTGCAGCGTGGAAATTTCTTTGTTTTTTAAATTCACTTTTTCTAAAAGCCACGCGGATGTGATGCCCGAAAAATTTTCCTGAAGTTCTCGAGCGGGATAAATATCCAACAAAATCAGTTCGTCTGCTTGGTTTAAACTTTGTGCAAATCCGTCCGCAAAATCGCGTGTTCTGCTGAACAAATGCGGCTGAAAAACAATCAGAAGTTTTTTGTCGGGATAAAATGTTTTTATGGAACCGATTACGGCGTTCAGTTCGGTCGGGTGATGCGCATAATCGTCTATATAAATTTTTCCGTTTTCAAACGTATGTTTCGTGTATCGCCTTTTAATTCCTTTGAAACCGGCAATTCCTTTTTTCAAAGTTTCATAATCTACGCCGAGATTTCGGAGCAAAGCGACGGCGGCGGTCGCATTTTCTACGTTGTGGATTCCGGGAATTTCCCACGAAAATTCAATGATTTCATTACCATCGTGAAAATCAAATTTCATCAAATCTCCGGCGATTTTCAGGTTGTCCGAATAATAATCTGCGGCTTCGTTCACAGCGTAAGTTTTGTGCGGAATACGGATGTCTGCGCCCTTTCGCACGAAAAGTTGATGTTTGTTTCTCACTAAATTTCCAAAATCTCGAAAGCCTTGTTCAATCGTATTTTTATCGCCGTAAATGTCCAAATGATCGGCATCCATCGAGGTGATGATTGCCCAGTCCGGCGAGAGATTCAGAAAACTGCGGTCGTATTCATCGGCTTCTACCACTGAAATTTCGTTTCCGCAATATAGGAAATTCGATTTAAAATTTTCGGAAATTCCGCCTAGAAAACACGAAAACGGAAGGTTTGCTTCGTGGCACAAATGCGCAATCAACGTGGAAGTTGTGGTTTTTCCGTGTGTTCCGGCAACGGCGATGCACTGCGTATCTTCGGTGATTAATCCCAAAACTTTTGCGCGTTTCAGAATTTGAAATTCGTTTTGCCGAAAATAATCCAAAATTTGCAGTTTTTTGATTGCCGGCGTGTAGATTACGAGCGTTTTTTCGCGGTCGAGATTTTTAATTTTATCATCAATAATGTCATCAAAACTGATATCTATTCCTTCGGAAACGAGTTGGGAAGTGAGTTTTGTCGGGGTTTTATCGTAGCCCAAAACATTTTGCCGCGAAGCCTTAAAATACCGCGCCAACGCCGACATTCCAATTCCTCCGATGCCGACGAAATAAAAAGTTTGATATGTTTTTAAGAGGTTCATTGTTTGTTTGTATTAAAAATTTAGAAATTTAGAGATTCAGAAGTTACTAAATTATCAAATTACCTCATTATCTCATTCCCAAATTATTCTTTAAATCGATTCGTTTTCTGTTGTCAAAATTTATTTGTTTTTGTTTTTCTTGTATCAAAAAGTCAAACGTATTAAAAAATATTATTCCTCTGTATTTTTTTTAACGCAAGGATTTTTTTAATATTTTAATTCTTATTCTTCCGAAAACGCAAAGGCATTTTATTTAGCAATGGCTTGCGTTCTCTTAATGCGTTTTTCTATTTTGTACCGCTCTCCGAGCGGATTTTCTACTTGATTTTTCATTTCCACAGGCTTACGCCTGCGGTTATTCACATTAAGTCCTACGGACTTTTTTTAAATACTTTCAACTATCAAATTGGATTTATAAAGTTTGATTGATATTCTTTTCTTTTTTAAGCATTTTCAAATTATCTCATTACCTCATTTTCAAATTATCTCATTACCAAATTACCCCATTACCTCATTCATAATCTCGTTTACGATTTCTTGTGTTGCTTTCGGTTTGGCAAAAAATTCTATATTTTGGGACATTTCTTGTTGCAGGTGTTCATTTTCGCAGATTTCCATAAGTGTTTGCCAAAATTTCTCGTCCATTTCGGAATCTTTCACCATTTTCGCGGCGTTTTTTTCTACCAAAGCCATCGCATTTTTGGTTTGATGATCTTCCGCCGCAAAAGGAAACGGAACCAAAAGTGCAGGTTTTTTGGCGACCGCCAATTCGGAAATGGCAATCGCTCCCGCTCGCGAAACAATCACATCTGCCGCAGAATACGCCAAAGCCATATCGGAAATGAATTCCAATAAAAGCCCCCTGTCACTGCTCATGAATTGCGTTTTATTTTTAATGTTTTCGGAAAAATCGTTAATATTTTGAGTTTCATTTTTAAAATCATCAATTTTTTGCGTTTCGTTTTTTCCATTTTTTCCCCCTTCGGGGGACAGGGGGCTTCCTGTTTGCCAAATCAGTTGATAGTCTTTCTCGATTAATTTCTGAAAATTGTTTTTCCAGCCGTTGTTTAAGGTTCGCGAACCGAGCGATCCGCCGACCGAAAGTATGGTGAGTTTGTCTTTTTTCAAACCCGATTTTTCTTTTGCTAAATCGCCGTCAATCAATCCGGTAATGATGTTTTGCCGAATCGGGTTTCCCAAAAATAAAACTTCGGATTTTGGGAAAAATCGCTCCATATTCGGGTATGCCGTGAACACTTTTTTCGCTTTTTTTCCGAGAAAAATATTGGTTTTCCCCGGAAGCGAATTTTGCTCTTGAATAAAAATCGGAATTCCGAGTTTTGAAGCCGCAAACAAAGCCGGTCCGCTTGCGAAACCGCCGGTTCCGACCGCAAAATCGGGTTTGAATTTTTTAATGATTTTTCTTGCTTTCCACAAACTTGAAACGAGTTTGAACGGCAGCGAGAGGTTTTTCAGCAGATTTCCTCTGTCGAATCCCGCAATATTCAGTCCTTCGATTTTGAAACCCGCTTGCGGCACTTTTTCCATTTCCATTTTTCCAATCGCGCCGATAAATAAAAATTCGGCATCGGGAAAACGCTTTTGGATTTCCTGAGCAATGGCGACTGCCGGAAAAATATGTCCGCCCGTTCCGCCGCCGCTGATGAGTATTTTAAATTTTTTGTTCATTTTTTTAAAATTTATAGGTTAAATCTTAAAGCCCTTAAAATCTCTTAAATTCAAGTCATAAGAAAACATTAACAATGTTATAAGCAAGATGATAGTTTCAAGTGCATATAATAGAACAAACAAGGATATTCTCCAAAAATATCCGAGTGCTGTATAATCTTCCCGAAAAGCGTTGCGATAACCAAAAAGCATAAACATAAAACTTCCAAGACTAACTATCAAATACATAATCCGCCACAAAGTTTCTAAAGGTTTATAATCATCAAAATATAAAACAACACCTCCCATAATAGAAATTATCATCATTCCTAAAAATATCATTCCGGCAACAACAAGAAGTTCAGCAAAATTCAATTTTTTTCTTCTGAATATTAAGAAACTATTAACGGCAAATATTGGTACAAAAGCAAAAATAATTTGTTTGGTGTATTTTCCTAAAATTTCTGAGAACATTTTATCTCCTTCTTTATCTTGAGATTGATTTGCAACCATTTCATTTAATCCGCCGCCTAAAAGAATATTAATTCCTATCAAAATTAAAATCAGATAAAAGACATTGTAATATTTCACGCGTTTTCCGACAATGTAGTCCAACGCCGCTTTTCCGGGTCTCAACAAGGCTTCTTTTGCGGTAAACAAAATTCCGCGCTCTATGTGAAATGTTCCGTGCAAAAGGTCGTGCATAAAAAAATGTTTTATCGTAATGCGATGCGTGTTTGTTTTTTGTCCGCACACAGAACAAAAATTATTCACCGTTTTTTGCCCGCAATTTAAACAGGTTTTGTGTTGGCGCGCGCGGTTTTTATGGTTTGGGTTGAGGTTTTTCATTGGTTTTTGTAATAATGTAAAATGTATTAATGATTTTAAAAATAGTATATTTTGCGATTACATTCTCAAATTATCCGTATTTTTTGCGATTACGTTCTAAAATTATCCGGTTTTAGAAATTAATTTGTTGGTATCGGCAATTTGTGTTGTCGCAAAAACGAGAGCAAATCCCAATAGCCGCGTTGAAATTTAATTTTTCCGTTTTCGATATGAAAAAATCCGCAACCGCGCAAT
>JAITMJ010000146.1 GCA_031277475.1 Flavobacteriaceae bacterium
TTGTATCGCTGGCGATTCAAAACTATACCTGCTTTGCAGTATTCTTCACTGCTACATCTTGGACATTTCATATATTTTTTTTGCAAATATAATATATATATATTAAATTAACAATACCAAAATTTTAATGCGTTTGACCTGTGCGCAAAACGATCATTTAAATTTTTGTTGATTTTTTTCCATATTTTTAAACCTCCGTTTCCGTAATAATTTATTTATTTTAAATTTGCCTAAAATGTTTTAGGATGAAACACTTGTTAAAAATCTCATTTTTATTTATAATAATTTTTTCTCCTGCTGCAAACGCCCAAATGCAGACAGAAACAGACACTATTTCCGGAAATACATACACCATCAGTATGGACAAAAAAGTGAGCGATTTGTTGGCAGAATATCAAGAAAACTGTACTGAAACAGGTACAAAACCGAACATCAACGTACCGGGCAGAAATTTGTCAAAAGCAGAACTTTGCCAACAAAACCCTAAAATTATGGGCTACAAAATTCAAATTGCCGTAGTGAACAACAATGATGAAGCACGAGATCTCGGACTTGAATTTCGGAAAAAATTTCCTAATATGAAAGTAGAAATCGATGCCTCTTTGCGACCGAATTACAGGATAATGGCGGGAAGTTATTTCACAAAAGAAAGCGCAAGCGGCGATTTGAAAAAAGTGAAAGAATTCTTTAAATCTGCAATTCCCGTTCAATATCGCGTGTTTTGTGTGGAGGCAAAATAGCAGTAGGCTAGTGGCTTTTGGCGATTGTTTTTTTGTAGTAAATAATAATTCGTAATTCTTTTTTTTCATCTTTTTTTGAAAGTTTTTAATGAGTTCGACTTGATTTTTTTCAAAAAAATGATAAAGTATAAACTTTTTTATTATATTTGTCCATTCAAAAAACAGAGGCTTATAGAATAAACTTTTACTCAGACGTATGAAAGATTCGATGAAGTGTGAGATTTTCGGGTTTTTAAAAAGCCCCGAAAGTATTCGTCTGTAAAAAGGAAAGTTTATGAAAAAATATACTGACAGCCAACTGATTTCAGCATACAAAAACGGCGAAGAAAAAGCACTTGCATTTCTGATAGAAAGGCATCAAAAAGATTTGTTCTCCTTTATTTTTTATAAAGTAATAGACGAAGATTTGGCGAATGACATCTTTCAGGATACTTTTATGAAAATCATTATAACGCTGAAAGAGAACAGATACAACGAGGAAGGGAAATTCATAATGTGGGCAAAACGCATCGCTCACAATTTGATTATCGACCATTTCCGACTGAAAACCAAATTCAACAAAATTTCCGAAACTTCTTTTGAAAACGAAGAATTTTCAATATTCGATATGATTCCCGAAGCCGGAGAAAATATTGAAGAATTTTTGATTTCACAGCAAATCAACGAAGATTTACGAAAAATGTTCGTTCTGCTGCCGGAAAATCAGCAGGAAGTCATCAAACTCCGTTTTTTTGACGGACTCAGTTTCAAAGAAATTGCAGAACAAACGGAAACCAGCATCAATACCACCTTAGGACGTGTGCGCTATGCATTGATTAATCTGAGAAAGATAATGGTTGAAAATAAAATTATTTTAACAAAATAAATGCAATATTTTTTCTTGGCTTTCGTTTTATTTACAAATTGATTTGCCTATGAAAAAAAATGACACTATTGCAGTTAATGTTTTGATACCAAAAAAACAAACGATTGATTTCTTATTGAAATTTTCCAAATGTATAGCCGTAATAGAAGTGGGAAATAGAGATCACGTGGTTTTCAAAAACTGAAAAATTTGCTGTTTGACAGCCCTGTTAAATTTAACCTCTCAAAGTTTCCAAAAACCTTGAGAGTTTTTTATACCATCCCATTATTCGGCTATTTCCTTCGGATTATGCTTGTGCCGAAACATTACGGCAAAAAGAACGGCGACAATCAAAGCGTAAATTGCGAAAGTGAGCCAGATTCCGTACCAGTCTTTTGTCCCGTTTGCCAAAGTGAAAAATCGACTGATTATTTTTCCGCTTAAAAAACTGCCTGCGATTGCTCCGAATCCGTTGGTCATCATCATAAACAAACCTTGCGCGGAAGCCCGTATTTTTGAATCTGTGGTAGATTCCACGAAAAGCGATCCGGAAATATTGAAAAAATCAAAAGCCATTCCGTAAATAATATTGGAAAGAATGATTAATAATAATCCTAAACCTTCCGGCGCTCCGATTGAAAAAAATCCGAAACGCATTACCCAAGCTAACATACTCATCAGCATCACTCTTTTGATTCCGAATTTTTTCAGAAAAAACGGTATCGTTAAAATGAACAGCGTTTCCGAAATTTGAGATATGGAAATTATCATTGTGGAATAGCGCACTACGGCGGAATCTATGTATTCGGGAATATTTTTAAAATCTTTCAGATAGGTGTCACCATACATATTGGTCAGTTGCAGAGCGGCTCCCAAAAACATTGAGAAAATAAAAAACAGCGCCATTTTGTAATTTTTAAACAAAGAAAATGCGTTGAGTCCTAATTTTTCGGCAAAGGAAGAATTTTTATTCAATTTTTGCGGCGGACATTTCGGGAGTGTAAAAGCATAGATTCCAAGAATGATTGCGAAAAATCCGGCAAAATAAAACTGATTGGCGTTGAGGATATTTCCGGTGAAGGACGATATTTTATTTCCGATTTCAATTCCGAAAGTGAGAGGAGAAAACCTGTCGCTAAAAATATTCGTCATCCACATTGCAGCGATGAAACCTATGGTTCCCCATACTCTGATTGGCGGAAATGCTTTTATGACATCATAATTATTATTTTTTAAAATGGTGTATGAAAGCGAATTGGACAGAGAGATTGTAGGCATATAAAAAAACATTGCTATCAAAAGTATCCAGAAAAATGTGTTCGGATTATCTGCTTTTGCCAATAAAAAAAGTGTAACACCATAGAGAATATGCAAAATTCCGTAGAGTTTTTCGGAGTTTAGCCATCTGTCCGCTATCATTCCGACTACGGCAGGCATAAATATGGACGCGATTCCCAACGTCATAAAAACCATTCCGAATTCTTCTCCCGACCATTTTTTTATATCGAAACCATAGGTTCCCAAGGTTGTCAGCCACGCTCCCCAAACGAAAAGTTGAAAGAAACTCAGTATCGTCAATCGAAGTTTTATATTCATAATTAATCTATTTTTTTCTTTCTTTTTTTGAGTTCTTCCTGAATTTCAGCGGCGGAATCATAGTCTTCCTCTTTCACAAATTCGTCCAATAAACTTTTGAGTTCATCTGTGGAAAGTGCTCCCAAACTCTCTTTCGAGGGTTTCATTTCTTGCTGTTCATGAGGAACTTCTTCCAGTTCCAAAAGCATTCCGGCTTCGTCTAAAACTTGTTGCGTGGTAAAAATCGGCGCATCAAAACGCACCGCCATTGCTACAGCATCGGAAGTTCGAGCATCCATAATCAATTCTTCACCGTTGGTTTTATTTTTAAAATTAATATTCGAAAAGAAAATGCCGTCCACAATTTGATAAATAATGACGGATTCCAATCGGTAATCAACCGCTGTTACGAATTTTGAAAACAAATCGTGCGTCAATGGTCTCGGCGGATGAATGTCTTTTTCCAATCCCAAAGAAATAGATTGTGCCTCGAAATTCCCGATAACCACAGGAATTTTCAATTTACTTTCTTCGTTTTCAAGCAACAGTGCATACGCTCCG
Source organism: Flavobacteriaceae bacterium (assembly GCA_031277475.1). Classification (GTDB taxonomy): domain Bacteria; phylum Bacteroidota; class Bacteroidia; order Flavobacteriales; family Weeksellaceae; genus JAITMJ01. The sequence continues at coordinate 3,721 of JAITMJ010000146.1, forward strand.
GCTTGCATTCGGCTGTACGAAATCCCGCGAACAATTAATCTTTTATAATCCATACAACAAATATATTTAATTTAATTAAAAGATTGAAAAGATTGAAAAATTGAAAGATTTTCGTAACGTCAATATCGGAAATTTTTCAGTAGTGCTTCGGATTTCAGTTCGGTTTCTCGCCATTCTTTTTCCGGCGAACTTTGTGCCGTGATTCCGCCGCCGACAAATAGTTCTGCCCTATTTTCATAAATTTTTCCACAACGCAAATTCACGAAACAATAAATCCCTTCTTCGGTTTCTATTCGGGAATAGCCGCAATAAAATTCGCGGTCGAAATTTTCAAGTTCGGAAATGGCTTTTTTGCACAATTCTTTCGGAAAGCCGCAAACGGCGGGAGTCGGGTGAAGTTCGGAAATCAAATCGTCAAAATATTCGGCGTTCATTTTTACTTTAAAATCGGCGCGCAAATGTTTGATGTTTCCGGAAATATGGTCGAAAGTTTCGGAAAGTTCGGGTTTCAAATCGTATTTTTTCAAAACATCCAAAATATAATCCGTAACGCATTGTTGCTCAGACTTTTCCTTTTCGCTCCAAGTTTCGTTTAAGGGTAAAGTTCCCGCCAAACTCATCGTTTCAAATTCCGAAGTTTTTTTATTGAATTTTCCCAGAATTTCGGCAAATGCGCCGATCCAATTTTCGCCGTTTTCATTAAAAAAATAAACGAAAGCGGAAGGATAGTTTTCACAAAGATTCAGAAAGGTTTTCGGAATGTTAATGTTTTGAATATCAACGAATTTCTTTCTTGCAACTACCAATTTTCCGAGGTTGTTTTCTTTAATAAAATCAATCGTTTTTTCAATTTTTTGTAGATATTCTTCTTTGGTTTCGATGTGATTTTGGAAATTAAATTTTGAAAGCGCCGGTTTTGTTTTCAGGAAATCTTCTTTGGAAATTTCTTTAATATTTCCTTTGAAACCGATTTTTTTGGAATCGTCGAACGATATGAAATTCACAAAAACATTATTAGAATTTTCGGAAGTTGTAAAAATTTTGTCTTGAAACGGAAGTCGAAAAAAAAGCATTTAATTTATTTTAGAAAGTGGGACAATATTGTTCGTCATCGTTGTAAAATTGATGAGTTCGCCGTTTTCATCGCGGATTTCGATTTGCGAAACGTGCACGGAATTTCCTTTTCGGATGAAGGTTGCGGTTCCGGTAACAATTCCCTCTCGTTTTGTCCGCAAATGATTGGTATTCAGATTTGTACCGACGGGAACTTCTTTAGAAATATCCAAAGAAACCAACGAGAGGCACGAACCCAAAGTTTCCGCCAAAACGCAACTTGCGCCGCCGTGCAAAATTCCCAAAGGTTGATGAACTTTCGGAGTTACGGGCATTGTTGCCGACAAATGTTCTTCGGAAACGTCTGTAAAAATGATTTCCAGATCTTTATTTAAAGTTTGATTTCCTGCGGAATTTAGCAATTCGAGGATTTGTTTTTTTCTGTTCTGTTCCATTTTTGAGGTTGACTTTTAGTTTGCAAAAAAGTATTAATTTCTTGAAAGAGAAAACGGAAGTGAACTACTTGGAGTTTGAAGATTTATATGTCTATACTTCGCATTAGTCTTCCGATTTTTCTTTTTAAATAGCTTCAAATATCAGAATATAATAAAGGTTTTAAAGCAGATTCAACTTTCATTGACGGCTTAATTGTAGTTGCTAAATTATAAAAAAAATTGATTACTGCGCAGGAATTGATGTTTCCAAATTAACGTTGGATATCACAATCTTGAGAAGAGAAAAGTAACAAAATCGATTCAAAAATATTGCTTTTTATCATGAATTACGAAGTGAAAGAGTAATTTCTTAAATTTGCAATGCTACTCAATGTAACAATCTCTAAATTCTTCAATTTTTAAATCTTTAAATCATTCAAAACCCAATGTCCAAAATTTACTACACACTCACCGATGAAGCTCCGATGCTGGCTACACATTCTTTTTTGCCGATTGTAAAGGCTTTCACACGCTTTGCAAACATAGACATCGAGGTTCCGGATATTTCGCTCGCCGGAAGAATTCTCTCCAATTTCTCCGAATTTTTAAAACCCGAACAAAAAATTCCGGACGCTTTGTCGCAACTCGGCGAATTGGCTGCGAAACCGGAAGCAAACATCATCAAACTTCCGAATATTTCGGCTTCCGTTCCGCAGTTGGATGAAGCCATTGCCGAACTTCAAGCCAAAGGTTTTGCCGTTCCGAATTATCCCGCCGAACCGAAAACCGACGAAGAAAAAATCATTAAAAGTAAATATGCAAAAGTTCTGGGAAGTGCCGTGAATCCCGTGCTCCGAGAAGGAAATTCCGACAGACGTGCGCCGAAAGCCGTGAAAAATTATGCCAAAAACAATCCGCACAAAATGGGCAATTGGCAAACGGAAAGCAAAACCGAAGTCGCCAATATGAACGCCGGAGATTTCTACGGAACCGAAAATTCCACAACCGTAGAACACGATTCAAAATTTAAAATTGTATTTAAAAATGATGGCGGCTCGGAAAAAGTGTTGAAAGATTTTGCGCCGTTGAAAGCCGGTGAAATCATAGATTCCTCTGTGATGAACCTAAATTCATTAAAAAATTTCGTGCAAAAAACCATTGACCAAGCCAAAGAAAAAAACGTTCTGCTTTCCGCACACCTGAAAGCCACGATGATGAAAGTTTCAGACCCCATTATTTTCGGGGCGATTGTGGAAACTTATTTCAAAGATGTTTTTACAAAATATGCCGATGTATTTCAATCGGCGGACATCAATCCGAACAATGGTTTAGCCGATTTGTTCGAGAAAATTAAAGGAAATCCGCACGAAACCGAAATCCGAAACGATATTGAAAAAACCATCGAAAACGGACCGAGAATCGCAATGGTGAATTCCGATAAAGGCATTACGAATTTTCACGTTCCGTCCGATATTATCGTGGATGCATCAATGGCGGCTTTAATCCGAAACGGCGGAAAAATGTGGAACAAAAACGGAAAAGAAGAAGATACCATCGCCATAATTCCCGACCGCTCCTATGCCGGATTTTATCAAGCGGCAATAGACGATATGAAGAAAAACGGAACATTGGATCCGCGAACGATGGGTTCTGTTCCGAATGTAGGATTGATGGCTCAAAAAGCCGAAGAATACGGCTCGCACGACAAAACTTTTCAGGCAGATGAAGACGGATTGATGCAAATTCAAGATGAAAACGGAAATATTCTTTTGCAACAAAAAGTTGAAAAAAACGATATTTTCAGAATGTGCCAAACCAAAGATGCGCCGATTCAAGATTGGGTGAAATTGGCGGTGAACAGGGCAAAACTTTCAAACACACCCGCGATTTTTTGGTTGGATAAAAACCGTGCGCACGACAGAGAAATCATTAAAAAAGTTGAAAAATATTTAAAAAATTACGACATTTCCGCGCTCGACATCAGAATTATGGACGTGAAAGATGCGATGCTCGAAACGCTGAAACGCGCACGAGAAGGCAAAGACACGATTGCCGTTTCCGGAAATGTGTTGAGGGATTACCTCACCGATCTTTTCCCGATTTTGGAACTCGGAACTTCCGCAAAAATGCTTTCCATAGTTCCGCTGATGAACGGCGGCGGATTGTTTGAAACCGGTGCCGGCGGCTCTGCTCCGAAACACATCGAACAATTTTTGGAAGAAGGCTATTTGCGTTGGGATTCTCTCGGCGAATTTCTTGCGCTTCAGGCTTCTTTGGAATATTTGGCGCAAACTCAAAACAACAAAAAAGCGCAGATTTTAGCCGATGCTTTGGACGAGGCGAACGCGAAATTTTTAGCAACGGACAAATCTCCCGCAAGAAAAGTCGGCGAAATAGACAATCGCGGTTCGCACTTTTATTTGGCGATGTATTGGGCGGAAGCGTTGGCAAATCAAACTACGGATTCCGAAATTTCCGAAACTTTCAAACCCGTTGCAAAAGCAATGCAAGACAATGAAAACCGGATTAATAAAGAATTAATCGGTGCTCAAGGAAAACCTCAAAACATCGGCGAATACTACAAACCGAACGAAAACGAAACTTTCCGCGCGATGCGCCCGAGCGAAACTTTGAACAGAATTGTGGATGAGATTTGAAATGCGAGATACGGGTTTTGGGTTGCGAGGTTTCTTGATGATAATCAAAAACCAAACGCATAAATATTAATACAGCAAAATGAAAAGAACAGTTTTAATCACCGGTGCAACATCCGGAATCGGAAAAGCAACCGCCGAATTGCTGGCGAAACAAAACTTCAGAATCATCATTTGCGGTAGAAGAGAAGCCGTTTTAAACGATTTGGAAAACAGACTTTCGGCATTCACGGAAATTTTCAGTTTGAAATTCGATGTTCGGAACAAAGAAGCGGTGGAAAACGCATTAAACTCGCTGCCCGAAGAATGGAAAAATGTGGACATTCTCATCAACAACGCCGGAAATGCTCACGGTTTAGACCCGATTTCAGACGGAAATCCTGAAGATTGGGACGCAATGATGGACGGAAATGTGAAGGGTTTGCTATATGTTTCACAGCCGATCATTAAAATGATGAAAATAAGAAAATCCGGACATATTGTGAATATCAGTTCCGTTGCTGCCCGACAAACTTACGCAAACGGTGTGGTTTATTGTGCATCCAAAAAAGCGGTAGACATACTTTCCGAAGGAATGCGCATTGAACTTACGGAATTTGGAATTAAAGTTACCAACATTCAGCCCGGAATTGTGGAAACCGATTTTTCAAAAGTTCGTTTTAAAGGGGACGAGAAAAGAGCGGCAACGGTTTATGCCGGATTTGAAGCCTTGAAACCCGAAGATATTGCCGATGCGATTTCTTATTGCATCAATGTTCCCGACAGAATTTCCATCGCAGAATTGTGCATCTACCCGAAAGCACAAGCAGAACCGAGAATGGTTTACAGGAAGTTTTGAAAAAATAAGAGTAGTTTTTGTGGCTAAATATCATTTTTATAAATATCTTCAAGCGGATCTTTTTGCGTTTTGTTTTTGTTCCATTTATATTGATGCAGCCAATACGCCAATTTCATTGATAAAATTCCCAAACCAGCTCCGAAAAGCACATCGGAAATATAATGTTTGTTGTTCACCATTCTCATAATTCCGATTCCGAAAGCTGTTCCATAAGCTGCGTAAGGCACCCATTTGTAATTTTCGCCGTATTCTATGGAAAGCAAAGTGGCACCCGCAAAAGCATTCGCCGTGTGTCCCGAAGGAAAGGAAAAAGCAGTTCCGTCCGGACGAATTTCATTCACGGATTTTTTTAAAAAATAGACCAATCCCAGATTGATAACTGTTCCTTTTGCCATAATTGCCGTGCGATTTTTCCAATCGGTTTTCGGTTCCATTCCGAACCATTCAAAAGCGTAAGCAGCAACAAACGGCGAAAACTGCGCATAATCATCTATTTTATTGGAAAATCCGAAAAGATGTTCCGTGCGTTCTTCCACGATTTCTTTTTCGATGCTTTCATTTCCGCCGACATCGCAAAGAAGCCCACCAATCATCAATCCGGCAGGAACATAAAGTTTTTTATATTGAAAATTGAAACGGCTGTTTTCTATTTTTAAGGAATCTTTTTGTTGTGAAAATCCCGCAAAATAAAACAGAAAAAACAGGGGGAGAAATATTTTTTTCATCTTTTTTAGAAATGCTTAAACAAATATAGAGAATTATAAGGTTTATGAAGCATTGAATCTTTATATAATGAAAGACAGGAAACGAGATAGATAATCAATTTAAACCGAATACGTCTTAAAATCCAGCATTTTCACTTTTCCGGAATCGAGGAGAAGAATGATGTTTTCACGGATTTTTTCTTTTTTATGAAAGGGAAGTTTCACGAAAAGTTCTTCCAGAATGCAAGGTTTTTGCTTGAGAATTTGGAGGATTTCCAAAGGTAAATCGCTGTTGAAAAATCCGGATTTTTTTTCGATGCACACATTGCAATGTCCACAATTTGAGGTGTTTTTTTCGCCGAAATAGGCGAGAATCATCCGCATTTTGCAAACCGAATTTTCCCCGATATAATATTTCATTTCTTCCCATTTTCGGATTTTATTTTTTTGAATTTGGAAAAACAATTTCCACCTGTGTCCCTCGAAACTGCGGTCGTTTCTCGGTGCCGTGAATTTGATGCTTGCAAACGCTCCGTCAATATATTCCAAAAGATTTTGCTGCATCAATTCTCGGATTCTGGTTTTCAGCAAAAACGCATCCACACCGAGTTTTTCGGCGAGTTTTTGTTCGCTGAAATAGATTTTTTTACTCGTGAGATTTTCCAGATTTCTCATCAAAAGTTCGATAAAATAAGCATCTTTTTTCGGCAGACTTTCATATTCTTCATAAGGAAATTTCAGTTCCAAAGATGAAAGAGATTTGCCGACATTATAATAAATAATTTCTTGATTGTGCAGAAAAGTGAGTACATTTTTTATTTTCGGTAAAGAAATTTTGGTGAGCGTTTTAATTCTTTGAATATCAAATTGATGAAACTTTTCGGAGGTATCGAAATCCGCAATTTGAAAAATAGAGTAGAGGTAGGTGATGATTTTCAGAAACTCTTGTTTATCGGGAATTTGATGTTTAAGAATTTCGTCTAAATTTTGCATTTCAAATTTGTTCCAATATAAAATCGCGATGCTGTCTTCGCTGTCTCTTCCCGCTCGCCCGATTTCTTGAAAATAATTTTCGATGGAAGCCGGCGGCGAAAGATGGATCACGAAACGCACATTTTCTTTGTCGATGCCCATTCCGAAGGCATTTGTAGAAATCAGAACTTCGGAATTTCCGGCGAGCCATTTTTTTTGTTTGGCATTTTTTTCTTTGCCCGTCAATCCGGCGTGATAAAAATCGGCGTTCGGAATGTTTTGTTTTTTTAAAAAATGCGCGAGTTCTTCGGTTTCTTTTCGGGTTCTGGCGTAGATGATTCCGGAAGTGGGGTTAAATCTTAAAAAATCGAGAATTGCGGTGTATTTATCGGAGATTTCATCGGTGATGATTCTGATATTTTTTCGGTTAAAACTTTTTTGAAAAATGTTGGGATTTTGCAGTTCCAATTTTTCTTTTATCTCGTCTAAAACCTTTGGAGTTGCGGTTGCAGTGAGTGCGATGCAGGGAACATTTTTAAATTCTTTTCTGAATGTTTTGATGTTTTGATAACTCGGTCTGAAATCTTGTCCCCATTCGGAAATGCAATGCGCTTCGTCCACCGCGATAAACGAAATTTGTATGTCTTCGATATTTTGCAAAAACTGTGTGTTGTTCAATCTTTCGGGGGAAACGTAAAGTATTTTTGTGATGCCGTCTTTGCATCGGGAATAGATATTTTCGGCTTCGGAGTTGTCCATTTCAGACGATAAATATTCGGCTTCAATGCCTCTGTTTCTGAGGTCTGCAACTTGGTCTTTCATTAAAGCGAGCAACGGCGAAATCACCAAACAAGTTCCTTCCAAAATAATTGCGGGAAGTTGGTAGCAGAGGGATTTTCCGCCGCCTGTCGGGAACAGAACCAAAGTATCTTTTCCTGAAATCACGGAATCTATGACCGATTCTTGTCGGTCTCGAAACTCGGAATATCCCCAGAAATTTTGGAGTGTTTCGGACTTTAATTTTTGATATGTGATTTCGGTATTCACGGAGTAAATTTAGCAAAAGAGATTTCATTACACAAAGTTCATGAATTAACTGAAGCCATAAGTTACTGTTTTATAGCAATATCTTTCAATATAGATATAATAACGAATTTGTGTACAAACTGAACCGAAGATACTTCGATAAACACATCTTCAACAGACTCGTAATCGCTAATATATCAGGATTATGAGTGATTGCGGATGTTCAGTTTTTTTCAGAGAATTAAATTTTCAGAAGTTTTTCAACGAACAATCTCGCTTCCGTAATCGGATTTTTCTTTAAAACGGAGGCATTTTTTTGATGCTGTTCATAAGAATTTTCGGCGGAATTTTCGGTTTTTGTTTTTTGTAAAATCAATTCTTTCACCCAATATTCAAAGCGTTTTTCGGCTTGTTCTTTCCGAATTTCGTCAAACCTTCCGGATTTTTTCTTCAGCGAAACAAATTCGTCTATCTTTTCGTAAACCGCTTCCAAACCATTATTTTCCAACGCCGAACCCAGCAAAATAGGGACTTTCCAATCTTTTTCCTTGCTTTGCAAAAATTGTAATGCTCTCGCAAGTTCCAATTTGGTATTTTTCGCTTTTTGCAGATTTTCGTCTTCCACTTTATTGATGAAAATCAAATCCACCATTTCCATAATTCCGCGTTTTATGCCTTGAAGTTCGTCTCCGCCGCCGATGATTTTCAGAAAAAGAAAAACATCCGTGATTTCCGAAACCAAAACTTCGCTTTGCCCAACACCTACGGTTTCCACGAGAATATAATCGTAGCCTGCAGCCTCGCAAATCAGAATCGTTTCAAAAGTGGTATTTGCAATTCCGCCCAAAAATCCGGAACTCGGCGAAGGACGAATGAAGGCATTTTCTTCTTTTGCGAGATCTTCCATTCGTGTTTTATCGCCCAGAATAGAGCCTTTGTTCAGCGATGAACTCGGATCAACGGCGAGAACCGCAACTTTTTTTCCGCGATTTAAAGCCAATTTTCCGAAACGTTCTATAAAAGTAGATTTTCCTGCGCCCGGAACTCCCGTAATCCCGATTTTCACGGAATTTCCTGTGAAAGGCATAACCTGTTCCAGCAAATTTTCCGCCTGTTTGCGATGTTCGGGATTTTTGCTTTCGACTAAAGTTATCGCTTTGGAAATCAAGCGTTTATCTCCGAATTTTATTCCGTTTATCAGTTTTTGAGTGGCAATCATTGATTATAGACTTGGAAAAGACTTAAAATTACAGACACAAATTTAACGAAACCGATGAATTATTTACAAAAAATATTTTTTCTTGTTTCCTCGGATTTTTCTCTAAAAATTCTCCCACTACAAAGTTGCTGCCGCCAATGAAAATCATTTCTTCATTTTTCCTGTTTTGCATTGCTGAAAGAAATCCTTCTTGAACGGAATCAAAAATCTTGTACGAAATTTTTTCTTTTTTCAACAGATTTTCGTAATCTTTCGGGTGTCGACCGCGATTATTCGCCGGTTTTACAAAGTAAAAAATAGCATTTTCGGGCAGAGTTTTCAAAACTTCGTCGATTTTTTTTTCGTTTACAAATCCCAGAACAATATGTTTAAATTTTTGAATTTCATTGAGTTGAGAGAAAACCATTTTCAAACCGGCTTGGTTGTGAGCCGTATCGCAAATGATGAGCGGATTTTCCGAAAACACAAACCAACGCCCGATAAATCCTGTATTTTTTTGAACATTCAGCAATCCGTTTTTGATGTTTTCATCTGAAATTTTAACGCCGATTTTTTTTAATTCTTCCACAATTCCCAGAACCACACGAATATTTTTTTGCTGATAATTTCCTTTTAAATCGGATTTTAAATTGGTTTCAATCTGCGTGGCATCCACGAATTTTGCATTTTTTGCTTTGGCTTTTTCGGAGATTATTTTTTTTATGATTTCATTCTCATCGCCGGAAATAATTGCTGTATTATTCTTGATAATTCCCGCTTTTTCCACCGCAATTTCTTCGATGGTGTTGCCCAAAATTTCCGTGTGATCCAAATCTACATTCGTAATTGCGGAAACCAAAGGTTTGATGATGTTCGTGGAATCTAATCTACCGCCCAAACCGACTTCCACAACAGCGAAATCTATTTTTTTGCGATGAAAATATTCAAATGCCATCACGGTTGCAAATTCAAAAAAAGAAGGTAAAATTTCCGACGGAAGTTGTTGCAATTTTTTAACGAAATCCAACACGAATTTTTTATTGCAATTTTTTCCGTCAACTTTAATTCTTTCCGTAAAATCCACCAAATGCGGTGAATTGTAAAGCCCCGTTTTGTAGTTCGCTTCCTGTAAAACGGAACTCAACATATTGGAAACCGAGCCTTTTCCGTTGGTTCCGCCGATGTGTATGGTTTTAATTTTTTCCTGCGGATTTTTGAAAATTTCGCACAATTTTCGAATGTTTTCCAAACCGGGTTTATACGCCTTTTTCCCGTTGATTTCATAATTCGGAGATTGAACAAAAAGCCAGTTTACAGCGTTTTGATATTCTTCGTTGGTCATAAATTTGGCTTATCGCCTATTGTTTCTTGTTTTAATCAAAACGTAATCTTGTAAGTTCCTGTGGATGAAGTATTTGCTTTTTCGGCTTTTACATATTTTTTTACCCAAATCACACTTGCCAGAACCACACATTCATCGGAAATTCCGCCGGAACGCCAAGCCGAAGTTACGTTTCCGGCTTTATCCACGATGTAAGAAATCGTAACGGTTCCGCTCGCTTTGCAGTTGTGCGGCGGCTGTTTTCCGCCTCGTCCCATAGTTCCGGGAATGAACGCGATGAGTTTTCTATCCACCCCGATTTTGCTGTCGCCGTTTCCGGTGCCGCCGAGCGGATCTCCTGCATTTCCGGAAGTTCCGCCTGTTCCTTGAGTTCCGGGTTTTGTTCCGCGCCCTTTCAACAAATTTCCGACTGCTGCCGTTCCTTTTCCGTCTCCGGTTCCCGTTTTGGAATTGGCGTTTTCTGTGCTTGTTTTGTTTGATGTGGTGGAAGAAGATGTTGCGTTTTTGGTTCCGGTTTTTTTATCTGTTCCGGTTTTATCCGTAGTTTCCGTTTTTTTTACGGAAGTTTTTTCACTGTTTCCGGTGATGAGATTCGAGGTTCGAGTTTCGGGTTTCGAGATTTCGGGACTTGAAATTTCGGTTTCGAGGTTTGAGTCTTGTAATTCGGTTTCGGAAATATTTTCATTAGTTTCCGCTGCCAAACTTCCGAGTTGTTCGGCGGGTTCTTCCAATCCGTTTCCGTTTCCATTGTCCCCAAAATTCACGAGCATTGTGGTTACAGCTTCTTGTTTTTCGGGAAAACTTTCGGTTACGGTGTAAAGAAAAACGAACAGCAACAGCAGCGACCAAACTACAGCCGTGATGAAACCACTTTTCACCCGATCTTTGGTTTCTTCTTTTTTGTTTTGTATGATGTAGGATGTGTTCATTTTTTTATGATTTAACGATTTAAAATTTGAAAGATTTAAAGATTTTCATCTGCACAAAATTAAGGTTTTTTTATCTGTTCAATATTTTTTCCAATTCTTTTTTATAATCTTCATTATCCGTAATTCCATTGTGCTGTTGACCATTTAGTGTGATTAAGGTGTCTTGCCGTTTAAATTCTTTTTCTAATTTTAAAGAAGATCCGTAATAGATGACTTCGTCTTGATTTCCGTGGAATACAACAACGGGCATTTTGCAGTTTTTTAAATATTCGTTGGTGGCTAATTTGTATTTTAAGATAAATGTCGGAACGAAAGAAAAACGCTGCTTCATCATATCGGTCAAGTTGTAATACGGTGCTTGCAAAATCAGAAGTTTCGGATGGTTTTCGGAGGCAAGTTTTGAAGCAAGTCCGGTTCCGATGGAATAGCCTAAAACAATGATTTTGTTTTCGCGGTATCTCTTTTTTAATTCGTTGTATGCGGTTTGGTTGTCTTCAAACAGTTGGTTTTGATTTTTTATTTTGCCTTCGCTTTTCCCGTAGCCTCTGTAATCGAGCATAAAAACATCATAATCCAAATCTGTGTAAGTTTTTGCAACTTCGCCCCACGAACTCAAACAATCGGCATTTCCGTGCAGATAAAATATCAGCCCTTTTGAATGATTTGCTTTGAACAAAATAGCGTTCAACCTTTTTCCGTCTTTTGTTTTTATGTTTATCTCCTCAAACTTTTCGGCAAATCCGAAGATATAATTTTTCTCCAATTTGTGAGGAAAAAAGATGAGTTTTTCTTGAAAAAAATACAGAAATCTACACAACAGAATGTACGCTGTGATTAGGGTTAGCAATATTCGTTTTAATCGTTTTTTCATCGTTGGTTGATATTATAATTGTCGCAATCGCGATATTATACTTGTGTTATTTATTATCTGTCGTTATATTTTTTTTCGGTTTGTTTTTTCATTGTATAGATATAATTTGTGCCGCCAATATTGGGTTTAAAAGTGGAGTCAACAAGTTTGTTTTTCGAATAGGTGAAAATTTGCTTTTTGTTCGGATAAATAATATAAATCGTGTCAAAGTATTCATCATGCATATCGCCATATACATTGCCATTATAGGTTTCCCAATTAGGAATTACTTCTCTCAGAATATATTTTTCTATTGAATCGGTTTGATTGTTAAAAATAATTTTTCTTTCTGCAAATCCGTCTTCTCCACTCGTTCTGAATTTTAAAAATCTGATCTTTCCATTTACAAAATATGATTCTTGAGGAGCTAATCCGTCATATCTATATTCAAAACTTTGTGCATTAACGCTTTTTATCGAATCGTAAAATTCTTTTGCGAGTTGTGCGTCAAGTTTGTCGTTGGTTATTTTCTTACAATTTACAAGTATGACCAAACTCAACAAGAACAATAATTTAGTTTTTTCAGACATATCGCGATATTATACTTGTATTTTTCGGCGATTTCCATTACGAAAACAATGCTTTTGAAGTTTTTTTCAACCTGATTTTATCTCCATTTTTCAACGATTTCGTCGTGCGAACCATCGAATTATTTTTTTCTTTGATTTCCTGCATCAATTTTCTAAAGTCGGAGAGTTCCGTCTCTGTCCAAGGTTCGGACTTGGTTGATAGGTCTATATATCTTGGTTCTTTTTTCACCTTACGAATTTACAAAATTTTCGGCGGTTCTATGTGATTGTCATCAGTTTTATCTCACCGTCGCAATCGCGATATTATACTTGTATTTTTCGGCGATTTCCATTACGAAAACCACGTCTTGGTGAAGCGCATTTTTGTCGGCACGAATGGTAAAAGATTGATTTTTAACGTTTTTCATTCTATCGACAATCGCGTTTTCCAAATTTTCCTTTTCTATTTTTTTGTCGTCAATAAAATACGAACCGTCCGGCAAAATGCTGACGGACAAAAGATTCGGAACGCTCGGCGCGGCTTCTCCTTTCGGAAGTTTTACGTCTATCGCGCTTTGGTTGGCAACGGACGAAGTAATCATAAAAAAGATCAGAAGCAAGAGAATCACGTCCGTCATCGCGGCTAAACTAAATTCGGGATTGGCTTTATTTCTTCGGCGGATTTTCATTTTGGTTGATGTTTTTTTTGTTAATGTAAAATGTATTTATGATTTTTATTTTTTTTCAAAATTTCCGGAAAGATAATTACAGAATGAAATTGAAAAAATTCTTTTAGAAACAAAAGTTTTTGTTGATTGGTTAAATCGGAAAGTGTGTAACATTCACAATCTTCATCTTCTTTATCAGATATTTTTCCACTGTATTTGCAAATTGTTCCGTAACATTTAATTTCATCATCCCGAAGTTCAGGTTTTTTGAAATTCATAGTGATAGGATTATGTGGATTATCTATCCTTCTACTCAAACTATCTACTTTGTAGCCGGCATTATTTCTATCAATGTAATAAAATTTATATTGACCAACAGGTTTTATAGTAACATCTTTCGGAAGGTTTTTCGCAACATTTTCAATATATTCCCAATCCGGCGTTATCAGCAAAATTGTATTTTGTTTGGGAAAAAAAGATTCTTTTGCAAAGAATAATTTTGTCGGAATTCGTCTGTCATTATTAAATATTATAATCGGATTTTCTTGAGGTTTAAAAGGAATATCAATGAGAAAATCATTACCGTCTGTTACTACATTTTCCGGTTGTATTAAAATTACATCGTTAAAAACTTTATCACGAATGCTTTGCGCTTGTGCAGTCCAAAAAGATAATAAATATACAATTAATAGATTTCTCATATTTGGTTGATGTTTTTTTTGTTTAAAGTTTAAAGTTTAAAGTTTTGGAATGTCGATTTTTAGTTTTTAGTTTTTAATATTTTAGTTTTTAAACTTTTAGTTTTTAATATCAAATAGGTTTATTGATAAGGTCTAAAAATTCTGCTTCGAGATTTTGAGATTTCAAAACGAATTTATCTATTTTCGTTAAAATTAAATTATAGAAAAAATTCGCGGGAATGGCGACTGCCAAACCGACAGCCGTTTGCCCCATCGCCGTATAAATTCCTTCGGAAAGCGTTTTCGGCGAAAAAGAACCTTCGGCGTTGGACATATTGAAAAATGCCAAAATCATTCCGATTACCGTTCCCAAAAGCCCCAACATCGGTGCTAAACTCGGAACAACGGCAAGGAGATTCAGATTTTTTTCCATTTTGGAAACTTCAATTTGCGCTTGACCTTCCATTGAACTCATAATGTCGGAAATCGGTCTGCCAATTCTGGAAACGCCCTTCTCCACGATTCTTCCCTCCGGCGAATTGAGACGAACGCAATAATCTTTCGCGGCATCCATTCTTCCTTCTTTTAAGAAATCTTCGAGGTTTTCAATCAGGTTGGCATCGGAAGTTTTCGTCATTCTGTTGATGAAAAACAGACGTTCCAAAAACAAATACAACGAAAAAACACCCAGCAGAAGCACGGTTACCATTACCACATTGGCAAAAAGATTTCCGTGAAACATAATTTTCCAGAACGAGAACACCTGTTCCTGAACTTGCGGCGATGCGGTTTGTAAAAACATAAATTAAAAATTGTTAATTAAAAAATTAACGCAAAAATAAAGATAGTTATTGTAAAATCGAATCTTCTGCTTTACAAATGGAATATAAGTAAAAGAATATGCGGATTTATTATAAAATGTAAAATTAGTTTAATCAAAAAAAAGTTTTTAGAAATGAAAAAATTAGAATCATTAAAAGAAAAACTCTTTGAGAAAGAGTTAGAGTTAGAAAAACAAAGATTTGTAATGGGAGGAAAAATGGCAGCATTTACCCTATCCGGTTGTTCCGGAGATACTTTGACTTTTTGACCTTCTTTCATCTCTATTTTTTTGCAAAATTATACAATTTACATTTTGCATCCAACGTTTTACAAAACAATTTAAGCGATTTTAAGGTTCAGAAGTTTAGTTTTTCTTTTCCAAACGCTCTTTTAAAGCTCGGATTTCGTTTTTAAGATTTTGAATATCTTCCTCTAATTTTGTGATGTATTTTTGTTGAGATTCCAATAAAAATTCGGGAATAGGATAAACATTATGGCTACCGGTATAATCTCCCGTAACGTTTTCAAAAACTTGATTTACAGCGTTTTCTGGTATATCGTCTCTTATTTCATCTATAGGGACATCCATAAGTTTCGCTGTGCGTTCCAATTCATCTTCATACATTTTCGCTTCGCCCATTTCTTTTCTTCTATATTGTGTTTAGCTGATTTTCAAATATGTAGCAACATCCTGCTGGGAAAGTTTTTTGCTCTTTCTCATATTTATAAATTTCGTTCTCATCATAACGAATAACTTTTATGCGAATTTATACTATTTTTTATATTTCAAAAAATTATGCGAATAAAAACGCATAAAAAAGGTTTTTTTCTTTTAAAAACAAGATTTACATTTGTCCCGTAGTTTTTTGATGTACGAAAAAAATAAAACAATGAACAAAAATATTACTTTAATTGGGTTTATCTACACTTTGGGAATGAAAAAAATCTCTTTCAAAAGAGGTATTATTTTCTTGATGGTTTTATTGTGGAGTTTTAAATTTTCCGCTCAAAGTTATAGATTTTATTATGAGTTAAGATACGCTCCGGATTCCACTCAAAAAGAAATAAAAAAAACGGAACTCTATATTCTTGATTATGATACCCAAACAAATGAATCTTTATTTTACAGCAACAGCCACATCAAAAATGATTCTATTAATAAAAGGCTGTCATCAATGATGAATCTTTCAAGTATCACAGTAAATATGGGTGATTTTAAAGATTCTTATATTAACGAAATCATAGAAAAAAAGGATAGTGAATATAACATATATTCAATTATCGACGGGGATTTTTTCACTTATAAACAAGATATTGATATTAAATGGAAAATTGAAAATGAGAAGTTAGAAATATTGGAATATGAATGTATCTCGGCGGAAACTGATTTTGGCGGAAGAAAATGGAAAGCGTATTATACGGCTGACCTTCCATTTGCAAGCGGTCCCTATAAATTTGGTGGACTTCCGGGATTAATTCTAAAAATATCTGATGAAGATAAAGATTTTGAATTTACTATAGCAGGAATAAACAAAATCGAAAATTCAACAAGTTTTAATTTTTCAAAATATATTCCCACAAATGAAAACAAATATGTTAATCAATATAAATTGTATGTTGAAGACCCTGTTAAAAGTATGAGAGAGGGTGTAATTATCACGGAAGACGGAACTAAATATTTTATGAAAGGGGGTATTGAAAAATCTATAATTGAAGAAGAGCAAAAAAGCATCTACGATGATATGCGAAAAAACAACAACTGTCTCGAAAAAGATTCAAAAATCTGTACAATACAAAGGCAAGTTCTATCAAAATTGAAAAAAGATAGATTCCCCCCCCAAAGTTATAAAATAGTATTCAATAGAAATAAAGGGGAAATAAAGTTTAATAATTTTCTGGGTCTTAGGTTAATTTTATATTGATAATTTTTGAGT